>NC_004193.1:1385419-1706149 GCF_000011245.1 Oceanobacillus iheyensis HTE831
TGTAGCGATCGCAGAACATATGAATGGCAGTGTTCGTGAATTCTCAAAAGAAATGACCGAGTTTTTTGAGGAAAAAGCTGGGATAGAAAATACGAATTTTGATAATCCGCATGGTTTATTTGATGATAATCATTATACAACGGCTGAGGATCTTGCAAAAATAACGAAATATGCTATGCAAAATGAAAAATTTGTAAAGTTATTTGGAATGAAATCCGTGGATTGGGAAAGTAAAACATGGGAAACAACGATTTTAAATCATCATCGAATGGTGAAAGGTGAAATACCTTATGATGGAGTAACCGGAGGAAAAAATGGATATGTGTCCCGGTCTGGTTTTACTCTTGTTACAACTGCAGAACAAGACGGGATGAATTTAATTGCTGTAACTTTGAAGACGCCACTTTCTGAACAATCTTATGAAGATACAGTTGAGTTATTGGATTATGGGTTTGAACATTACGAACCATTTACAATTGATGAAGGCACTTCCTTTATGACAAATGGCAAGCAATTTAAAAATAGTGAAGATTTAACTTATGTTCATGAAGAAGGATCAAAAGTAGAAGAAGAAATTAAAGAAGATGGTAAACTTGTAATTGAGGATAACGGAGAATTACTGAAGGAATTCCAACTGGATAATGTTGAAAAGAAACAACCGACAATGATGAAAAACAATCAAGTTGAGAACGAAAATCAAGAAGATAGTCAAAGCTCTGTATATCTCTATATTGGAATTGGAGTAGTTGCAGCAATATTAGTGCTCGTATTAATTTTATTATGGAGAAGAAAGAAGAGACGAAAGAATAATATATTCATATAATGCAATAAGAAACCTTAAGGTGTTCGACTAAACATCCTTAAGGTTTTTTTCATAACAAAACAAATAATTGGCTGTAATATACAGGTTACAAGGCATAGTGAATAAAGGTAAGTATGGTGAAAACAGTAATTGTTAGAGTATCAAATTGTGCTTTATGTGGATTGACATTGTAAGAATATTTATTATATACTGTATTCAACAAAGTTGAATGAAAGGAAACACAATTGAAATATGTGATTTACCTTATTATGATGAAATAAATTCGAACCATAAAATTACTTAAGTATAACCTATTGTAAGCGGATTCAAAAAATGAAGTGGGGGAGAACCAATGCGTTCATTACCATCTTATGTCCAATTAAAAGAAGTAGGTCCAAGAGACGGACTTCAAAATGAAAAGTCGTGGATAACAACAGAAGATAAAGTAAATTGGATTAATATGTTGTCTACTTCAGGGATAAAAGAGATCGAATATTCATCGTTTGTTAATCCAAAAATGATTCCAGCTTTATCGGATGCAAGGGAAGTAGGTAAGCGAATTATTAGAAACCCAGATGTTAAATATTCTGCTTTAGTCCCTAATATAAAAGGTTTAGAGTATGCACTAGAAGCTGGCATTGACGGTGCTTCTGTATTTATGTCCGCTAGTGAGACTCATAATCAGAAGAATATTAATAAATCGATACAAGATACGTATCCGGTCTTAGATAAAGTTATTGTGGAGGCTAAACAAGCAGGGAAGCATGTAACGGGGTATATTTCTACTGTATTTGATTGTCCGTATGAAGGAAAAATATCGCCGGAGAAAGTGCTGGATGTATGTGATAAATTAATTGAGAGTGGAGTAGATGATTTATCGTTAGGTGATACGATTGGCACGGCGGTTCCGACGCAAGTCGAGCAATTATTAGAACTCTTGTTACAACATTATCCAAAAGAAAAATTGATCTTGCACTTTCATGATACAAGAGGGATGGCAATTGCAAATATTATGACTGCTATGCATTATGGGATTTATCGCTTTGATAGTACGATTGGTGGGTTAGGGGGCTGTCCATATGCTCCAGGAGCCGCGGGAAATGTAGCCACAAATGATGTTTTATATTTATTAGAGGGACTTGGCATTAATACAGGAATTGACGAAAAGAAATTACAAGAAGCTGGTGTTTTTATTCAAAACAAATTGAATAAAACGTTGCCGAGTCGATCATTAGCTTATTTAAAGAACGCATAAATAATGCTATTTAAAGATGAATGAGCGAATTATAACTAGAATAACCCCAAACTATAGTACACAATGTAACTACATTTGTATTACAGTTTGGGGTTTTATTATGGGGAAAATAGTGGTGAGTAGTGAAAAGCCTCACTTTATCTATAAATATGGATTGACTCGTAAACCATGCTAGATTATGATTAGATTGATTTTAATTAAATTATGGAAGGAATGGTTCCCATCGACCTGCAAAGTATTGGAGATAAAATTAAGCAAGTTCGTCTAAGAAATAAAAAAACACAACAACAGATCGCAGATGAGTGTGGGATTTCCAAAAGCCTTCTATCGAAAATAGAAAACGGTCAAACGGCATCAGCAATCGCTACCTTATCGAAGATTTCAGATGCTTTAAAGGTTCCGTTAGCATGGTTACTTGATGATAAGGAAGAACAAGACTTAGTTATTCAACGAAAATATAATCGTCCTTCAAAAGTCGGTGATGAAAGTATGGGGTACTCATATGAGTTACTTGCTAATCGTTCTAAGTATAGTGGCATTGAACCTACCATCGTACATGTTACCCCAAAACATCGAAATCTACGTCAGGATAAGACATACACGCACTCGCAAGATGAATTTATTTACATATTAGAAGGTGAGATTGAACTGCTCTATAACGGCGAGAAGCAATTTTTAGAAAAAGGGGATAGTGCTTATTTTGCTGGTTCAAAACCACATCTGTTTTTGCCGGTAAATGATCGCGGTGCCATGGTGCTGACATGTTTTATTGATCAAATATGATTGGATAAGAGAGGATATAAATGGAAAATGAATGTGTGTTTTGTAAAGTAGAAATTGACCCATCACAGTCTATTATTCTATCCAATGAATATTCATTGTTTTTACAATTAAATGATGCCACTGAAAAAGGTGTGCCGTTAGAAGGAGCTGGGATAATAGTTCCAAAAGCACATCGAAAAACTGTCTTTGACCTTACGGAAGATGAGTGGAAGTCGACCTATGAGTTATTAAAGGAAGCAAAAAATTGGATTGATGTTCACCATCAACCAAATGGATATAATATCGGATGGAATGCAGGGGAGACCGCAGGACAACATATTTTTCACGCGCATATGCACATCCTTCCTAGATACGATGACGAAAAGTATGTAGGTAAAGGAATTCGTGCGTTGTTTAAACAATCGGATAATCGAACGTAAAAGTATCAATAATGAAACAGAATAGGTGCACGATAGATTTATCTTTAACCATCAGCTGAGGATAAATGAATCCCCCGCTGATGGAAGTCTCAAATTATAAAGTTTCCTCCTCTTCTTTATCTACAATCGTAAATGGCCGCATCATATCGTAATCTTCATGTTCTAGTATATGACAGTGCCACACATAATCTCCTGTAAAAGGTTCAAACTTGGCAATCACGCGCGTTACGTGAGCGGATGGTGCTGCTAACGTATCTTTCCAACTTTTTTCATTTTCAGCAGGTGATAGTGGAGCATCCGTGTAAATTATTGATCCATCTTCATTATATTTTTCTAAATCGAATGGTTGTCGGTCAAGAACTTGAAATTGTACAAGGTGAAGATGAATGGGATGTGTAAAGTTAGTTACGTTTACAATCGACCAAATTTCTGTATCACCGAGCTGAGGTTTTTCAGTAATTGGATCATGCCATAATTGATTATTGAGTAATAGTAGCGGTCTTCCGAATTTATCTTCTGATCCCACTAGTTTTAGATTTCGAATAGTATTTATTGAATTTTGTTTTAGTGAGGGTATATGCGTTAAGTGTTTGGGAATTCTGCTTATATCTTTATTCTTTAAAGGTTTGTAGACTTTAAATTGCATAATATGATTGGTTTGATCATCTGGATCGGCATCCTCACCTAAATCATTGTTTATATTTATAACCTGCCCTTTATATTCGCTAAAGTCAATGACAATATCTATACGTTCTGCTGGTTCTATAACAAATTGTCGGGTAGGAATACTTTTACGTAGTAGTCCACCATCAGAACCAATTTGATATATCGGTACGTCATTATTCAAGGATATCCGATATGTTCGAGTATTAGAGGCATTTACTAGTCTAAATCGATATTTTCTTGGTTCGACATCCATATATGGCCAAGCCTTCCCATTAACGAGTATTGTTTCCCCTAAATATGCAGGGACAATAGAAGGGGAGGGTGCTCCTGGGATTGGTTCATCAGGTCCAGAAGGATAGAATAATGAACCATCTGGATTAAGTGTTCGGTCACAGATAATTAAGGGTATTTCGTAGTCACCGGATGGTAGCTGTAAGGCTTTTTCCTCTTCACCACGAATAATATACATGCCAACAAGGCCAGCATATACGTTTAAACGAGTAATTCCCATGGCATGATCATGATACCATAGCGTAGCAGCACGTTGATTGTTTGGATACTCATATACTTCTCGAGAAAAATCAGGACCAGTCTCTTGAAATCCGCGGGTAAACCAAGCCTCAGGATAACCGTCACTATCTGGTTTTGTTACACTGCCATGAACATGCGTGACCGTTCTAGTTTGCGGCATTTGGTCCAGATGATGTATCGAAGTATCTAAAGGTAACATTAGTTTCGGTGGTAAATGGTTCATCCATTTAACATGTATCATTTCCCTTTCAGAAACTTCTATGGTAGGTCCTGGAAATTGCCCATTATATCCCCATAGCTTTGTTGATGGTAAATCACGATGAAGCTTATGCCAACCTTCTTTCATAGTCACTTCATAATATGTTAAATGATTGCTTTTTTCTGTTGGATGTAAAGTTTGGATAATAGGAAGCTCATCTACAAATTTAGTTAATTTCATTTATTTCACTCCCAAAAAAACATATTACTATCATTTATGTTTATTGGGTGTTTGTGGTTTGGGTTTTTACCTATTAATCGTAAATCTGTTTTTAGAGGAACTTTTCATTAGAGCGGAAAATAAACAAAAAAAGGAGCTGTCAGTTAGCTACAGCCCCTTTTTATGTGTAAAGATTCGTATACTCATTCAATTGATTTAACAAATTATCTAATTCTTGACTACATATAATTGTGTTTTCAGATGATAATCCATCTTCTTCTGCAATTCGTAACATTTCATCCCTTTTTTTTACAATTGAGAGAAGAATACTTTCTCTATCATTTTTTTTCATTTTTGTATACATTATTTTATTTGCACCTCTACTTTTAATAACTTGTCTCACACGAATAGGATTATCTCAAATTATTAAATAAAAATAAACCTTTTCGACAAAACTAGATATTATATTCATGCAATAAAATTGTATAATCAATATCCTACTTTCGAAATGCCTTCATAAGACCTAATTTGAAAGGAGGAAAAAATTTTTTAGATAGAAAAATTTTCTAATTAATAAAGAAAAACATTCGTAAATGCTGTCGAAATTAGTATTTTTTTGTAACCCAAAAGATGTGTTTCATTTTTTGGGATAATGAAAGAGTAGCAAATACCTAGATGAAAATGCTTACATATAAACAGGTAATATTGTCGAAAACCATAATTTAGTAGAATAAATATACGAATTATTATACAGTTATATTATATTTTTTAATTTTATGATAGAGAGTTACTCTTGATATTCCCAGTTTTTCGGCTGCTTTTGACTTATTTCCTTCTAGTTGCTGTAATGTAGCCTCAATTAATTGTTTTTCCATCAATTCTTTTTCCAATGGTAGATTGGAACTTGTTTCGCTAGATTGGAAATCAGTTGCTTGTGGCAGATAACGTTGCATATCTTCCTTTTTGACTAGAGAGTTCTCGTGAAGAATGATGATTCGTTCCATTAAATTACGTAGTTCACGGATATTCCCAGGCCATTTGTATTGATTTAAGTATTCATAAGCCTCTTCTGAAATTTCAGGTACTAATACTTGATATTTTTTTGCAAATTGGTCAGAAAAACTTTTTGCAAGTATCTCAATGTCCTCTAATCTTTCACGAAGAGGTGGCATGGTTAATTGGATAACATTTAACCTATAAAAAAGATCGGAACGAAATTGTTTTTCATCCATTAGTTGCTCTAATTTTTGATTGGTTGCTGCGATAAACCGAACATTGACCTGTTTCCCTTGTGAATCACCAATTCGATAAATTCGATTCTCTTGTAATACTCGTAATAGCTTTACTTGCATCTCTAATGGTAATTCTCCAACCTCGTCTAAAAAAAGCGTGCCACCGTCAGCCATTTCAATTTTACCTGCTTTACCTTTCTTCTCAGCTCCAGTAAACGACCCACCTTCATAGCCAAATAATTCACTTTCAAATAAAGCGCTTGGTATGGCGCCACAGTTAACGGGGATAAAAGGTTGGTTTCGTCGATCGCTAGCTTCGTGTATAGCTTTTGCACAAACTTCTTTTCCTGTTCCGCTTTCTCCTAAGATCAATGCAGTTGCATTTGTACTAGCTGCCTTACGAGCCAATTGTATTATCTGTTGCAATGCATTGCTTTTTCCTTTTAGCTTCACAAATGGAGATGTAGAGTTTGCAGGATAAACCTTTTGCCGCAGTTCATTTAATTCTGCAGACGTAGACTCTAAATTGTCATTTAACTTTACAATTTGGGTAATATCTCTCTCCACAGATATGGCCCCAATTAAATCTTGATTGTTATCAAAGACGGGGAGAGTATTTACAACTACATGCTTATCTTTTCTTGGCCGATGGTATTGATTTTGTACTGCTTGTTTGCTATCTAGAACTTTCATTACCATCAAGTCATTGTAGGCAAAAAAGTTTGTAATCGGCTTACCAATAATTGTAGTTTTCTCAATGTTGTACGTGTCTACTGCCGCATTATTCCAATGTAATACCCTTCTATCTGTATCTACAATTGTAATTGCATCGTCTTCTGCTTCTAGCAATTGCTCAAAGAAATAATCATTCATTTAGAGAAACCTCCTCCATTGTAAAGGTGAGTGTAAATTTTCTAAACAAAAACTGTAAATATAGTATACAACAAATTTCTGATTTTTCCACGGATTAAGATGATTATGTTTTTAATAAAATATTGAAAAACCAGTCGGGAGAACGGGTTAACGAATGAAAACGAATACATTTCTGAAAGTTGGCATCTTTTTTGCTAGTAAAATAGTAGAGAGTATAAATACTCTTATTGAATTATTCTTCAAGGAGGTTTTTATTTTGGTATTACCATTTAAACATGAACCATTTACAGACTTTACAGTGAAGGAGAACCGTAAAGATTATCAAGATGCGTTAGCGAAGGTTAAAGAAGAATTAGGTAAAGATTATCCACTTGTTATAAACGGTGAAAAGATCTATACCGATGACAAGTTGATATCTATAAACCCTTCAAATAAAAATGAAGTAGTAGGAAATGTATCCAAAGCAACAAAACAACATATTGAAGAGGCTTTTACTTCAGCGAAGGAAGCTTTTAAAGAGTGGAAATCTTGGTCTGCTGAGGACCGTGCACGTGTCCTATATCGTGCAGCAGCGATTGTAAGAAGACGTAAACATGAGTTCTCTGCATGGTTATCGTATGATGCAGGTAAGCCGTGGGATCAGGCAGATGGAGACACTGCTGAAGGAATTGACTTTTTAGAGTATTATGCTCGCCATATGGTAGAGCTTGAAAAAGGAAAACCGTTAGCGGACCGACCAAATGAAGATAATAAATACTTCTATCAGCCACTTGGACCAGGTGTAGTTATTCCACCTTGGAACTTTGCATTTGCAATTGTTTGTGGGACAACAGTAGCTCCAATAGTTGCAGGGAACCCGGTGCTATTAAAGCCATCTGAAAATACACCTGTAATCGCCTATAAATTAGTGGAGGTACTTGAAGAGGCAGGATTACCAAAAGGTGTTCTAAACTTTGTGCCAGGAGACCCTGCGGAAATCGGTGATTATTTAGTAGATCATAAAGACACACATTTTATTAACTTTACTGGTTCACGTGCAACAGGAGTTCGTATCTTTGAACGTGCTACAAAAATTCAAGATGGTCAAACTCATTTGAAACGTATTGTAGCGGAAATGGGTGGGAAAGACACGATTATCGTTGATGAATCGGCAGATTTAGACTTAGCAGCAGAATCAATTGTTCATTCTGCATTTGGATTTTCCGGTCAAAAATGTTCTGCATGTTCTCGTGCTGTCATTCATGAATCTGTTTATGATGAAGTAATTGAGAAGTCAGTAGAACTTGCAAAAACGCTTACAGTTGGTAATCCAACGGAAGATAATGTTTACATGGCGTCTGTAGTTAATCAAAAACAGTTTGATAAGATAAAAGATTATATTGAAGTTGGTAAACAAGAAGGTGAACTTGTCTTTGGGGGAGAAACAGATGATAATAAGGGATTCTTTGTACATCCAACCATTTTCAAAGATTTAGATCCAAAAGCTCGTATTATGCAAGAAGAGATTTTCGGACCAGTAGTTGCTTTTTCGAAAGCGAAAAGTTTTGATGAATTACTAGATATTGCAAATAACACAGAATATGGATTGACAGGTGCAGTTATTTCAAATAATCGCGAAAATCTAAACCGAGCACAAACAGAGTTTCTTGTTGGGAATTTATACTTCAACCGTGGTTGTACCGCTGCAATTGTAGGTTATCAACCATTCGGTGGATTTAAAATGTCAGGGACAGATTCAAAAGCTGGTGGTCCAGATTACCTTCAGCATTTCTTAAATGCAAAAGTTGTAACCGAACGATTTTAATTGAGATAGATTTGGGGTTGGGATAGTTTCTTTTGAGTATAGATTATATACTTCGTCCCAACCTCAGTCTTGTATAATAAGCAGTTAGTTTCTTAAGTAAGGGGATAGAATAATGGCAAATCTAACACGAGATTTCTTTATAGGTTTATCAAATAATAAGTTGTTAAACACAAATGCAAAGAAATATGGATTTCGTTTAGGTGCAGAGAAGTTTGTTGCGGGAACTAATTTTGACAGTATTATCGGAATAATCAAAGATTTGAATAGTGAGGGAATATCTTGTACACTAGATAACCTCGGAGAGTTTGTGACAGAAAAATCAGAAGCAATTGAAGCAAGAGATGATATCATCGATATGCTTTATAAGATTCATGAACAACGACTAGATTGTCATGTATCTGTGAAATTAACTCAGCTGGGTTTGGACATTGGTGATGATTTTTGTATAAATAATATGCATGCAATTTTAAAAGTTGCAAATCGCTTTGAGATTTTTATCAATATTGACATGGAGAAACATATCCATTATGGTAAAACATTGGAGATTCTAAATGAGCTCCGAAAAGAGTATGACAACGTCGGTACGGTAATACAATCATATTTGTATAGTGCGGAGGACGATTTAGCCGCTTTAGAGGATGTACGAATACGTCTTGTGAAAGGTGCCTACAAAGAAGATGCATCAATTGCTTATCCATCAAAGGAAGATATTGATCGTAATTTTATGGAACTTGCTAAAAAAAGGCTGCTAGGTAATACATTTACTTCCATTGCAACTCATGATCATAATATTATTGAGGAATTAAAATCTTTTGTTGATGAGCATAATATCTCTAGGGATATCTTTGAGTTTCAAATGCTTTATGGTTTTCGAACTGAAATGCATAATGAACTGGCACAGGCAGGATATCATTTTTGTACGTACATTCCGTTTGGAAGCGATTGGTTTGGTTATTTCATGCGGAGGCTTGCAGAGCGACCGCAGAATATTAACTTGGTTTTAAAAGATGTTTTTTATACGAAAGGGAACAAGCTAAAAAAAGAACCAGTTATAGCTGGTGTAGCTGCTCTATCGTTGTTGATGTATGTTAATAAAAAAAGGAAAAAATAAATTTAAGGACAATTGTATTGTTTCTGAAGGGATTGCCCTAAAGTCTCTGGTATTTCCCTTCCCTTCTTAATTCCTTCCTGTCTCAGCCTTTTTCCATCTTTAAGACAACATGTAATAACAAATCAACTTTGGATTAGTACCGAAAGTACCACAAATTCCAAGTGTGAAAGCTTGTTATATATATATTAAACAAAGACGAAAGGGAGATAGGATGTCTGAATTTACGTATCAATTTATTGCTATCGGATTATACTTTTTAGTTATGATAGCTATAGGACTATATTCATATCGAAAAACGTCGAACTTAGACGATTATATGCTTGGAGGTAGAAGCTTAGGTCCAGTTACATCTGCACTAAGTGCTGGAGCTTCAGATATGTCGCAATGGCTACTAATGGGTCTACCAGGAGCAATTTATTTATCTGGTCTTGCAGAAGGTTGGATTGCGATAGGTTTAGCTATAGGGGCATGGTTGAATTGGTTAATTGTAGCACCAAGATTACGAACGTATACGGAAATATCTAATAACTCGATTACAATTCCAAGCTATTTAGATAATCGTTTTAAAAACAACTCGAAGATCTTACGTATTGTTTCTGGCGCAGTTATATTAATTTACTTCACATTTTATGTTTCTTCAGGAATGGTAGCAGGTGGTGTTTTCTTTGAAAGCTCATTTAACTTTAATTATCATTCTGGTCTTATCGTAGTAGCAGTGGTTACTATTCTTTATACATTGCTAGGAGGATTCTTAGCTGTTAGTATTACTGATGTTGTGCAAGGGACGATGATGTTCTTGGCTCTAATTCTTGTACCGACGATGGCAATTTTCCATCTAGGAGGAGTTGGAGAGACTGTAAACTTAATCCAAGATGTGGATCCTGATTTCTTAAGCTTTTTCGCAGCGGCGTCAACAACTGGTATTATTTCTTCGCTTGCGTGGGGGCTAGGTTATTTTGGACAGCCACATATTATCGTTCGTTTCATGGCTATTAAATCAGTAAAAGAGACCACATCTGCACGTCGTATTGGAATGGGTTGGATGATAATTTCTCTAATCGGTGCCGTAATTACTGCACTAGTTGGTGTTGCATTCTTCCATGCGAATCCAGAGTTTAACTTAGCTGATCCTGAAGCAGTATTTATTGTTCTAGGTCAAATATTATTCCATCCGTTCATTGCAGGTATATTATTAGCTGCTGTTATTGCAGCAATTATGAGTACAGTATCTTCTCAGTTACTAGTTACCTCATCTGCACTTGTGGAAGATATTTATAAAGCAGTTTTCAAATCAGATGCTTCAGATAAAACCTATGTAATTCTAAGTAGATTAGCTGTACTTCTAATTTCATTTATAGCGATTATATTTGCTTGGCAGAAGAATGATACTATATTAGGACTTGTATCATTTGCATGGGCAGGATTCGGTGCTGCATTTGGTCCAGTTGTGTTACTTTCCTTATTCTGGAGAAAAACAACAGGAACCGGAGCTTTATGGGGAATGATTGTTGGTGCAATTTCAGTATTCGTATGGGGTTATTCTCCGTTAGCCGACTATCTTTATGAACTTGTTCCTGGTTTTATACTAAGTACAATTGTGATTGTTGTAGTAAGCTTACTTACGTATAAACCAAATCCAGAAGTGGAAAAAGAATTTAATGAAACTGTTAAACGTCTAAAAGAGCATAAAAATAGATCTTGATAATAATTTTAATTAAAAGGCACCCGTTATCTTTCCGAGATAACGGATGCCTTTTATTGTAAGAAACTGACTCTAAAAAAATAAGTGGATTATCTAAGAACGCATCGTCAGAAGGTAGAAATTGTAGTCATGGATAGGAGTCCATTTTTTAAAGCAGCTGTTGTTAAGGTATTAGGTTACCCAATTGTTATCGCTAATCGTTTTCATTTTACCCTATATATGTTATGTATTGGGCTTTAGAAAGAGTGAGAATTCGTGTACAGCGAAATTTCATGATTATGATCGGAAGAAGTGTAAACGTATGCGACATGTATTTTATAAAAAGCAATCGAAGTTAACGAAAAAGCAACAATGGTATTTAGATTGCTATTTACACATGTCACCAGATTTAAAACGCGCCCACGAGTTAAAATAAGCGTAAGAAATATAGGGAGACTCCAGTGGGAGGAAGGCCTAGTTTAGACCCCGGATTGCGTAGCAAACGGAGGCTCAACAGCCGCCTTAGGATAAGCGCAGTATATTTCTGAAGCGGGTTTCCAATACCCATTCATTCGATTTCTCTTTTGATTAAATACTTTTGTCTCATCCCCAACATTTGACTTAGAACAACAGTACTTAACGAAAATAATCCTTCAGATTTGCTAGTACGTTTAACATTTTCTTTGATAAACCTTTTCTCCAGATATAAATGTCTGAAGTACTTTTATATTTTTAATATCCATTTTATCAACTTCAAATGGGTTGTTATCAAGTACAATGAAGTCAGCAAGTTTTCCAGCTTCTAAACTTCCGCTATTTTCTTCATCATTATTTAGTCTAGCGCCATCAATTGTCATCGTTTCAATTGCCTTTTTAACGGAGATACGTTGATTCTCTCCAAATACTTTTTGTTCCATACTTATACGATTTACTGCTGCCCAAACTGAAAACAATGGCGAGATAGGTGTGATAGGGCAATCCGAATGTAGTGTATAGAGAATTTCACGATCGGTAGCATCTTTTAATGGATTTAGTCTTGAAGTTCGTTCAGGTCCCAAGAAATATTTATTATGGCGGTCAGCCCAATAGTAGATATGATTTATGAAAAATGATGCCGCTACATCGAGTTTTTTCATCTTATCCAAGTCTTCTTCAGTTGCAGTTTGCACATGTTCTATTCGATGTAAATGATTTTCTTTAGGTGTTATAGATAAAATGCGTTCATATCCTTTTAAAATAGAAGAGATCGCTTGGTCTCCATTACCATGTATAGCTAAACGAAATCCTCTTTGATGGAGACTCAGGAGAATTTCTTCAAAGTGAGTTTGTTCATGAAGTAATTCACCATGTTCAAAAGGTTTCGTATAATAAGGTTCTCTTAAAGATGCGGTAAATCCCTGAATGGAACCATCTTGAAATAATTTTGCACTATCTAACGCTGCCCAATTATTTGTTTCTCTCATAATATCATTATTTAGTTCGCTGGCATTTTTATTTTTAAAATGAGTATTTAATAAATGATATAAAATCATAAAACGCATGCGCATAGGATTTTTTGATGTTTTTACAGCCTTAATATGAGCATCGTACTCAGCTATACCTAAATCAAGACCAACACCTGCGTCTGTACAAGTAGTAATACCTTCAGAAAGATAATCATTAGCTCCAAGCTCTATCGAATTAGCCATTTCTTCCGCGGAAGGCTTAGGAATAACTGCTTGAACTAAGTCTAAGGCAGGTAATTCATAGAGAACTCCATTTAACTCACCTGCATTATCTCTTCCTAGATGTCCACCTTGAGGATCTTTACTATCTTTATGGAGTTCTGCAATTTCTAAAGCTTTTGTATTTGCAACTGCAAAATGAACAGATGTATGACGAATTAGGATAGGAATCTCCTTTGAAACCTGATCTAGTTCATCACGCGTAGGATGTCTATTTTCTTTTAATAATGTATTATCATAGCCCCAACCTAAGAGCCATTCATCTTCTGGTAATTCATGTAGTTTTTGTTTTAACTGATCAAGGATATCGGATATTGAGTGATTTAAAGGTGAACTACAATCAGCTTGTTTCTTAAATAGAGAATACATTAATAAATGGCTGTGTGTGTCGATAAATCCAGGCAGGATTGTCTTTCCTTTCATATCAACCACTTGTTTGGTTTCTTCGCTATTTAATTCTTCTTTTGGAGGGGAAGGAGAGTGCCAAATCTTATCTATCCTCCCAGATTTAATAGAGAATGACCCAACAACGTCATTCTCCTGATTCATCGTAAAAATTTTCGCATTTGTAATTATCGTATCCATAGAAATAATGTTTACTCCTTTATTGTTCAGATTTTGTTTCTGAAGGGTTTGCGGAATTAAGGTCATTCCAATAAACTGCTCTGACTTGTTCAGAATTATCATGTCTGGTTAATAAGCTGATTATAACTAATGTTAAAATGGATACACTGAATCCGAAAATAGTATGGTCGATATTTAAACCTAAATATGGCCATGACAGAGTTGCGATAAGTGCACTTATCATGCTCCATATCATCCCTTTTTTAGTGACTCTTTTCCAGAACATAACTGCAAGGAATGGGAATACTAATACAGTTGCAGATAGACGCAATGCCCATTGGTATGCTGTTTCGATATTAGTAACAAAATATGCAGCAATAAGCCCCAGTAATGAGATGATAATAACGGAAATTCTTGCTGAGAACATGAGTTGTTTATTGTTAGCGTTCGGGCGTACTAGACGTTGATATAAATCCCTTGTTAGATTTGAACTGCCTTGTAAAATAAATGAAGTAGCACCAGTCATTAAAGCAGCTAGTAAACCTATAAAAACAATACCCCCTATTGCAGGATGCAGTAATTCTGCAGTTACATATGAAAAGATTAGATCTGGATCCATATCTGTTGGTACGAACTGTCTTGCTATTACTCCGATGGTATAAGGTAATATGGAGATTAATCCAGCAATAATGAATCCTGTAACTCCAGCTTTTTTCGCTACTTGTTCACTTTTTGAAGCAAAGATTCGTTGCCAAGTCGATTGCCAAATTATATAAAATGGACCGACTGATAATGCATAAAGTAACACACTCCCGAGTCCTTCAGCTCCTAAGGGAGATATATAATCAGCTGGTGTATTCGCTATAATATTCTCAAATCCTCCAGCGAAATTTATGCTTGAGATAGCTAGAACTATAATTCCAATGATAACAATAATTGATTGAATTGCATCTGTAATGATAGTAGCTGGTAATCCGCCTAAGATAGTAAATGACACTATTAGAACGAATGAAAGTGCAATACCTGTATTTACATCTATTCCAAGTGCAATTGTAAAAATAGATGACATTCCGATCATTTGTAGGGCTAATGTAGGGACGGAATATATGAAAGCTGATAAAACGGAGGGGATAATTCCTGATTTCCCACCAAAACGTTCTCCAAATAAATCGGCGATAGTGTACAGTCGCTGACGTCTAAGTGGGCCAGCAAAAGCTACAATGAGTAAGAGGCAGAAGAGAATCCCAGGTAAAGCAAATTTAAAATAGCCTGAGAGTCCGACAGTAAATCCCATGCCAACCCAACCTATAAACACAGCGGCTCCACACCATGTACTAATAATTGTACCAACAATTGGCCAGAAATTAGTATTCCAACCACCAATTAAATATTCATCGTACGTCTTTACTTTAAAAAAATAATAAATTCCCATGGATAACATGAGAATAAAATATAAACCTATATAACTAATATACCAAGTCATATGTGAAATTCTCCTTCATTGAATTAATCTGCATTTCTTTTGGACTAGTAAGAAAAACATATGTTGTTATTAAATCAAACCGAGAAATAGAATTCAAGCAATATTACTAGAAGATAACTTCGAAAAAGGTTACGATAAACACAATACAAATTTTAACAATGTACTTCGTTCAGATAATAATTGATTTTAAGGAGGCGTTCATAATGGCAGAGAAAAAAACATTTATAGGTTTTGCAGGCACATATACTAGAAAAACAAGTAAAGGTATTTACCGATTTTCATTAAATGTGGACTCAAAACAATTAGAGAAAGTAGAATTAGCAGCACGAGTAGATAACCCAACGTATTTGACTATATCTGATGATCAAAAGCATCTATATTCGATCGCGCAAGAAGGAGAAATGGGTGGCGTTCAATCTTTTAACATCTCTTCAGAAGATGGAGAATTAAAGTTGATAAATGGTCAATTAGTAGAAGGGGCTCCGCCTTGTCATCTTGATGTGCATAGTGAAGTATTGGTTACTGGTAATTATCATAAAGGGGATATAGGATTACACCATCTTGATAATGCTCAAGTAGAACAAGGTAAATTTTTAAAGCATGAAGGGGATGGCCCTCATAAAAGACAAGAAAAACCACATGTTCATTACACAGGATTTACACCAGACGGAAGATATGTGGTTGTAGCAGATTTAGGTACAGATGAACTTGTCACTTATCGCATAGAGGATGAATCCTTAATACATGTGAGTACCTTACATGTTGCGCCAGGAAGCGGACCGCGTCATATTGTTTTCCATCCAAATAAGTCCGTAGCCTATTTATTAACAGAATTAAGTTCAGAAGTAATTGTTCTTGATTATAATAAAGAAACAGGGCAGTTTAACCAAAAGCAAACGATAAAAGCAATTCCTGAATCTTTTAATGATACAAATGATGCGAGTGCGATTCATATTTCTTCAGATGGTAAATTTATCTATACTGGAAATAGAGGGCACAACAGTATTGCTGTATTTTCTGTTGATGAACGTTCAGGGGAGTTAACATTGGTGGAAATTACCCCATCAGGAGGGGAATGGCCACGAGACTTCGTGTTGGATCCAACAGAACAATTTCTTATAGCATCTAATCAACATAGTGGAAATATTGTTTTATTCGAACGCGACACTGCAACTGGGAAGTTATCACCAGCAAATAGCGAAATTGAAGTACCTGAAGTGGTGTGTGTGAAATTTTTATAGTTTAATTTAAATAATCTACTAAAATTAGTGGGTAAGATCATCGACGGATGATTTTGCCCACTATTTTGCTTTTTAGGAGTAAAGTAAGAGGTGAAAGAGAAGCGGAAATATTAACGTTATATCTCGTATATATATGGAGTTGAAGTAAGATGAAGAATGTTGGAGATCAATATCTATTAGCCTTTTAAACTTACTCACGATATTTTTGTATTTGTTATCTTCTGAAAAAACATGTAAATCAGTCTTTTACCTGCTATAATAATACGTATAGAAACAAGGGTAAAAGGGGGATTTTATATGACGAAATTACAATGGAATAGCCCTAGTCAGTTAAGGACTTTGTTAAATGAGTTAGTAGGTTGGAAAAGTATAACGTTGTCTGAAGGAGAACGTCAATTTCCGATGAAACTTTATGCGAAGTTACAGGATTTAGATTATTTTCATCAATATCCAGATCGTTTGTCTTTGCATGAAGCAGATGAACGTAGAAAATTATTAACTGCTGTCTATAAGCATCCAGATGCTACACAAACGATTTGTCTTATTAGTCATTTTGACACTGTGAATACAGAAGAATACGGATCTATGGAACCGCTTGCTACACAACCCGAAGAACTTACTAAATTGTATATGGAAAATAAAGAAGAGTTACCGTTTGAGATTCATCAAGATTTGGAATCGGAAGCTTTTTTATTTGGTAGGGGAACCATGGATATGAAGATGGGGCTAGTGATGCATATGAGCTTGATTGAGCAAGCGAGTATAGAAGAGTGGCCGATTAATCTTGTACTATTAACAGTTCCAGATGAAGAGGTAAATTCATCCGGGATGCGTTATGCAGTACCTGTGTTGGTTGAGTTACAGAAAAAATTTGGTTTTACATACACATTATTTTTAAATAGTGAGCCGACGTTTCGACAAGAGCCAACAGATAATTCGCATTATATTTATACGGGTACTATAGGGAAGGTGCTGGCAGCTGCTTTATTTTATGGTAAGGAGACACATGCTGGGGAGCCGTTAAGTGGTATGACTTCGCCTTTTATGGCTTCATATTTGACGCAAGAAATGGAGTGGAATGCTAAATTTAAAGAAATGGTAAGAGGTGAGTCTACACCATTGCCAGTCACGTTACAACAAACCGATCTGCGTTTACGTTATTCGACCCAGACACCATATCGTTCTTCTGCGCTATATAATTTATTTTTAATGGAACGAAGTACGAAGGAAGCTTTTGACTTATTTGAGGAAGTTGCGACCGATGCTGCAAACAAGTGTACAGAAGCCTATAATGAAGTTTGTAGGCAACAAGTAGTGCCACCAATAGGAAAGGTAAAAGTAATTCGCTATAAGGATTTATTAGAATATGCGACAGATAAATTAGGTGAATCTATCATTCAAGAGATTAAAGCCGATATTTATTATAATGATGAATGGGATGATAGAGAAAAATCACTTCGAATTACGGATCAATTAATGATTCGTTGTCAAGAATTGGCACCAGCGATGATCATCTTATTTGCACCACCGTATTATCCGGCTGTTAACTCATCTGACAATAGTTTAGTAAAAGAATGTACGGCATTTTTAACCAAAAAAGCAAAAGAAGATTTTCAATTGGATATTAAACAGATTCATTATTTAAATGGTATTTGTGATTTAAGTTATGTGAATTATTCGGAAGACCTTTCTGGATGGGATGAATATGAACAAAACACACCTGTTTGGGGAGATACGTACCATCTTCCTTTTGATGAGATGAGTCAGCTACGAGCACCAGTAATTAATGTAGGTCCATTTGGGTATGATGCACATAAACGTACGGAAAGATTACACATTGTTAATGCGTTCGAACAGTTCCCGAAGATGCTCAGAGAATTAGTAGGGTATATATCAAATAAATAACGTATGAAAACCTTAAATGAGTTAAATAATCGTGCAATTGCTGCCGCAGTCGTTTTTTAGTCATGTTAAGTTAAATTGTTGTCTTTGGAACTTTGATTCATCCATATTGAAAATAAAAATGTGAGCGCCTCTCAAAAGAGCAGAGGTCAATAACTAACTTGAAACAATATTCTCAAGTTAGTTGTTGACATGCCTTTGGGAAGCGACTCACATTTTTTCATTGTTAAACGCTTTTAAAATATTTTATTCGGATTCATAATCTGGTCTGGGTCAAGAGCTTGTTTTAATTGTCTCATTACAGTTAGTGCCTCTCCGTGTTCTTGTTGCTGATACTTTTTCTTGCCGGTCCCGACTCCATGCTCACCGGTACAGGTTCCGCCGCGTTCTAAAGCATAAGCTACAACTTTTTCATTTAGTTCTTGAGCGAATTGGATCTCTTGTTCATCGTGTGGATCAAACATTAGGACGATATGGAAATTCCCATCGCCGACATGTCCCGTAATGCCACCAGGAAGCCCGTAGATATCTAGCATTAATCTAGCATGAGATATCGCATCAGCTAGATATGAAATCGGTAAGCAAACATCCGTGATCATCATTTTTCTACCTTTATAACCATGTACATATGCATATGCGAGATTATGTCTAGCTTCCCATAGTTGGTTTCTAGCTGCAGTATCAGACTCAAAGGTGATATTTGTACAGTCAAAATCTGAAAATAGTTGTTCTGTGAATGCCATATCTTCTGCAAGACCCGATTTATTCCCATGAAATTCAATAAATAAGGTTGGTTCTATCGAAAGATCTAACTCGCTATACTGATTGACCTGCAAAATAGAATCTTCGTCGACGATCTCCATTCGCGCGATTGGAATACCTGCTTGAAGTACGGAAACTACTGCTTCAATAGCTTGATGAACGGTAGGGAAGGTAGCTCTTCCAGCAGCAATATGTTCTGGAATACCAAAAACTTTTAAGGTTAGTTCCGTGATGCATCCTAATGTCCCTTCGGAGCCAACAAATAATCCATTTAAATGATATCCAGAAGAAGATTTTGCAGCTTTTGTACCTGTTTGAATCGTGGTGCCGTTTGCGAGGACCACTTCCATTGTCCGTACATTATCTCGCATCGTTCCATATTTTACAGTTAGTGTACCACTGGCATTTGTAGCGGCCATTCCTCCAAGTGTTGCATCCGCTCCTGGATCAACAGGAAAGAATAAACCATACTTTTTCAGTTCCTTTTCTAGTTGCGTACGGGTAACACCTGGTTGCACTCTTACAATTAAATCCTCTGGATTAATCTCCACGATGTTGTTCATTAGCGAGAAATCTACCGAAATTCCTGGCTGATTTGGAATCACATGTCCTTCTAAACTAGTTCCGACACCAAAAGGGTAGATTGGTACTTTAAACTGTGAGCAACATCTCGTTATGTGTTGGACATCTGTCGTATCTTTAGGAAATATGACAGCTAATGGCTTATGAGGTGCGTGGTAAGATTCGTCTTTACTATGTTGTTCTAACAGCGTTTCGTTTTGAGTGATTTGTGCTGTTTCTAAATATTTGCTTAATTCTTCTATCAAGGAAGTAATGGTTGTTTCCATGTGGAGCACTCCTTTTTAGTAGTTATAAAATTTTATGTCTGACTTTTTAAATGTATAGCAAAGTGTTTAAAAATATTGAAAAAAGGTTTATAATATGGACAGGATGGAGGTGATATCCTATGGGTATCGCAAATATAGGTATACCAGGTCTAATCCTAATAATTGTTATCGCTTTAATCATTTTTGGACCTAAAAAGTTACCTGAAATTGGAAAAGCTGCTGGACAAACTCTACGTGAATTTAAATCTTCTGCGAACAGTATGATGGATGAAGAAGAACAGAAAGATAAAAAAAATGAAAAGCAGTTGAATCAATCTTCTTCCAATAATAATAAATAGTAGTGAAAAAGACGCTTAACAGTAATTGAACTAAGCGTCTTTTTATTTGGGAATATTGTTTATAGCGTGTATTTTTATGATGGTTGCTGTAGTAACATTGTCATAATTTCATTGGGTTGAACAGGTTTACTAAAGAGATATCCTTGTCCTTCGTGGCATTGCTGACTTTTCAAGTATTCGAGCTGTTTTTCACTTTCAATTCCTTCAGCAATAATACGGAAGTGCAAATTTTTCCCCATATTAATGATTGTATTTGTAATAATTTCTCCATCTCGATCAAGATCATCGATAAATGACTTATCAATTTTTAATGTATCGATAGGAAGTTGTTTTAGATAGCTTAACGATGAATAACCTGTCCCAAAATCATCAATAGACACATGCATTCCTAAGCTCTTTAATTCTAAAATGGTCAACATCGAACTTTCTAGATTAAGAATCGTACTTTCAGTTATTTCAATCTCAAGATATGAGGCATCTAGCATTGTATCATTGAGTATTTCTTTCACGTCTTGTACAAAGTACTTATCTTTAAATTGTATTGGAGAAACATTTACGGAAATACGTTGCATGAGTAAGCCTTTTTCCTGCCATGATTTCATCCTTCTACAGACATTTTCTAATATCCACTTTCCGACAGAGATAATCATTCCAGATTCCTCTAATTTGGGTATGAATTCATCAGGAGAAACAAAACCAAGCTCTCGGTTATTCCATCGTAGTAACGCTTCTGCACCAACTACTTTATGACTTTTAAGATTAATAATTGGTTGGTACATAATGCTGAACTCTTCGCGAGCTAGGGCTTCCTTTAATTCTAAATCTATTATATAGCCCCGTTCCAGAGGTTTTTCCTGATGATGAGCATGTATACAATATCGGTTTCCACCTTTCTTTTTAGCAAGATCCATTGCTTTTCTTGCTTGTTTAATGGAAGTATCTATTTCATCATACTTAGAGTGCCCATTCGTATAGGCGGATTTGTAAGGAAAACGAATTCCGATGCTAACCGTTATTGAAATTTGGCTATCTTGTATTTTATATGGGATGCGCAACTTATTTACGATACTTTCTGCTTTCGCCATACATTCCTCTTGATTTAATTGTTCTTTTATAATAACAACAAATTCATCTCCATCTTTACGAAACAGAAAGTTATCTTTCGTTTGGAAGTTTTGCAATCGTTCTGCTACCATTCTAATAACTTTATCTGCAATACGTTTACCGAAAGCTTCATTAATTTGTTTGAATCGATCTAAAGAAATATATAATATGGCCTTTGTATTATTGATATCTATTTGTTGTTCGTCTATCCAATGATAAAGTTGATTCTGATTCGGTAACTTCGTTAAATAATCCGTAAATGCAATTCCTTCGATATACTCTTCATAATGTTTTCTTGCAGTAATATCATAGTAAGTTGTTATCGTTTTATCTGGATTTCCATCTTGATCATAATAAGGTACCATCGATGCTTCAAACCAACAAGTGGTATCATCTTTTGTTTGGATTTGAATTTCCTCTTTCCAAACAGCTTTTTTATTTTGTTCTCTTACGATATGTAGGGGGAAAGGTGACTTTAGTATTCTATTAAACGGTTTGCCAAATATGTCTTCTTCGGTGTAATTTAGACGCTTGCAGAAAGAATCATTCGCATATATTAAATTCCCATTCACATCTATGATGGAAAACATAGTTGTCTGATTTATTGCGGATTGTACCCTACTATCAGTTAAATAATGTTTTCTTTTTTCATTCATGAAGAATACCTCGCTTATGTATATGTACACTCTATTTTACTAGATTTGATTCTGCATAGCTATGGAAATTGACGAAAAATATGAAATATTTTCATGTATAGGTTAGAACATTTTTAATTGAGGGAGATAGAATTTCTCGATGTTTTTGCGGGACGTACAAGTTTGAAGATAGAGTTTTACTCTTATATAGAGGGGGGAGGACGAGATAAGACTAACTCAGTAAAGTGCTTTCTTTTCTGAGTTAGCTAAATCGATGTCCATGGAAAGATCATATTAGTTAGCACAGCATCCTGCTTCTAGAGATCCTATTAAATACTCTCTATTACCATTATCAACAAGTCTATTTGGTTATTCTGTTTTTTCTGGCTCTCCGTAGTCTTGTCCTTTGGTATCTACAGTTATTTCCTTAATGGTTGGAACTTCTTGTCCAGAAGTTCCTTGTTCCACAATGTTATCTACCGTTTCCATGCCTTCAATGACTTTTCCGAACCCTGCATAATCTTTATCAAGATGGTCGGCTTTGTCTAAAACAATAAAAAATTGAGATCCTGCCGAATCAGGATGTTGACTTCTAGCCATTGAAAGGACACCACGTTCGTGGATTAAATCATTTTCAAATCCATTCGAAGTGAATTCTCCTGGGATAGAATATCCGGGTCCTCCAGTTCCATTTCCTTCAGGATCGCCACCTTGGATAACAAATTCGGGGACAATCCGGTGGAAAGTTAATCCATCATAAAAGCCATCTTCAATTAGAGAAATAAAATTAGTTACTGTGTTAGGAGCAATTTCAGGATAAAGTTCCACAGTAATAGTTTGTTTATTATCCATCGTAATAGTAGCTATCGGATTATCCTCCGATTGAGTTTCTTCGCTCGGTGTTTCTTCGGTATCAGCGCATGCTGATAAAAGAAGAGTTATCATTAGCATTAGTATAAATAGATATCTTTGCTTCATTTTAGTTCTCCTTTGTTTTTAATCACGGTGAGGACTTGTCCATAAAACTTCGATTTCACCTCCTTAGACAGAGAAGTGAAATGTGTGAAGAAGACGCTAACACGGAGATAAATATAGCTTCATATTAGTGCATCGTCCCACTTTAATGTCATTATAGCATGAATTTACATGATTGGAATTCAGAATGTGCATTAGTTTATCCCGCATGTATCGGACAGTATTACATGACAAAATGAAGGTTCCCTTTATATTAAGCGTAGTGCCCGCCAATTTTTTTGCTTCGTTCTATAGTGATCCCAGCTTGGGTATAACTGGATGCACGCAGAATGGCGGTGGATCCATATTTATCGCGGATTGCATCCATGACATATCCAATATCATTTTTTTTCGTACGATCTTCAAATAAGTCCAACTGTGTTTCCTGCTTATCTTTAAGGTTGGTTAGTGTGACATATACATGACGAACCATACTTTTACCATCGTAAAATTTATTAAATAATTGCATGCAAATATCGTAAACATCTAAGGTAATATTTGTTGGAAGATCAATGGATTGTGATCGAGAAAATCCTCCGCCAGTTTCTTTTGAATAAGAAATCCCTAAATGAATGGTTCTACCTGATTTATTTGCTGTACGAGCTCTTCGACATACTTCTTCACAGAGGTCGAGAATACAATAAGGAATATCTTCTTTTGTATAATCACGTAGCAAAGATATACCATGCCCAAAGCCTTTTTGTTCTTGTTTTGAAAAATCACCGAACACAGGGCTTAAATCGATTCCCCATGCGTGCCAATAAAGTTGCTCTCCCATTACTCCGAATCGTTTTTTTAAATGGTCAAGATTATAATTCGCAAGCTGGCCTAACGTAATAATGCCCATTCGGTTCAAATTTCGCTTCATTCTTCTGCCGATTCCCCAGATAGATTCAATCGGGTGTGGCCAAAGCTTTTCTTTCACATCTTCATACGTACATTCCGCAATTCCTTGTTTTTTTGCATGAAGATCCATGACAACTTTTGCTAAAAATTTATTATCACCAATTCCAACGGAACAAGTAATACCAAAGGAATCTAAAATATCAGCTTTAATTTTTTCAGCAATTTCTTCTCGGGTTCCAAATAAGTGTTGTAAACCATTAACTGTAATCCATACTTCATCGACCGAATAAGGATGAATTGCCTCTATAGGTGCATATTGCTGTAGTAAATCAGTAATTTGCAAAGACATGTGTATATAGTCTGCCATATGGGCAGGGACAATATGAATTTCCGGGTCATCTGGCAATTCAAAATAACGACTGACATTACTTATTCCATAACGTCGCTTTAACTCAGGAGAAGCGGCGAGCACAATGCTTCCCGATCGGTTGGGGTCGCCAACAACAGCAAGCATTACTTTCATCGGATCTAATCCGAGTTTGACTGCTTCTACACTCGCATAGAATGAACGCATGTCAATACATAGAACATCATTACGTGGATAACTGGAATAATCCATATTTATCACCCTTTCATAAGAACGTATGTTCTATTATATGTAGAACAGTAAAAAATAACAATGGAAATTTGTTACAGGATAACTGCAAGCAAGAACATAGGCAAGCGAAGTATATTTCTGAAGCAGGTTCATAGGCCAATCATTCGGATTGGTCTTTTTGTCTCAACATCACCAGGCGATGCTGATTGAGGTATTTAATTATATACAGCACACAAATTAAAATATTGCTGCGCAATAAAAAAAGGATGCAGGAAGCATCCTTCAATCCGATACATACGAGAGGAGGAAAGAAATTTTAATCATGAAGAGGGGTTAATTTTAGTTCCAGTAAGAGCCGCCGACTATGATAAGCAAAATAAACAACACTACTAAAAAAGTAAAGCCAAATTCACCACGTTTTTCATATTCGCTCATACTTACCACCTCCTACGATATATGACTATTATATGTGTGGAAATAAGAACAGGGAGGGCCGATGAACTAGTCGTGAACATAAAATCACAAGAAAAATGTAGACGATTCATTCAATGACATATGAATTACGGCACGTATATATGTTTACGATTAAAAAGGAATCTCGTTCGTTTCTGTAGAAATATAAATATTAGATATAGTTCAACTTGAGAACAGGGGTGAGAGTATTGAAAGAGCTTATAACATATATCAGTAAACAAGAAAAATGGGCAGGGGGGATACTTGGTTTAAGTGTACGATCTGCGGATACGGGGGATATTTATTTTAGTCATAATGGAGATATACGTCTTCATCCTGCATCAAATATGAAAATCCTAACTGCTGTAGCTGCTTTAAAAATATTAGGGCCCGGCTATAGATTTACCACGGAGATAAGGTTAGAAGGGAAACTTGTTGGAGATGTGTGGGAAGGAGATGTCTATATTGTCGGAAAAGGCGATCCTACATTGCAATTGAATGATTATCAGAGGTTTGCAACTATACTCCATAAGTATGGTATCAGAAAAATTACAGGTAGTATTATTGCGGATGATACATGGTACGATGACATACGTTTATCGGAGGATTTAATTTGGTCGGATGCACAATATTATTATGGAGCGGAAGTATCAGCATTAACACTATCTCCTGATAAGGATTATGATACTGGGTCTGTAAAAATTATTATTAAACCAGGTCAATTAGGTGATCCTCCTGAGTATCAACTGTATCCTAATACATCTTATGTCATGATAGAGAATCATGCAGTTACCGTAGATCACGCTGAGGAAGAAGAATTGTGCATTACTAGAGAACATAATGGTAATCGTATTTATATAAAAGGGAAAATCGGTATTAATCAAGACATAAGGAAAGAGTGGATGGCTGTATGGGGAGTGACAGATTATGTAGTAAATACATTTGTGCAAGCATTAAATGAAACGGGGATAACTATAAAGGATAAATCTAAAACAGGAAGGTCCGTTCCAAGCGGTACAGCGTGTATACATGTACATTCTTCTCCTACATTAGCAGAGATCTTAATCCCATTTATGAAACTAAGTAATAATGGAATTGGGGAAATGCTTGTAAAAGAAATGGGACGTTTTGTATATGAAGAAGGTACGTGGGAAGCGGGATTGAAGGTAATGAAAGAACAAATTCAGTCCTATGGAGTAAATATGAAGACGTTGCAAATAAAGGATGGTTCCGGAATCTCGCACAATAATTTGTTACCCGCAAATGAATTGACCCATTTATTACATTGTATTCAAACGGAAGAATGGTTTCCTTTGTTGTTAGATACTTTACCATTAGCGGGCGAGCAGAATCGAATGGTCGGTGGGACTTTACGAGAACGAATGAAGGGGCTCTCTGTTAAAGCAAAGACTGGAACAATAGAAGGGGTAAGTACTTTATCTGGGTACATCAAAATGGAAACGGACCAAAGGGTGATCTTCTCCATTTTGTTGAATAATTTAATTGATGGAGAAATAGGTAAAGAGATTGAGGATGAAATAGTCACTTACTTACATGAACATGAATTAGCAAAGGTATAGTGTTTAAATTTACCACTGTGTCAGTATATGCCTGGTCGGTACAAGGACTTTAGTTTAATCCTCCGTGGGACTAACTTTCAAAGCTGGAAACGAATGCCTAGCTTTATGCATAGTTTCACTTTATTAAAGAAATAATTTTCCACTACTTTACCATAGTTTTACCACATTTCGGTGATAAGGTATAGATGTAGGATGCTAGATGTCCTCTTTAAGAATGTCAAAAAAAATAAGGAGAATGAACATGACAGTCAATATATACGGAGCATCTTGTTCATCAACCAGAAAAGCTCGACAGTGGTTTAAAAAACACGGAATAGCTTATAAAGAAAGAAATATATTAAGACAACCGTTAACAATTAATGAATTACAAGAAATCTTACGAATGACGGTAGAAGGAACAGATGAGATTATTTCTACACGCTCAAAAATATTTAAGGAACTTAATTTAAATTTAGACGAATTACCATTACAAAAATTATTAGAATTAATACACGAACACCCTAGGTTATTAAAAAGTCCGATATTAATGGATGAAAAACGTTTTCAAGTAGGCTATCATGAAGACGATATACGACAATTTCTTCCAAGAAAAACAAGAGAACACTTGTGGTTACAGTGGAAATTAGATCTAGGTCTCGTGAAAGGTTAATATGTAGACGAAAAAGGGATGAAGAATCGTTAAGCGGTTTTTCATCCCTTTTTATCCTATATAACAAGATTGAATTATTTCCATTTCCTAAAACAAATTCTTCTTTATGGGTGTCGAATCCGAAAAAAGATTTGAAAAAATTATCGAATTAGGCTTACAATAGTGAAGAGTGCAACTAGATATCTACATATAGTCTAAATTAGGAGCGGGAAGATGAGAAATAAAAAGTTACTCTTTGTAAATCTCGGGATACTTTTTGCCCTTATGGTAGTTGTTATTATTGGGGTTTCAAGAATGAATGCAACAACGGGAGAAGATAAACCGACTGTTAGGAAAAATACATTAGAAAATCAATCCATGCAAATTTCCGGTCTAACACAGTTAAGTAAAAAAGTTGTCTTTTCAGGAAAAGAGATATATAAGCCGCGAAATTTATTAGCGCGGGGCGATAATGGATCTTTCGCGTTGACTTCTGGAAATATAGATAAAGAAACATCATCTACAGAAGAAGACGAAGTGGACGCTACGATTGAAACACCACAATATAGTAATTCAGATCAATCACAGAAACAAGTTACCTTTGTAACAAACCATACATCTAATTCTAGTTCGGAGCCTGATAATTCAGAGGAAGAGACTTCTTCTACGAATAACGGGGAAAAAGACAAAGATACAAAGCCAAATAATGATTCTAATTCGGATAGTGATGAGAACTATAATGAGGATAACGACAATCAAGGTGATGGTGGTAAAGACCAAACTGAAGATAATGAACAAGGTGGTGAAGATGAAAACACCGAAATTCCTACAGAACCGACACTGCCGGATCCAGATGATGATTCTGAAAATGAAGAGGAAGATAAAGGTGACGAGACGGAAGATCAAGAAGAAAACACTGATAAAGAGGAAGAAGATACTAGCGATGGTGGAGTGGAGCCAAAAGATCCGGAGACTTCTAATAAAGAATAATATATGTAAGTCGAGTTTTTTATAACATTCATGAGGAAAATTAGCCTATTCTAAAAAAATTTGATATTATATTTTTATGGAGTAATAAGTTTCTATGCGTTTGTAGGATGAATGGCTATAGATGATAGGGCTTATACTACTTTTATGACATTTATAGAATGATGGAAAGGAATGAAAATGATTTATGAGTAAGCCAAAAGTTGTTGTACTTGGAGCTGGCTATGCAGGACTTGTTGCAACAAGACGTCTAACACAAAAATTATCAGCAGATGAAGCTGAAATTGTACTTATTAACAAACATAATTACCATTATGAGAGCACATGGCTACATGAAGTAGCAGCAGGTACGATTAATCCGAACCAAGCTCGCTTTATGTTAACTGATGCTGTTAATCCGAAGCGCGTTCGTTTAATTTATGACACTGTAACTGAGGTGAATCGTGACGAACAACGTGTTATTTTGGATAATAGTGAAGTGAGCTATGATTACTTAGTTTTTGCATTAGGCTTTGTTTCTAATACATTTGGAATCCCAGGAATGGACGAGCATGCATTTGCAATCACTGATATTGACTCTAGTCGACATATTGCAGAACATATTGAGTATCAGTTTGCTCAGTATTCCACAGATGAAAATAAAAATGACGATCAACTAACTATTTTAGTAGGTGGCGGCGGATTCACTGGTATTGAGTTTGTTGGTGAATTAGCTGAGAAGGTTCCAGAACTATGTCAAAAATATGATATTGACCGCAGTAAGGCAAGAATTATTAACGTTGAGGCTGCACCTTCTATCCTTCCGGTATTTGATGATGATCTCGTATCTTATGCGAAGAAAGCATTAGAAGATCGTGGAGTAGAATTCCGCATTGGCGCTCCAATTAAAGAGTGTACGGAAGAAGGATTCATCGTTGGTGATGATAAGGAATTAATTAAGGCTGGCACAGTTGTATGGACTGGCGGAGTAACTGGTAACCCTGTTCTTGCTAAATCTGGTTATGAGTTATTTAAAGGTAAAGTTAATGTAGGTCCTGATCTTCGTCCTGAGGGTGAAGAGAACGTATTTATCCTTGGTGATTGCTCATGGACATTAGATCAAGAGACTGGACGTCCATACCCACCAACTGGACAATTAGCAACACAAGAAGGTGCTCAAGTAGCAGAAAATATTGCAGCACTTATTAATAATCAACCAATCCAAGATTTTGTTTACAGTAACAAAGGAACTGTAGCTTCGCTTGGATTATCAGATGGAATTGGTAATGTATTAAATGGTAACAAACTTCGAGGAAAATCTGCGGCTGCAATGAAAAAAGTTGTAGATGACCGTTCATTATTCCTTGTAGGTGGACCAAAAGTGTTACTTAAGAAAGGTAAATTCCGTCCTTTCTAATTGTAGGAAGCTCTATAATAAAATCAAATAATGATAAAAAGCTCCATAGGGAGGTAAGGTTAAAGATGAGAAAATTATTTTGCTATCTTTTACTTGTCGTGACAGCTTTAGTAGGGTATAGAGCTGCAAGCGAGTATTTAGAAGATAATCGTGATTTTAGATAAAAATAAAGAGGCTTAACAGGATGAAAATTCCTGTTAAGCCTCTTTTTCTTATGGCATAGGAAATTATGACAATAAGTGCTTACTGAATAATGGTAATCGCTGAAACTAAATAAAATTACATTTGATAATGGTCAGCAATTTTTTACATAGTACATGACAGGAAATCGCATACTACATTTGAGGTGGTATGAAATGAAGGTTTATTATTTTATTATTTTTATTTGTTTTATATTGTTGTTTCCTAAAGTCTCCGATGCTGCAATTATAGACCTGTATATTGACGAAAATGTACGTGGGAACTTAGATTTAAATCAATATCAGCTCTTAGGAAATGAAGGATTTTTTGATTTACAGAAATTAAATACGTTTATGGATGAATTACAAAAAGAGGTAAATAAAGAACCAAAAGATGCTTACTATGATTCAACGGGAAAGCTAATAATGGAAAAAGTAGGTTATACGCTTGATCGAGAAAAGTTCATAGAACTTATTTATCAATCATATTACGTTGAAAATAATGATAAAGTAACTGTCCCAAAACGTCCTGTACATGCCAGGGTGAATCATGCACTGTTAAGAGAAATTAGTCAAAAACAGATTGGATTTTACACTACTACATTTCGTGAAAGTAATACACAGCGAGCAAATAATATTAAGCTGGCCGCCGAGTCTATCAATAATACTGTGTTGTTTCCAGGAGAAGTCTTCTCGTTTAATGATACAGTGGGGGAACGTACAAGAGAAAAAGGATATCAAAAAGCTCCTGTCATTATTAAAGGAGAGTTAGATGAAGATATTGGAGGAGGCATATGTCAAGTGTCATCTACATTATTTAATGCAGTTGATTTAAAGGGAATACAAATAACAGAGAGATACGCACATAGTAAGCAAGTTCCGTATGTTCCTCAAGGAAGAGATGCAACGGTAAGTTGGTGGGGCCCTGACTTTGCATTTAAAAATTTATATAATGAACCATTATTAATTCGAGCGAGGTCAGTGAAAGGCAGGCTGTCTATTTTCATTTATTCCTCAGAGGATATCGATCTCTTTAAAAAAGAATCTATGGATTTACAAAAAAAGAGTGAATAAGGAAAAACCACATGAATGCAGGTGAATTAACCTAATCATGTGGTTTTTTGATTATAGTTTTAACTGAATTTCGCAAGTAGTGAGTTATTCAGCTTTATGAAGTTCTAATTCAAAATTAATGTTTACATCTTCCCCAACTAGTACGCCACCAGTTTCTACTGCAGCATTCCATGTAAGTCCAAACTCCTTACGGTTAATCTTGGTAGAGCCACTGAAACCTGCCACCATTGAACCGCTCATTGGATCTTTACTTTGGCCTTCAAATGAAACATCTAATGTTACAGGTTTTGTAGTACCTTTTAAAGTTAAGTTACCAGTAACATCGTAATTAGAATCAGCTGTTTTCTTAATATCTGTAGCTATAAAAGTAATCTTTGGATAATTTTCTGCGTCAAAAAAGTCTGCAGAACGTAAGTGATCGTCACGGTCTTTATTACGTGTATTAATGCTAGTAGTATCAATAACAAATTCTATTTTAGCATCTGTTAAGTCTTCAACATCTGCCTCGATAGTAGCTTCAAATTGATCAAAAGTACCTTTTGCTTTTGAAATCATCATGTGTTTTACGGAGAAACCTACTTCACTATGTGCTTGATCGACATTCCAATTTGTTTTTGCCATTTTTAACATCCTCTCAATTAATGATTATTTTATACTAACTTACTTTATGTTACTAAGTGTAAATTAATTAATTATTAAAGTCAAGTATCTTTAATTAAAAATATATTCCTTTAATTATTATCTATTTTTAGTTGTTTTCCCTATAACTTCTAAAATAAACACGCTCTCTGGTATGGGAGCCGTTACAAAAACATCGGGATTTGAAAATAATGGAATATAAGGTTTACAAGGGGGTTATTTAAAAATGGACAAAGGTACAATTATTAGTATCATTGCAGTAATTATTGCAGCAGTTAACCAAGTATTTGTATTATTAGGAAAATCCCCGATGCCAATTGATAGTGAACTAATAGAACAGTTCCTATCAGCAGTATTCACAGTAACAACCGCTATTATTGCCTGGATTAGAAATAGGAGATCAAATTCTGAAATTGATAAAGCAAATCGAAGAACCCAGGCAAAGGGAAAGAAAAAATTGAAATAAGTGATGCTGCAATAAACTGGTTGGAACAGATAAAAAGTATAATTCAAAAGCAGAAGAAGCAAAATGGAACTCTCTTTTGAGTGAAATACTTTTGTTCCAACCAATTTTTAATGTTTATTTTCAAAACTTTCGTTATAATTAAGAAGACAAAAGATTTTAAATAATGAAGGAGGGATTTGATGTCATTTACACTATCACCAGTCTGGGATTTAGATACCATATTCCCAGGAGGAAGCCATTCTAAGGAATACCAGAATCATGTTCAACAGGTAAGAGAAGATATAACTTTAGTATCACAACAAGTTACACAAATCGATACGTCTATTATTAGAGTAGATGAATGGACTAATCTCTTTATAAAATTGGAGAAGTTGCAAAAAGAATTTCGTGAGGCAGCAGCTTTTGTTAGTTGTTTAAGTGCTCAGGACGTAAAAGATGAACAAGCGAATCTACTTGTTGCAGAGCGAAGTGAGTTATCAGCTGAAATGGAAGGATTAACTACATTAATTGACCAAAAAGTAGCTCAAGTTCCAGAAAAAGAATGGGAAGAATTAATAGGCTCACCTGAATTAAAAGATTTAGAATTTGTATTAAGGGAAAAAAGAGAAAAAGCAAAGAAACAATTAGCGAAAGAAGTAGAAATGTTAAAAAATGACCTTTCTGTTGATGGGTATCATGCATGGAATCAAATGTATGGTACTATTGTTGGGAAGATGAGTGTTGAACTTGAGGAAGATGGAGAGATTAAAGCGTACTCTGTTGGACAGGCTGCGAATAAAGCAAATCATCCAGATCGTAAAAACAGAAAGTATGTATTTGATCAAATATCTAAAGCGTGGGAGAAAGACGCAGATTTAATTAGCCAAACATTAAATCATCTGGCAGGATTTCGACTACAAACATACAAGCATTATGGATGGAACAATGTATTAAAAGAACCGTTAGAGAAGAATCGTATGAAACAAGAAACGCTTGATGCGATGTGGAATGCAATAGAAAAAAATAAACATCATTTTGTAAAATATTTAGATAAGAAAGCTGAGTTACTAGAGTTGGATAAATTAAGTGTTTATGACATTGGTGCTCCACTCGGTAAAGAAGAAGAAAAGAAAAGTTATTCAGAAGGTGCAGCATTTATTGTTAATCATTTTGCGAAATTTAGTCCTAAAATGGCAGACTTTGCACAAATGGCTTTTGAAAAAAATTGGATAGAAGCAGAAGATAGACCAGGGAAACGTCCTGGTGGATTTTGTACAAGCTTTCCGAATAGTGAGCAGACAAGAATTTTTATGACTTATTCTGGAACATCTTCTAATATAGCAACATTGGCGCATGAACTCGGACACGCTTATCATCAACATGTCATGAATGATGTTAATGGATTAAATCAAAGATATGCGATGAATGTAGCCGAAACAGCTTCTACCTTTGCGGAAATGATTGTTGCTGATGCATCTGTACAATCTTCAACAACTAAGGAAGAGAAGCTATCTCAGCTTGAAGTAAAAATCAAGCGTAGTATTGCATTTTTTATGAATATTCATTCCCGCTTTTTGTTTGAAACACGTTTTTACGAAGAAAGAAAAAAAGGAATGGTGTCGGTAGACCGTTTAAATCAATTGATGGTGGAAGCGCAGAAAGAAGCGTATTGCGATAGATTGGATGAATATGATCCAAACTTCTGGGCTTCAAAAATGCATTTCCATATTACTGGAGTACCTTTTTATAACTTCCCGTATACATTTGGATACTTATTTAGTCTAGGAATTTACAAGCATGCTCAAGAACAAGGAGGAAGTTTTGAAGAGGATTATATCGCATTATTAAGAGATACTGGAAGAATGACTGTAGAAGAACTAGCACAAAAACATTTACAAGTAGATCTAACAAAACCTGATTTTTGGGAAGAGGCAATTTCCTTATGTGTTAAGGATGTTGAGACATTTCTTCAATTATAAACTATTGTATAAATAGCCAGATTAACGTACAATAAAATATAGCAAAAAAGTAAATAGAAAAAAGCCTGCAAGGGGAGCCATATGGCTGAGAGTGGACGTATAATGTTCTGACCCTTTGAACCTGTTAGTTAGTACTAGCGTAGGGATTGTAGTCTTTTTGATGGACAGTAGTAATGTGTGAGCGAAGCAATGACTGTATAATGCAGTCCCATCAAGAAGCTTCCCGATGGCATTACTTTTTTGTTGTGTAAAAAAATAGGGGAGAGTAGATAATGACAACAAAAAAGACGTTATTTTTAGTCGAGGTAGCTGTTTTCACAGCGCTTGCACTATTACTAGATTTAATTCCGTTACAAATAAAAATATGGCCACAGGGTGGCTCTATTGATTTTGCTATGATTCCAATATTCATTGTAGCCTTTCGATGGGGATTAAAAGGCGGCTTAATATCAGGATTCCTATGGGGAATGTTACAAATTGCTATAGGGACTGCGTATGTATTGGTGCCATTGCAAGGATTCATCGATTACGCAATTGCATTTACTGGCATTGGTTTAGCGGGAGTTGTCGCAAAATCAGTACAAAAAAATGTTCGAGAAAATAAGGTTAAATCATACTTATCTTTAATTACTTTAGGAGTATTTATCGGTTCATTCGCACGTTTTATTGCACATTATATTGCAGGGATAGTATTCTTTGAATCTGCAGTAGAAGGGCAACCAGTATGGTTATATTCTCTTCTGTATAATGGCTCGTATATGTTACCTTCTTTTGTACTGAGTGCAGTAGCTGTATTCTTTTTATTCCATAAACAACCAAAAACATTACTTCAAACAAAGTAGACAATTTGCTCACACAAACAAAGTCTGAGGACCAAGAGTCCTTAGACTTTTATTATTAAATGAAGATAGTTACAGTAGCGAAAACACTTCTCTTTGCATAGGCTATAGTACATTCAAGGAGAGGAAGAATGTAGGATGACATTAACCCTAGCGCATTTCATTTATGGGTTGTTTACACTTGTAATTATCATCACTATGATTTTTCGGAAAGGAATTGTACTACCGACCTTATTAGGAACTTTCATATTGTCATGGGTTTTTAATGGCAGTATCGTTTCAGGATTTACAGCCATCTTTCATGCCAATCTAGTCGCCGCGCAAGAATTATTTAGTATATTTTTAATTATTACATTTATGCTTGCTTTATTACATTCATTAAAAGACCTTGGTGCCGATGTGCGAATGATCCAGCCAATACAAAGCGTAATGGTAAATGGACACGTATCATTCTTTGTATTAATAGGAGTAACCTATGTAATTTCATTATTCTTTTGGCCAACCCCGGCTGTACCATTGATTTGTGCATTATTGGTTCCTGCTGCAATTAGAGCGGGGTTACCAGCAATGGTAGCTGCAGTTGCAATTGCAATTGCCGGTCAAGGCATGGCACTATCATCTGATTATATCGTTCAAGTAGCTCCAAATCTCTCGGCAACTGCTGCAAATATAGATACAAGTGTTGTTGCCGACCGTTCACTCATTCTCTCTTTAGTTGCTGGTGGAGTCGCTATCGCAATTGCATATACACTTTATCGAAAACATATACGCTCAAAACATGATCCGGAAAATGAAAGGGAGTTAGAACAACTGCAGCAATCGGAGCATTCTCTACACCACCCCAAAACGAAACAGTTAGAAACATGGAGCAAACTTTTTGCAGTTATTGTACCAACTGCTTTGTTAGCTGTAGTCGTGTATATGCTTTATGGTAAGTTTATTGCGAATACAGAATTAGTAGGTGGTGATGGAGCTGCATTTGTTGGTGGAGTTGCAGTAATATTGTTATTGCTCTCGACAATAGCGTTTGGAAAACAAAACGCATTAGACTATGTAGGGAGTCATATTACAAATGGTTTTGTATTTGCTTTTAAGGCTATGGGGCCAGTTATACCTATCGCTGGATTTTTCTTTCTTGGCAGTCCCGAGTTTTCAGGTAGAATATTAGGTGTGGAAGAAGGACCTGCATTATTATTTGATCTAGTTGCTTCTATTCAGCAATATCTACCAGAAAGCTCATTCTTAGTTGCTTTCAGTGTGTTAATCATTGGAATAATAACAGGTTTAGATGGTTCTGGTTTTTCAGGCTTGCCCTTAACGGGAGCATTAGCTGCTTCTCTTCAGACAGGAGGAGTGGATGCTGCTACACTAGCCAGTATCGGTCAATTAGGAGCTATTTGGACGGGGGGCGGCACCATTGTTGCTTGGTCGTCATTAATTGCAATAGCAGGTTTTTGTGGTGTATCTGTAATGGATTTGGTTCGAAAGAATTTTATCCCTGTAATAGTCGGATTGATTATAGCGACAATCGTAGGAGTTATCTTTCTTTAAGATTCTTATTTTATGATACCTTTATATGTTACGTATTCTTCCATTATAAACAATGGAAGAATAGTAAACGTGTGAAGGTATTTTTTATCTAATTTAATATAAAAATAGGTTATACAAATTTGTCGAATATGTTAGAATAATTTTAATAATAAAACAAAGGAGTGATGACAATTGAATGTGAAAAGGAATTACAAAACAGATAGTACATAAAAACTGACCAAAAATAGTCATGGTTGTACTAAATAAAAGCGCTTACACATAAATTGATACAAATATATTTCAAAAAGGAGGTAATCAATTGAATGCTATCGTTGTTGCTCTAATTGGTATTGTTATCTTTATATTGGGTTATCGTTATTATTCTAAGTTTGTTGCAGAAAAGATTTTTCGGTTAGACCCAAACTATGTTACTCCTGCACATCGCTATAAAGATGGTGTGGATTATGTTCCGACAAATAAGTTTGTTTTGTGGGGGCATCATTTTACTTCTGTAGCAGGTGCAGCTCCAATACTCGGTCCCGCAATCGCAATCTATTGGGGATGGTTACCAGCTTTTCTATGGGTAGTATTAGGTACGGTATTTGCAGCAGGAGTTCATGATTTCGGGACTTTAGCATTGTCTGTCCGCAATAAAGGATATTCTGTCGGTACCATTGCCGATAAGTTAATCGGTAGAAAAGGGAAGCTATTATTTTTATTTATTATATTAATATTAGTTTTAATGGTAAATGCAGTATTTGCATGGGTAATTTCCAATTTATTTATTAGTTATCCATCTAGTGTTTTGCCAGTGTTTATTCAAATACCGCTAGCAATCTGGATTGGATACGCTGCTTATAAACGAAGTAAAAAAATGTTAATCCCTTCTCTAGTTGCACTCGCTATCATGTATTTAACGGCAATTTTAGCAAGTAGATTTGACTTTTTACAAATTGATCTTGTGCGTTTTATGGGTGGAGAAGATGGAGCAGGGTTGTTTGGGTTAGGAAGTGTATCAACGGCATTTTTAATTTGGATTGTTATTCTAATGGTTTATGTGTATATTGCTTCGACATTGCCGGTATGGAAATTACTACAACCGAGAGATTTTATTAATTCACATCAGTTAGTAGTAGGACTAGGTATTCTTTATTTAGGGCTTATTTTCACAAATCCTAGTATTTCAGCTCCAGCTATTAATGAGAGCCCAGATAAAAGTCTATTGCCGTTACTATTTATTACCATAGCATGTGGGGCTATTTCCGGTTTTCATGGGCTGGTATCTTCTGGTACATCATCGAAGCAATTAAATAAAGAAACAGATGCAAGATTCGTAGGTTATTTTGGGGCTGTAGGTGAAGGAGTACTTGCACTTGTATCTATACTTGCGGTAGGAACGTTATTTGCAAATACAGATGCATTTTCTCAAGCGTATGCATCATTTTCAGACGCAAACGCAATTGGACTAGGAAATTTTGTTGAAGGTGCAGCTAATCTGGCACAAGGATTATGGATACCAACTGAAATAGCTACAACAATAGTTTCTATCATAGTTGTTAGCTTTGCAGCGACAACATTAGATACATCCGTACGCCTTATGCGTTATATTATTGCAGAGTTAGGTATTGAATATAATATTAAGCCATTAACAAAAACACATGTTGCTACCTCGGTAGCCGTGTTATCCAGTACAGCTCTAGTTCTGATTCCAGAAGGGCCGAATGGATTTGGGTCTGGTGGTTATCTCATATGGCCATTATTTGGTACTGCAAACCAACTCCTAGCAGCGATAAGTTTATTCCTTATTTCGATTTGGTTAAAACGTAGAGGAAGTAACTATCTCGTCACACTCATTCCGATGATTTTCGTTATATTTATGACCTTATATGCGATGTTCCAACAAGTATTCTTTGAGTGGTCTTGGTTTGGAAGCGGATCAAATATGTTATTATTTGTATTAGGAGCAATCATTTTTGTATTTGCTATTTGGATTGCTTTAACCGCCTTTCATGAATTAACGAAAAAACAAGATGATCCATTCGATAGAGAATAACATGGATGATACTGCCTTTATAACTGGAACAATCATTACGTGTTGTGCTGGTTTTGAGGCAGTATTTTCATTTTTCTATAAGAGAAAGGAGTGTTCATAATGATGTTGGAAAATATAAAGAAACTAATTTCTTATTATGAGGAAGTCATAAGTTTGCCGCATCGTAATGAAGTAGCTAGAGAATTACGAAATGAGGATGATTTCTTTTTGCTATTACTTTATTCGGAAATGCTTGGAATCCCGAATCCAGTTTACTACTATACATTAGAGTTGTACCCGTATATTATCGAAGATTTTCATGATTGGCATTTGCGAATGGGGATGGATAAATCTCCATTAAGTGGTATTCGTTGTTGCTAATAGTTGAGAGGGGGATTTGGTGTGGAAGTATTACATAAACGTATTATTTTTGTTGGTGGTAAGGGGGGAGTAGGTAAGTCAAGTTCTGCTGCTGCAATTGCTTGGAAATTAGCAAAGGAGGGCAATAAGACATTACTTATATCAACCGACCCTGCACATAATGTGGGGGATATATTTCAAACCACCATAGGCGGGAAAATAAAAAAATTAGCTAATTCCCTTTATGGATTAGAGATTGACCCTGAAATAGAGACTGAATCTTATATCCGATCCGTGAAGGAAAATATTCAAGGTGTGGTTCATGTAGGAATGATTGAGGAGGTTAATCGACAGCTGGATACTGCAAAAGCCTCTCCTGGTGCAGACGAAGCAGCTTTATTTGATAAATTAATCTCAATTATTTTGGAAGAAGGGAATCAGTTTGATAAACTAATATTTGATACTGCTCCAACTGGACATACGATTCGCTTGTTGACCCTACCGGAATTAATGGGAATTTGGATAGAGGGATTATTAAAAAAACGAAAGAAAACGAACGATAATTATTCGCAACTATTGAATGACGGAGCACCTGTAGAAGATCCAATATACGATGTTTTACATGAAAGACAGCTTCGTTTCTCAAAAGCAAGAGAAATTTTACTCGATCAACAACAAACAGGCTTTCTATTTGTATTAAATCCTGAACGACTTCCTATATTGGAAACAAAAAAGGCCATCGATTTGTTAGGACAGTACCATCTTCTTGTTGATACTGTAATAATAAATAAAGTGTTACCTGAAAATGTAGATGGCACGTTTTATAAAAGAAGAAAAGAGCACGAACAACAGTATATGAAATTAATTCATGAATATTTTCAAGATCAAAATAAAGTTATAATCCCTTTATTTACTGAAGATATAACAAGTATGGAGCAATTGGAAAAAATGAATAGCTTTTTATAGAAAGGAAGATTTTGATGAGAGGGTTAGTACACGAACGTAATCAAGTAACAATCAAAGATATGGACGAGCCAACACCAGCTTCAAATGAAGTTGTTGTTAAATTAAAGGCAGCTGGCTTAAATCGAAGAGACTTGGCAATTCCGAAACGTAGAGGCGATGAACAAGAAGCTTTAATTCTTGGCTCTGATGGTGCTGGAGTGATCGATTCTATTGGAGATGAAGTAGAGAACGTACAAGTTGGTGATGAAGTGATAATTAATCCATCATTAAGATGGAAGCAAAATAGTGATGCACCTCCGAAAGGATTTGATATTTTAGGAATGCCTGATCACGGAACTATAGCTGAGAAAATTGTAATTGCTTCAGACCAAGTAGAACCAAAGCCATCTTATTTGTCTTGGGAAGAGGCAGCAGTGTTTTCGTTGGCAGCACTTACAGGTTATCGGGCAATCTTTACGAAAGGTAAGTTACAACCGGGGGAGACTGTATTTATTCCAGGTGCGGGAAGTGGAGTTGCATCATTTCTAATTCATTTTGCTAAAAATCATGGTGCACGAGTAATTACTACATCTCGTAGTAAGGATAAACAAGAAAAAGCAAAGGATTTAGGAGCAGACGTTGTATTGGATACTTCGGATGATTGGGAAGCAGCTTTACAGGACGAGACGATAGATATGGTTATTGACAGTGTAGGAAAAGCCACTTTTCATCGCTCTTTAGCAGTACTGAAAAAAGGGGGAAGATTTGTTACATTCGGGGCAACGACGGAAGATGTCATTGATTTTGACTTACGTTCATTCTTCTATGGACAATACCAATTAATCGGCACAACGATGGGATGTAAAGAAGAGTTAGAGGCTGCATTAAATCATTACATTAAATATGAAACACGTCCTGTTGTAGATAAAGTATTTAACTTAGAAGAAAGCCTAGATGCTTTAGAGTATTTAAAAGAAGGGAAACAATTTGGGAAGGTAGCGATACGTATTTCATAAGGTAATAAAATAGTTCTATACATCAGAGCAGTTGAAAATAGGGAGTAATCAAATCGGGTACTGAATGAATCGGAACTACTTATTTTTGTTCGCAAAATAAGCTTGGTGCCTAAGTACCGTTGAAAAACCTATTTTCACACTGCAATGTTTTTTGATACAAGAATTCCTGTGGGATGAAGGCATAGGTGAGATACCGGCATATGAGCAACCCGATACTGACCAGTCCATGGACGAGCGGAATTTAATTCTAATCTTGATTATCAATTAACACTTATAGTAGTCTTTCTTAATTTAAATGAGGTTCTAGAATACGCTTGACTTTGTTCATTTTTTCACTACAAGCTTGATAAATAGCTTTTGAAGTGGGATTATCTGTTGCTAAGGCAAAAAGTTCTAAATCTGCTTGTGATTTTTTTATCTTTGCTAATAGTAAAGCAGATTGATTTGGAGTCGCCACTGCTAGATGATCGTCGTAAAGATCCACGTACAATTGACCTTGATGGTCTACTTGTCCTAGGAATACATTTTCTAGTGTGATATTTTGCTTTTCAAGTTCTGTATGAAGCCATTCTGGATTTAAAGCAGCATTTGCTAATGGTTCTAACATGATATTGCCATCCATAATGACTGTTTGCGGTTCTTTATCAGGCGCTACTGCTATTCCTAAATCTTTCGCTGTTAAAGGTCGGTTTTCTTTTTTAGGAAGTATATTGAATGTACCAGAAGGCTCTAGTACAGCAAATTCTACATCGGATGCTAAGAAAACATTATTATCTCTTAGTTTTTCCATCAATTCATCAGTAGAGTACCCTTCTTTTTTCAAATTATCTTCCATTATTTTTCCATCTTGTATAAATACAGTGCTTTTTCCCTCTGTAAAATCTCGAACTCGTTTACTTTTTAAGGAGAGCTTTTCCATTCCATAAGGCACGATAAACCAGATAAACATAGCAAGCAGTGCATAATAAAAATTAGTACTTGGATCCATGGTATGGACGGCAGCGATTCCTCCTAGCACAATGCCTGTAATGGTCTCAAAAATATTAAATTGTGATATCTGTTTTGTACCAAGCCACTTTACTAAAAGGAAAAGAATAATAATCAAGGTGAGGGATCGAAATATTACAATTGTCCATTCTGGCATATGACATCCTCCTATGATTTATATTGTGGTTCCTCTTTTGTCAATTTTATTACTTGATTGTTCATATCATTTTTTACTTCTTCTAAAAGTATATTTGCTTGTTCAATAGCTGATTGCAATTCAGTATTTCGAGTGGTCTCATGTAAGGACTCTAAGGCGCTTTCTATACTTTTTATGGAAGCGTAACAGCTTTTTACTTGTGATCCTACAGTCATAAATTATAGCTCCTATCCTTTAGGTTTAAATATTAATGCTCCAATTACACCAAAAATGATTGCCGCTGAAATACCAGCACTTGTAACTTCAAACATCCCTGTTACTACTCCAATTAGTCCATGCTTTTCAGCCTCTTGCATTGCTCCATGCACAAGAGAGTTACCAAAGCTAGTAATAGGAACTGTTGCTCCAGCGCCAGCAAAATCAATTAAAGGCTCATATAATCCGATTCCATCTAGAATTGCACCACTAATAACTAAAATAGTCAGCGTATGTGCAGGAGAGAGTTTAAATACATCAAACATTATTTGGCCAATCACGCAGATGAGGCCGCCGACCACAAAAGCCCAGAAAAAAATCATTCGTTATCACTCCCTGATTCAATAGATACTGCATGAGCAATACAAGGAATAGGATCTTTTTGATTCACTGATAATGGAGAATGCAGGGACCCAGTCGCTACCATTAAGATACGTTTTAGTTTACCCTCAGCCATTTGTTTTAGAAAATGTCCGTAAGTTACAATAGCTGAACAGGCGGGACCACTAGCACCAGATAAGACTGGCTGACCTTCTCGATAAATGGTTAAGCCACAATCTACATATTGATCAGGATTAATATCGATATTTCTTTCATGCATATAATCTAACGAAACTTCTCTACCAATATGTCCAAGATCTCCCGTAATAATTAAATCATAATAAGAAGGGTCAATATTCCTATCTTGTAGATGTGCCTCGATCGTATCAGCGGCAGCTGCAGCCATTGCCCCGCCCATATTAAATGGATCGGTCATTCCCATGTCTACGATTTTTCCAATCGTAGCGGATGTTACATAAGGTCCGTTTCCTTGTTTTGCTACTAATGCACAACCAGCGCCGGTTACTGTCCACTGCGCAGTAGGTGGTTTTTGTCCGCCATATTCTGTTGGGTAACGAAATTGTTTTTCTGCTGCAGCATTATGACTTGAAGCGCCAGTTAAAATATAATTTGCACCACCAGAATTAATAATTGTTGCGGCAAGTGCTAAGCTTTCCATAGAGGTGGCACAAGCACTAAAAACACCTAAGTATGGTGTACCTACTGTTTTAGCAGCAAAACTAGTAGGGGTGATTTGATTTATTAAATCACCAGCAATAAAAAATTCAACATTTTCTTTTTCGATAGGGGATTTCTTTATCGCTATTTGACAAGCTTCTTCTAGCATTTTTTGTTGTGCTTTTTCAAAGGAATCTTGTTTAATCCACATATCTTCGTGTAAAGTGTCAAAGGCTTCTGGAATACTTCCGTTTGCTTCAAAAGGTCCACCTACAGTTCCAGTTGTTATAATTGATGGTCTATTGATGAACTCCCATGTACGGTGCCCAGTTAACATTAGAATCCACCCCATTGAATAAGAATAGTTTTAATTAGTGCAACAACAAATGCGGAAAATACACCGTAGACTATGACAGGTCCTGCTAGCTTTAACATATTTCCGCCGACACCTAAGATAAATCCTTCTGTACGATGTTCAATAGCGGCTGAAATAACCGCATTACCAAATCCAGAAACAGGAACCGCAGAACCAGCGCCAGCAAATTGACCAATTCGATCGTATACACCAAATCCCGTTAATAACATGGTTATAAAAATCAGTGTTGCAGTCGTAGGATTACCGACTGTTTGTTCTGTAAATTGAAATTGATAAATATAAAATGTAGAAATAATTTGTCCAATAAAGCAGATTAACCCGCCAATTAGGAATGCTTTAATACAATTTTTTAGTATCGGGCGTTTAACTTCTCTTTTTTCTTGGAAATCTTGGTATTGTTGTTGTTCAGGCGGTAAATTCTTCTTTTTGTTATCAGCCATTGCACTCACCCTTTCTTCAAGTTTGTTCTCTAGCAAGGTGAATAATTCTATCCACTTCTTTATTGATCTGTTTATTGGTAATATCATTTTGTTTAATCTTTTTTTCAATTTCTCTTGTTTCAATTAATATTTTCTTATCTGTAGAAAGCTCTACATGTTCACCTTTAAATTCTTGTTCTAATAACTTTTGGTACTGTTTTCGTTTTTTGGCTAACATAAAACGTTTGTGATGCTCTATATTAACAGTCACGAGTAACGTATGCTTCGTATTGACAGCATGTACTTCCGTAACTTCTTCGAATTGAGATAGTAGTTCTTTTGCTTTGTTAGAAGGTTGCTGACGAATAATATTAAAATTGGTATTTATTTGTTCGATAGATGGGTTTTTATTAGGATCTTGTGTATTTTGATCCGTTTCCTGGTTACATGCTGTTAATAAAAATATACATATAATAGCTATCCATATAATTTTTTTCCTCATCTTCAAATACCTCACTTTTTGTATGTAAATGAGATAGGGACAAAAAGTAATAAAACAAAAGACAATCAAACAAAAAAGGAAGGAGTAATCATTGATGTGTAACAGTTTTAGTGTAATTGATTCTTCACAAATGGTTGATTATCTTTTGAAATTAACCTTCTATGCTATGTCCCAATCTCTATATATTATTGACGATATTGCGGTTCTTCTTGTTCGATTTGTTGCATACGTGGCTCCACACTATCTAGAATAGCTTGTGTTTGTTGCGCAGCTTGCTGATAAATTTGTTGCGCTTGCTTGTTTTCTGTTTGTAAGGCAAATTGTTCAAAGCTAGCTTGTGCGCTTTTTAATCCTGCAATGGTTTGTTTTACTTGTGTTCCAACGGTCATATTACCTCATCCTTTCTTTAACAGATATACATATTTATTTTGTAAACACACTCTCTTTTTTATTCTTTTAATACATTTCCATTTAATGACAAGAAAAAATAAATGAAACTTTTTACATAGGTAAGTCGTCTAATATAATAGGGAGAGTAGGTAAAATGCAAAAATGGATTCGATGGATTATTTGCCTTATTTTGATTACAGGTATATGGATTTTCTTAAGTCTGGATAAAGAAAAAGTAGTATTAGGAAAAACATCAACGGTTTCCTTTGAAGACGATTTTTTATTACATATACGTATTCAACAGACAGATGAGGGTGTTCAAGTACAAAACTCAATACAGTATTTAGGAGAAAGTACAGTAGTAGTGGAACATAAACAACCTTTAATCTCTGTATCGTATAATACACATTCATTTGAAGGAGAAACAGTTCAAAGAGAAATGAAAAACGGAAATATTTATTATCAACCTAAGGCAGATTTGGAATTTCCTGAAGATAAGGAATATATTCGATTTAAAGTGAAATGTAAAGTTGATGGAGAGGATTTAGAGTTTGATTACACGGAAAAAATTCAATTTGATACATGAAAAAACCGAGGTGTTTAATTATTTAAACAACTCGGTCTTTTGTTATTTTGTATTGGGTTGGCATTTATTATGGGATAAGAGTGAAATTATCTCCATGGTATAGAGAAGAACGATTTATTTTCTATTCAACTGTTTTTCCTGAACAAAAGAACTAACATCCATACGTGTTGGAATTGCGAATTTTCTTTTCATTTGATTGGACCAGGTATCAATTTTATTATTTGAAGAACGGCTTGCATAATAATCCGATACAGTTTCATCATATTTTTGTATGTAACTTTTTTGATCCTCAAATGGTTTATATGTATTCTCATGATAGATAGTTTCCATTGGTAAGCGCGGTTTGATATCGGGTTGATGATCAGGGTGTCCAATTGCTAAACCAAATAACGGGATAACATGTTGAGGTAAATGCAATAAATCATTAAATTTACGTATGTTATTACGTAAACTACCTAAATAACAAATTCCCAATCCCATTGATTCAGCAGCTATTGCTGCATTTTGTGAAGCTAGGGTAGCATCAATAACAGATACCATAAATTGCTCGGTGCTTTCCAAATTATTGAGGTAATCAGGATTTTCATCGGGATTATCTTCTAATTGATGTATTCGATGTAAATCTGCACAAAATAGTAATAAATGTGCACTTGTTTTTACATGATTATGTCCAGAGATTTCATACAGATCTTGCTTTAATGTGGTATCGGTAACACCGATAATTGTATATGCCATGACATTACTCGATGTAGATGCACATTGAGCTGATTCTATAATTTCCTTTATTTGATAATCGGTTAGAGGTTGATTCGTAAATTTTCTAATTGATCGGTGATTTTTAAGTGTTTCAATAATTTTATTCATACACTTATACCTCCTAGTCATTGATATTCTTTGATATTATCATGGTGTGATTTTCGTGCTTTTTTTCTTCAGATTCATCCCAAGAACGGTATGATTGGTCTGTTATTTCATCTAGTTTAGGGGATATTACATTGATCTCTTGATCATTTATCCAATCTATACCTATAATTGGTCGAGTATATTCTATTATCGTATCATCGCTTTCAGGCATAATCAATGAAACAACTCGCCAATCTATTAAATCAATAGATACTAAATGAGATAGGGGAACATTTTGGGATTCCCTTATAAATTGAAAGATAATATTTTGATTATTAGGGGAGACATAATAATTTGAAAACCTTGCAACATCAGCTAATAATATTGCAGCGTTACTTTCGTCATCATGATTAAAAATAATGTAGGAACATCGTTCATTCATACAAGCAAATTCAAGTAAATATATTAATCGATCTTCAATTGGAAGATGTTGCATATTCATGTTCTTTATTGCTTCATCTCTGTTTTCTGCACCTTGTAAATAATAATCGAGTATAGGAACTCTGTTTAAATGAATGGTTAGTTGTTCATCTTCTAGAAAAAACTCAATAAATTGATCGACTTCTTCATCTTTTTCATCTACTTCCTCAATAAGTACAGGGTCTTTTGCTTCTTCTGCAGATTCTACTTTCTTAATAATTACATCATTATTATCGGAGCAAGCAACTAATCCGATTAAGAGAATGATAAGCATAATCAATGTAAAATATATGTACTTCATAAGACTTTTCTCCTTGACTATTAGTATATAAATCCTATTATATATCATTTTGTGGTACTTTTCTGTAAATAATAAAAATTTGATATTAACAATTATTTTTACCATAGGGTAATTTTTTTGGTACACTCGATAATAAGAGGTTAAAATGTTACTCAGGATGGTGATAAAGTGAAGACGTTTAAATTACGTAAGTTGGAAATACTTGAACACGATAAACAAATGGATCCGTATGAAATCAATTTATTAGATGGTTTAATAATTAATAGAGAAGATGAACATGATCAATGGTTAGTAGAAGCATATATTGATAAAACTTATGAGGATTATTTCATAAATAAACAAAATGAAGAAATAATGATACAAGCTACTATTACGAAGGATACCAATGAACCGGCAACTTTTATTACCAATATAGAATCAATTAATGAAATTGGTAATCACATTAATGTATTATTGTTAGGAAAAATTATTGATAAAAGAAAAAGTATAGTGGAGGAGTTATTAACAACATTAGTTAAAGAAGGTTATGAGGGCAATGAGCTTATCCATAAATTCAAAAATAGTTTCTAATAATCATATTGCTTATATAGGAGAAAATATATGTCAAAGAATAAATATCAACGTAATGTACTGAATCAATTATCGCCAGTACAATTATTATTACTGTTTTATGGGATCGCAGTCGTTTTTTCTACGGTACTTTTATCCCTGCCAGTTGCTCATAAACCGGATGTGAATATACCGTTTATCGATATCATGTTTACGGCGGTTAGTGCAATTAGTGTGACAGGGTTAAGTACAATAACCATAGTAGATAGCTTTAGTACTATCGGAATTGTTTTTTTGGCAATTATCATGCAGCTCGGTGCGGTAGGAATCATGGCAATCGGAACATTGATATGGTTAATTTTAGGGAAAAGAATCGGTTTCAAAGAACGCAGTATGATAATGACAGACCAAAACCAAACTCATTTTGATGGTATGGTCAGGCTAATTAAAGGAATCATTTATGTGTTATTGATTATTGAATTAATCGGTTTTTTAATACTAGGAACATATTATTTGCAATATTTTCCTACTGCTAGAGAAGCATACATACAAGGCTTTTTTGGTACGATTAGTGCTATTTCTAACGGAGGTTTTGATATAACTGGACAATCGTTGGTTCTTTTTAAAGACGATTATTTTGTTCAATTTATCCAAATCTTATTAATAATATTTGGAGCAATTGGTTTCCCAGTACTAATTGAATTAAAAGAGTATTTATTCCGTAAGAGAACGGAGAGAAATTTATTTCACTTTAGTTTATTTACAAAGGTTACTACAGTTACTTTTTTTGTACTAATTGTAATCGGTGCTCTAGGAATTTATCTTTTAGATATGAACGCATTTTTTAAGGGATTAACGTGGCATGAGAGTTTATTTTATGCTTTATTCCAATCCGTGACAACTAGAAGTGGTGGATTATCCACAATGGATGTTAGCTTACTTACAGAAACAAATCAATTGTTTATGTCTGGGTTAATGTTTATTGGAGCCTCACCGAGCAGTGCCGGAGGTGGGATACGTACGACGACTTTTGCATTAGCTATTATCTTCGTCTTTACATATATTAGAGGGGGGAATAGTGTACGCATTTTTAATCGAGAAGTATACAACGACGATCTAATAAAAGCAGTTTCTATCACTTTATTTGCGATTACATTGGTTATTTTTTCAACATTGGTTTTGACTGCGTTAGAGCCATTATTTACATTAGAAGAAATTTTGTTTGAGGTAACATCTGCTTTTGGAACAGTTGGGTTATCGTTGGGTATCACAAGTGAATTATCAAATATAAGTAAAATATTAATCATGTTATTAATGTTTATAGGACGGATTGGAATTGTTACATTTTTACTTATATTTAAGCGGAAAAAGAAGAAAGCGAAGTATCATTATCCGAAAGAAAGAATTATTATTGGCTAAGTTATAACGCTTTATACTGACGTGGAAAGAAAAATCATTGCCTTTATCTTCAATAAAAACAAAATGGCTTGTGCATTTTGTTCAGCACAAGCCATTCTTTATTGATTAAAATTAGCAGTAAAATGCAGCGCCTACAATTACCAACAAGATAAAAAGCACTACAATCAATGCAAAACCATTACCGTAGCCGCCGCCATAACCGCCGCAGCCGTATCCGCCGTATCCATAGCCCATGCTTTTTCACCTCCCGATGTTACATTAATACTGTATGCATCTATGGTAAATGTGTATAGACGTTTGTACCGGGTGTGTAAAAATCGTAGTATATCTTATTAAAAAATTGAAGGTTAAGAAAGAGGTAAGAGTGGTGCCAAGAACGAAAGCACCTTTCTGTGTGAAATTTCATTCTACAAAAGAGAAATATGTTTATTTTCAAATGATTTATTGGTAATATGGAAGAAGCAGGATATACTACATTTATAGGTTTTGTACATAGTATGGAAAGGGGTGCCTATTTAATGGAACTACTATTCGGTGTTGTTTGTTTTGGAATTATCGTACTAAATATCGGGTACTGCTTAATGGATAATGAATAATAAAAAGACAGATTCGTTTAAAATCGAATCTGTCTTTTTTAATGAGTTAGTCCTAGCTCGTTAAAAGGATAAATTATTAATTCTGATTTACCGATAATATCTTCTTTCGGTATATATCCAAGCCCGTTTCGACTATCCTTACTAATAAGTCGATTATCTCCCATAACAAAATAATTTTCTTCAGGGATAATGATTGGCCCGAAGTTGCTTGTAGAATATAAGGCATCTTTGGATAGGAAGGATTGAGTATAAGCATCACCATTAATATACAATTGATGATCTTTTATTTCTATCTCTTCACCGGGTAAGCCAATGATACGTTTTACATAATTTTTAGGAGGTTGACGAATAATTACAATATCTCCACGGTCAGGCTCATCAAGCATATAAACTACTTTATTAAAAATAACTCTTTCACCGTTTTCAAGTGTAGGGGCCATGCTTTCACCTTCTACAATAGAAGTTGCAAATATAAATGTTCGCAAAAAAAGGGCGATAATGATAGCTAATACAATTGCTTTAATGCCACTGACCCATTCATTCCTATCTTTTTTGTTAGTCACAATGGACCATCCTCCGATGATAAAAGGTTATACTAATCGTAGCATAATTTATATTATATTTCGAGATTAATTATCTAAAAATTTCTCAATATTTTTACTGGTTTAGAAACTTTTCTATTCGATCTAGTCCTTTATTTAATACATCTTCATGGTAGGCGTAAGATAACCTCATAAATCCTTCTCCATATTGTGAAAAACTATTACCAGGTACAAGTGCTACTTTTGCTTGTTTTACTAATGTCAATCCGAATTCAAATGAGTTTTCGTTTCTCATTGGAAAACGAGGAAACATGTAAAACGCTCCTTCTGGTAGTTGAACATCGATTCCCATTGATGTAAGGCGGTTGTAAACTAAATCTCTTCTACTTTTATACGTATCTTTTATCAGTTGCAAATGATCATCGTTAGAATTAAAAGCTTCTAGTGCAGCATATTGACTTATAGAAGAAGCACAAGAAACATTGTATTGATGAACTTTTAACATATGTTTAGACAACCAATGAGGGGCTAGCGCATATCCAATACGAAAGCCGGTCATGGAATGAGACTTTGACAAACCATTAATTACAATTGTTTGATCTCTCATCTCAGGATACGATGCTATAGATACATGAGGTTGATCAAAGATAATTTCACTATAAATTTCATCAGACAGTATAAATAGTTTTTTATCTTTTAATACAGAAACAATTTCATCAAGCTCCTTCTTCGTATAAGCTGCACCAGTTGGGTTGGAAGGAGAAGGGATAATTATACATTTTGTCTTCTCTGTAATGGTCTCTTCTAGTTGAGACTTAGTTATTTTGAAATTGGTCTTTGTTGTGTCCATATGTATAGGTTTGGCACGTGCTAGTGTAATTAATGGTTCATACCCAGGGTAAATTGGTGCTGGTAAGATCACTTCATCACCAGGCTCTAAAATTGTACGGAGGGTAATATCAATAGCCTCTGAAGCTCCTGCAGTTACGATAATTTCTGATTCTGGATGATATGGAATCTGATATCGAGATTCATAGTAGTTAGCAATAGCTTTACGTAACTCTATTACACCAGCATTTGCGGTGTAAGTTGTATGATTATTATTAACCGCATTTATGGAAGCTTGTTTTATTGCATGTGGAGTATAAAAGTCAGGTTGACCAATGGTTAACGAAACAATATCTTTTTCGTTAGAAACGAGATTAAAAAACTTTCGAATTCCTGATATTTCAATGTTTTGTACTTGCTGATTTAATAAATGTTCCATGTATTTCACCATGCCTTTTTCATAATTGAGGAAAATTTTAATAAAATGTTCAAATAATTTAGATTTATAATATATTTTTCGGGTATAATAATAATAACAGATAAATAGGAGGATTACTTATGCGACCTAAAGCATTAGATTTTGAACAACTAGTTAGTCAAAATAAACAAGAACTATTGAACGATGAAGAAAGTATAACACAAATCGAGCTTCGATTAGAAAATAAACAAGAAGCAATTGTTCTTGCAGAAAGACAAAAGAATCAACAGAAAATAATTGCAGGGGACCGTTTTTAGGTTTCCTGTTTTTTTATTTGTTGTTTATTAGAGAATTGCATGAGTAGAACTGCTCCGATAATTGCAAGCATACCTGCAAATTGTACAACCGAGAGTGGCTCGGTAAACACCATAATACCGATAAAAGTAGCTACTACCGGTTCTATAGTTGACAGTATTGACGCTTTTGAAGCTTCTACAAATTGTAAGCCATATGTATAAAAGATATAGGCTAACGCTGTAGGCAAAAACCCAAGTCCTATAGCAAGAAGGAGAGGAGCGGGATTCATAAGCAAGGTTATTTTTTCTTGATATGGGAAAAATGGAATCAATGCTACAGCTGCCACAATAAAGGTAAATGTTGTAACGGTTAAACTGGAATACTTTTGCAGCGCATATTTACTAAAAATACTATAGAGTGCGTATCCAAAACCTGAACCTAGTCCAAATAAAACTCCAGTTATATGTAGATTTTGCAAGCTGGATCCAGCAATACCAGCAACTAGACATGTTCCAATTAGTGTGCTAAATAAGGCAATAATTTTAATTTTGGTCAGTTGTTCTTTAAACAACATCCATGACAGTATAGTAACGAATGCTGGTCCTGTATAAAGCAAAGAAGTAGCGACTGGTATAGTTGTTAATTCAATAGCAGTGAACATACAAAAATTGAAGAAAATGATACTGAAAATACCGGTTCCTATAAAATATTTGATATCAGTCCACGCTTTTAATTTTAATTGATTTCTATTAGTTATTATTAAGAAAGGTACTAAAATAATTGCAGTAGACCATGCGCGTAATATTACAATTTCCATCGGGGTAAACCCAAATTCACTTAAATGCTTTACATACCAGCTAATCGTACCCCAAAGCCCTGCCCCAATAACAATGAGCAAAATATAACGATTCAAAGACAATGTCCCCCTTAACTACCATAAACCGGAATGTGTGAAAATAATATGTATATATCTTCTAAATATGTCAATAATGCAAGGAAAATCACAGATATAGGAAGATGAATTATGCTATTAAATGATATTATTACATTTGGAAACATAGGTATTGATGAATTATATGTCTATATAATTCTATTTTTCCTGTTTTGCATGCTTGTTTATTACTTTATCAGACCATTATCTCTTTGGGCAATAAATAAAAAGATGCATCGTTTAATTTCTTATGTAGTAGTTACGCTTCTATTGGTTATATGTATATTAATGGTGACAAATTATATGGGTAGTGTTCAGTTACATCGGGCTTTAAAAGTAGGTTTGCAAATTAGTGCTTTTTTTGGATTTTGTATTATGATAATATCTCCAATTATGCGTTTTTTGCAAAAACCAGTAAAATAACCAAAGGAATAATATCCTTTGGTTATTTTATATCTTGATGGGTATTTAATTGTTCTGTAGTATTTTCCAACCATTCATAGACTGGGTGGAAATATTCATTAGGAGTTTTTAAACTATCTGGAGCTGCATTCATCACAAGTTGTTTTTCTGTATCAGATAGTTTCTCAAACTTGTCTTTTAATACATGTGTTTGTTCAGCATATTTGTGTGATTCATAAATGAAGTCTTGAAGTTCCATGTCTTCATTCCTCCTTTATGTTCTATACCCCAAATAAAAATAAAACAAACTTAAAAACGCTTTGATTTAGTAGGTGGCCATTCCATTTTCCCTAGAGAAGAAGGGGTATAATAATTCGATTGGTATCTTCTTGTTTGCGAAGGATTCTTTTTTTCCTGTTTCCAACCAATGTATTGATAAACTAATTTTTTTGCTTGAGAAAGTGGCATCTTTGTATGTGGATTTCGATATGTTTCATCTAATGAACCCAAATGCTCCAAAGTTTTAAAATCTTCCTTTGTCGGAGGGATATGAAAAAAGTAGTGGTCTACTTTTACAAGTAATGTAGAATGTTGGCTACTCAGCTTTGGATGATCACTAAAATGTAATCCAATTTTTCTAGCTTTTTTTTCTTTTAATAATTGATGGATAGCTTTCTTTTTAATTTGGTATAAGTGCTTTGGCTCCGGAGCAGTTTTAGCGTGTTTATTTATAGAAAATAATGCTTGTGCAAGTTTATGCACGGTTACATCATCGGACATTTTTCTTTCTCCTCCCAATAAGAAAAGATATACTATATCCTAACGCAACGCTTGTCCATTTTCAATAAGTTGTAGTAAAACATTTTAAAAATATTGTTTTTAAAGTGAAAAAGTAGCTGAAAATGAACATATATTAATAAATTTAAGAAGATCCTATCAAAATGTATGATGGGATCTTCTGGGAATTTATCTATTAAATTTATTGTACCTTATTTAAATCTTCTGCAATTGCTTCCATATTTTGTTCTTCTATTCCATTGTAATTTTTAATTACTTCACCTTCAGGACTAACTAGAAAAAATGAGGTGCCGTGTGTCACTTGATCTGTGCCTTCGGGAGGAGCTTGAACAAAGTTTTTAAATGATTTTATCGATAGTTCTCGAATTGTTTCAAAATCATATCCAGTTAATAAAGACCAGTTCTCAAAGCTAGCATCATAATTTTGTGCATATTCTTTTAAAACTTCTGGGGAATCGTTTTCAGGATCTACACTGAACGAAATTAATTGAACATCTAAATCTTCAGATTCAATCATTCCTTGTAGCTGTGACATATTATATGTCATTGGCATACAGACAGTCGTACAATTAGTGAAGATAAAGTTGGCAACCCACCATTCGCCTTCAAGGTCGCTTAATGAAACAGCTTCATTGTCTTGATTTGTAAATTCAAAATCAGCTACTTGCTCTGACATCGTAGATTCAATATTATAATCTTCCCCGCAACCTACCAGAACCATGCTTAATAAAAGTAATAATATTAAATTTCTCATTTTTATAAATTCCCTTTCAATACTGTTTTATCGTAATTGTATCATGTAATTAAATATAGTGTGATGAACGATTTATGAACATTTATTTATGTACTTTCAGACATTCATTACTTCGATATGAGAGGATAAGCAACAGAAAATATGGGGGATGAACTGATTTAAGATGTCCGATGCTACTTATGAGTAATTAGGTTTATGGTAATACATACCGTAATGGCTGGACGAAAACCATCACGGAATGCAATATGTGTGATTTATTCTGACTTTAATTCATACATATGAAGTTCTGGCTTACATAAGAACCGATATGGGAGCCTAGTAGTACCGATACCACTGTTAACGTAAAGGTTGAAATTGGGATGAAGATCATATTTACCCTGGACATATTTTTCTGCATATGGGGGAGTATAAAGATCCCCAATAAAAGGAAAACGAACTTGACCACCATGACTATGTCCCGATAGTTGAACCTGAACAGGATAATTTTTTGTGATATCCGCAAAATCTGGTTCATGAGACAATAGAATAGTAAAATCATTTTCTTGTTGATTCTGCAAAGCTTTATTTAAATCAGGTTTACCTAACATAACATCATCAATACCTGCCAACGTAAAATAACTACCATCTTTACTTATTGGGACAGATTCATTTTGTAGTAAGGAAAATTCTCCAGCTTCCATGATATCTTTTACAATCTCCGTGCCGTAACCCCCATGGTCGTGATTACCGTATATCCAATACTTTCCATATTCTGCATTCATTGATCGAAGAATTTCGACGATTCGATCGTCCCAATAAAATTGATTTGGTTTATCAACTAGATCACCACTAAAAAGTATTAAATCTGGCTGAAGCTGATTTATTTTTATCGCAAGCTCTTTAAACTGATCTAAATCATAATGGAAACCGATATGTGTATCAGAAAATTGAATGATTCTAAAGTTATGAAAGGCAGCTGGAATATTGGGGAAGTGGATGGGTTCTTCTGTGACTTTCAACAGATTTGGTTCTATATCTTTTGCATAAAAGTACGTCCCGCCACTAAGTCCAATCAACGTTATTAAACTCCCGAAAGAGCGTTTCAAAAAAGTTCTTCGGTTCATTTATCTCATGCCTCTCTTAATAAACAGATGTAGAAAGTATAGCATGAAAATATATAAATTTTAATTAAAAAGTGCATTGTTTATTGAATGAATCCACTTTCTAAGTTTGTCTGAAAAATGAATATTTTAGTAAGAATTACATTTAATAAAAGAAAAAAGCTAAAAAGAAGAACTACATAGTTCATAAGTGTTGTACTACCACCATGTAGCTTCTTTAAATAATGCGTTAGGAGTGATCACATGATTCACAAGAAGAGATGTTCCTTCCTTCCATTTGAATTGTGCAATGAGATATAGAGAATGAATCTTGAAGTATTTTTGTTGCTTCTTCTAATAATTGATCTCTATTTGTTTGTTCTGTTACTTGTATATGACAACTCATGGATGGAAATTCGGAAGTAATAGACCATACATGAAGATCGTGTACGTCTTGTACTCCTGATAATGACAGTAAACTTCTTTTCATTTCATCAATATTAACATTCGTTGGCTTACCTTCCATTAAAATATGCAACGAATCTTTAGTAATACGAATGCCAGAAATAATAATTAATATTGCTACGATAATACTCGCTATTGGGTCCGCAATATTCCAATTAAATAGTAAAATCAAAGCTCCTGCAACCAAAGCTCCGATAGATCCTAATAGATCACCCATTACATGGAGTAGGGCACTTTTTAAATTTAAATTTTCTTCTGCGTTCCCTTTCATTAATAGCCAAGCAACGAGTATATTAACACAGAAACCGATAAAAGCTATAATCATCATAGCTCCACTAACTTCAGGTGGTTCAACAAATCGTCGAAGGGCTTCGATAAAAATAAAGATCGAAATTAAAATAAGCGTTACACCATTAATAAACGCAGCTATAATTTCAAACCGCTTATAACCAAACGTTTTATTAGCGGTAATGCTTTTTTCTCCGATATTAAATGCAAGGAGTGTTAACCCTAAAGCAGCTGCATCACTTAACATATGCCCTGCATCCGATAGTAATGCTAAACTATTTGTGAGTATACCCCCAACAGCTTCCATAATCATAAATGAGAATATAATAAGAAAGCTCCAAAATAGTACTTTCTTATTTGTTGTATGGTGATGATGGGAATGATCATGATTGTGTTCCAATATTATACCTCCTTCGTTGTATGCTCCATATGTTCAATAGCTTGTTCTAACAATTTAATTACATGCTCATCATCAGGAGAATAAAAGTACATGTTTTTTTCTCTTCTTTTTTTAACTAGCTGCAATTGTCTTAGATATTTTAATTGATGAGAAATCGCTGACTGAGTAAGATCCAAATGCTGTACAATTTCATTTACGGAACTTTCTTTTTGGAAAAGTAAATGTAAAATTCGAATACGTGTAGGGTCGGATAAAGCTTTAAATATCTGCGAAATATGTTCTATGGAGTTTTCTTCTAAATAGTTAATCGTCAATGGAATCATTCCTTTACAATATGATCATATGCTCATATTGTATAATTTGTTTTTGAAGTTTGCAAAAGATAATACGATATAGAGGTGTCATTTATTTTTATATGGTAAAATATAGTTGGAGTGTTTTGGGGGATGTGTGGATTTATTTTGCAAGATGTAAATAGAAAGGGGCGAGTGTATTGAGTACAATTCAGGAAACCCAGTTATCTGACTTGTTAATTAGAGATTATTTTGTTCCGTCAGAAAAAGTTGCCCATGTACAGTTAAATAATCCATTAGAACATGCTTTGTTAGTATTAGTAAAATCAGGCTATGCAGCGGTACCTGTACTTGATTCCTCCTATAAATTTGTTGGAATCATAGGGAAAACAGTCATTTTGAATGAAACATTAGGTTTAGAGAAATTTGAAATGGAAAGACTTGCTGAAATAAAGGTTGAAGAAGTAATGAACACAGACGTACCTACGTTGACAAGAGATCATACAATACTTGATGGGTTAAATGCAGTGATTAATCATGCCTTTATATGTATTGTAGATAATGAAGGTTATTTTGATGGAATACTAACTAGAAGGGCAATTTTGAAACAAGTAAAGAAAAACATATATATAAATGCGTACAAAAAATAACAGCTTCTTTTATGAAGGCTGTTTATTTTTTTTGAATTCTAGTACCAAAATCTACATAGTCTTAGTTGCGACATAACTTACCGTCTGCTAAAGTAATAAAGAGATTATAATATTGGAGGAATAGAAATAATGATGGATGCTAATGAAATTATACAATTTATATCAGATAGTAAAAAAAGTACACCTGTAAAGGTATATGTAAAGGGCGAATTAGACAAGCTTTCAGCTTCTAATACAATAAAAACCTTTGTTGATTCTAAAAGTGGAACGATATTTGGTGAGTGGAAGGACATTCAAGCTTACTTAGAAGAAAATAAATCTTTAATTGAAGACTATATTATTGAAAATGATCGCAGAAATTCGGCTATTCCCATGCTTGATTTGAAAAATATTAATGCTCGTATTGAACCTGGTGCAATCATTCGTGACCAAGTTGAAATTGGTGATGGTGCTGTTATTATGATGGGAGCTTCGATTAATATTGGATCAGTTATTGGCGAAGGAACTATGATAGATATGAATGCAGTATTAGGCGGTAGAGCAACTGTAGGTAAGAATTGTCATATTGGAGCAGGTTCTGTTCTTGCAGGGGTAATTGAGCCACCTTCTGCTAAACCAGTAATTGTAGAAGATGATGTTGTGATTGGAGCTAACGTAGTAATTCTAGAAGGAATTACTGTTGGAAAAGGATCTATTGTTGCAGCTGGTTCAATTGTGACAAAAGATGTTGCTCCTAATACGCTTGTTGGTGGAACACCAGCAAAAGTATTAAAGGAAATTGATGAACAGACAAAATCTAAAACTGAAATTAAACAAGAGCTTCGTAAATTAGATAATTAAGGTTGCTGCAGGTATGATGTTACAATTAGAACAAATTCGAAGAGATTTACATCAAATACCAGAATTAGGCTTTCAGGAATTTAAAACGCAAGCGTATCTATTAGAACGAATTAATGAAATTGCAACAGAAAATGTTGAAATAAAAAAATGGAGTACCGGAATACTTGTATATGTTCACGGTAAATCCCCAGCTAGAAAAATTGGTTTTCGTGCAGATATAGATGGATTGCCAATTTTAGAGCAAACGAATCTACCTTATGCATCCTTGCATGAAGGAAGAATGCATGCTTGTGGGCATGATTTACACATGACGATTGCTCTAGGGGCACTGGAAAAACTTATTCAAGATCCAATTAATGATGATGTTATCTTTGTATTCCAACCTGCAGAGGAAGGACCCGGTGGAGCAAAGCCAATGTTAGAATCAGAGGAGTTTCAACAATGGAAACCAGATATGATGTTTGCATTGCATATTGCTCCTGAGCTACCAGTAGGAACTGTTTCTTCTAAAGCTGGTTTATTATTCGCGAATACAAGCGAATTATTTATCGACTTTGAAGGGGTAGGTGGACATGCAGCTTACCCACATTTGACAAAAGATATGACAGTTGCTGCCAGTAATTTTGTAGTTCAATTACAACAAATCGTATCCAGGGGACTAAATCCACTTGATGGGTCAGTGATTACAATTGGAAAAATGGAAAGTGGATATGTTCAAAATGCTATTGCAGAAACAGCTCGCTTAGAAGGAACGATCAGATCTACGGATGCAGATGCAATAGATATGATTAAGAGTAAACTAAATCGGTTAATGAAAGGCTTTGAAATTAGCTATGATTGTACTATAAAAGTAGATTATGGTGCTAATTATTACCAAGTAGTAAATGATGCTACTTATGTGCAGCAATTTGAAAATGTAATAAATCAAACACAAACCATAACTTATCAACAAGCTGATGCCGCAATGACAGGGGAAGACTTTGGTGATATGTTAAAAGAAATTCCTGGATTTATGTTTTGGTTAGGCGTGGATTCTTCTTATGGATTGCATAATGCACGATTAAACCCTAAGGAAGAAGCAATCGATGTTGGAGTAAATGCTGTAATTTCAATGATTACGTCATTTTGATGATAAAAATACAAACAATTAGTACTGCTAGTAAATGCTAATCGTCAAAATGCCCATCAAACCTATGCTTGATAAACAACAAGTGATTATACCTTAATGTAAATGTAAGTACCTGTGGAGAATAATTTTTCCGCAGGTACTTTTATTTTGCGTTGGTTTAAATGCAGTAATTTGTGTCAGATTGTCATTCACTTACATATATAAGAAATGACAATATTTCAAGAGGTGAGTAATATAAATGCGGATTAATGATACTATGCCAGAAAATCTTCATAGACAAGGAAATTGGTATCAAGGTCGTCCAATTCAAACAAAACATTTACTGGGTAATCCAACATTAATTGTATTCTGGTCGGTTAGCTGTAATAGCTGTTTGGTTGCTATAAGACAGTTATCGAGATTACAAAGTAAGTATAATGATGCACAAATACTTTTTATTCATACACCACTAATGGAGGAGGACAATAATTTAAATTTAATTCGTAACAAATCTTCACAATTTAATGTCCATGGATCAAAGATTGCAGATAGAGATGAAAGTTTAAGTAAATTATTTCAAGTAAAATATGTACCTGCATTTTATTTATTCGATCAACAAGGGAAGCTTCGTTACATTCAGTCCGGAAAAAGTAATACATCGTTACTAGATAATAAATTAGCGAGATTATACCGGAAATAGAGTATTTATAAGGAGATTAATTCTTCTAAATAAAATTAATGGTATATACATGCAGATGAAAAGTGTCCGTATTCGTATTGGTGCAAACAAGTTTAAAGCCTATTTTTAAACTTGAGACCATTAGGATATTACACAATCATCTGCTTTTTGTTGTTTAAAAATCGATAGCTATGTAGTAATTAAAGATATAATAGTTAGCAAAAAAATAATTTTAAAAAAATTTAAAAATATAGTGGATATTTATTTCGGAAACCGTTATATTAATAATTACGGTAAAAGTGAAAGGAGGAATAAATTTGGAAACATTTAAGAAACTGAAGCGTTTTTATTGGCCATACAAAAAATATTTTATATGGTCGATACTGTTTATGTTAGTTGTTACTTCGATTACTGTCGTTTATCCGATCATGCTACAAATTACGATTGATGATGTTGTGGTTCAGTCACGTTATGAATTAATTCCATGGATCTGTGGACTTTTCTTAGGGTTAATGGTTATCAAAGGTTTCTCTACTTTTTCATTCCAATATTTAGGCGATTTATTTGGAATGACTTCCGTTTATAAGTTAAGAGAATCTCTTTATGATAAGTTACAAACGTTAGCATTCAAATATTATGATAATGCTAAAACCGGAGATATTATGTCTAGGTTAACTGCTGATGTAGAAGGATTCAGGTTTTTCCTTTCAGTTGGATTTGCGGAATTGTTACGAATTATATCACTTATACTTATTAGTTTATCTATTATGTTTTATTACTCTGTACCATTAGCACTTGTAACAATGGCAGCTATGCCTTTTTTAGCAATTGTTGTTTTTCAATTCGATAAACGTGTACATCCAGCTTTTCGTAATGTAAGAAAATCTTTTGGACAGTTAAATACAAGAGTCCAAGAGAATATAAGCGGGATGAATACTGTCAAATCATTATCTAGAGAAGACTTTGAAATTGGGAGATTTTCTAACAGTAATGATAATTATCGGCAGAAGTATTTATTTACATCAAAATTGTGGGCACGATTCTTTCCGATGATGGAGTTTATCGGTAATGTATCCGCAGTAGTTTTACTTGCTTATGGCGGTTACTTAGTTATCAATGAAACCATGAATCCGGGAGAATTGGTCGCTTTTTTCAGTTTAGTGTGGTATATCATGGGGCCGCTAATGAATTTAGGGTTTATTATTAATCAATTTTCTCAAGCGAAAGCATCTGGAGAGAGATTATTAGAAATATTAGAAGCGAAGGAAGATATTGTTGAGAAGGAATCAGCAATAGAAACAACTATCAAAGGGCATGTTGAGTTTAATGATGTCACTTTAACTTATATTAAGGATGATGATGAAGCATTAAAGAACATTAGCTTTGATGCTCCGCCAGGAAAAACGATTGGATTAATTGGGGCTACCGGATCTGGAAAAACAAGTATTACCCAATTAATTACTCGATTTTATGAACCGGAACAAGGAGAAGTATTGCTTGATGGGCGCCCGGTAAGTGATTATAAGTTAAAGACACTTCGAAGTCAGATTGGGTTTGTGCTACAAGAGCCGTTCCTTTTTTCTACAACAATTCGAGAGAATATATCTTATGGAAATCCTGAGGTTACAGAAGATCAAATAGTTCAGGCTGCAAAAATGGCTCAGGCACATGATTTTATTATGGAGCTACCTAATGGGTACGATACACTTTTAGGAGAGAGAGGGATGGGATTATCAGGAGGTCAAAAACAAAGGATAGCAATTGCGCGTGCAATTTGTATTGATCCAAGTATTCTCATTCTCGATGATGCTACTTCTGCAGTGGATATGCAGACGGAATTTAAGATTCAAAAAGCATTACGTGAAGTAATGAAAAATCGTACTTCCTTTATTATAGCTCATCGTATTTCTTCATTAAAACACGCAGATGAAATTTTAGTATTAGAAGATGGAGAAATTGTAGAGAGAGGTACACATGATGACCTCGTAAACAATAATGGTCCGTATGAACGGATATTTAATATCCAATATCAAGATCGAGAAGAAATCTTGAGTGCGGTAAAATAGGAGGTGGGATAGATGGCGAAAAATAAGGATAATTTAAAATCAGAAAGTAAACATTTACAACGATTTCATTACACAATCGATCAAGCGATTGAAAAACCGTTTAACTGGCAACAAATGTGGAGACTGTTGCAATTTTTAAAACCATATTCGAAGACTTATTTACCAGGAGCAGTCCTGGCTATGATGGTATCAACAGCAATCCGCTTAGCTATACCGATTTTAATTGGTAAAGTAGCATTCGATGTAGCTATTGCAAATAAAGATACTACGTTGTTAACCTATTTAGTTATCGGTATTGCGGTTCTTTATAGTATAAGTTTTGTCGCAAATACATTTCGAATCAAGTGGGTAAATATCTTAGGACAAAATGTTATCTATGATTTGCGACAAAAGTTATTTTCCCACGTGCAACGATTGTCACACCGATTTTTTGATAGTCGTTCAGCAGGTTCTATTTTAGTTCGAATTCTCAATGATATAAATTCTCTGCAGGAATTATTTACGAATGGAATCATCAACTTATTAATGGATTTATTAATGTTATCGGGGATTTTAGTAATTTTATTTGTACTAAGCCCACCACTTGCTTTAGCAGTAATTATTATTATTCCATTGATGTTTTTAATATCAACCACATTACGTCGTAAAATACGTCGTTCATGGCAAGTAGTAAGATTACATCAATCCAGAATGAACTCACATTTAAATGAAGGCATTCAAGGGATGCGTATTACCCAATCTTTCTCACAAGAGAAAGAGAACGCGGAGTTTTTTGACGGTGTAAATTCTGGATTTTTCCAGAGTTTTCGTGATGCAGCTAAGAAGAGTGCTATGTTTCGTCCGCTTGTAGATATTTGTGATGCTGCAGGTACAATTATACTTATTTCTTATGGTGCATACTTAATATTAAATGGAACCATAACTGTAGGTACATTTGTCTCTTTTGCTTTTTTCTTGGGAATGTTTTGGGAACCTATATCACGTCTTGGGCAGATGTATAATCAGCTCTTAATGGCAATGGCATCATCTGAGCGAATTTTTGAATTCCTGGATGAACGCCCAAACGTAGCAGAAAAGAACAATGCGCTTCAAATGGAAGAGATGCGCGGAGAAATCGAATTTGATAAAGTTGAATTCTCATACAATAAAGACAGAATTGCATTGAAAAAACTATCCATTCATATTCATGCTGGAGAGACCATAGCTCTAGTCGGTCATACAGGAAGTGGTAAGTCTACAATTGCGAATTTAATAAGTAGGTTTTATGATCCTACTTCTGGTGCAGTAAAAATTGATGGAAGTGATTTGCGAGATGTTACCATTGATAGTTTGCGACAAAAAATTAGTGTTGTATTACAAGATACATTTATTTTTTCGGGTACAATAATGGAAAATATTCGTTTTGGAAGACCTAATGCAACAGATGAAGAAGTTATTGATGCTGCTAAGGTAGTAGGGGCGGATGATTTTATTCAGCGCCTTGCAGACGGGTATCAGACAGAAGTGGAAGAGAGAGGAAATATTCTTTCAGCTGGAGAAAGACAGTTATTATCGTTTGCAAGAGCTCTGTTAGCAAATCCAAGTATTATTATTCTTGATGAAGCAACTGCCAGTATTGATACAGAATCAGAAGTGAAGATACAGCAGGCATTAAAACGATTATTAAAAGGAAGAACTTCTATCATTATTGCGCATAGATTGTCTACAATTCGAGAAGCAGATAATATTTTTGTTCTTGAACAAGGAGAAGTTTTGGAGCAAGGAAATCATCAATCGTTAATACAACAAAAAGGAAAATATTACGAACTGGTGAAGTCACAGTTTACTATGTTAGATGCAATGTAAAGTAAATGGGGGAGCAATATAAAATTAGTTGCTCCTTTTTTTATGTACTAGTATGATAGATGTAGTTTTAGTTTATAATTGGAGGCTATATAATGAATAAAGATTTTGCTGTAATTGGATTAGGTCGTTTTGGCGGAAGTATTTGTCGAGAGCTTAGCAAAGAAGGAATGCATGTTTTAGCGATTGATTCAGACGAAGAAAGAATAAATGAATATAAGAATATAGCCTATCATACAGTGCTAGCGGACTCAACCGATGAAGATGCGTTAAAAGAAATAGGTATTAGTAATTTCGATCACGTAGTAGTAGCTATAGGAGAAAACATCCAAGCAAGTATACTTACAGCAGTGATTTTAACGGATATGGGAGTAAATAAAATTACGGTTAAAGCACAAAATGATTACCATGAAAAGATTTTAAATAAAATTGGAGTACATCAGGTTGTGCATCCTGAAAGAGATATGGGTAAGCGATTAGCACATAATTTTATTTCAAGTAACATTTTAGACTATCTAGAGTTATCGGATGATCATAGTATTGTTGAAGTAAAGGCAGGAGAAAGAATGATTGGAAAGAGTTTGATTGAACTCGATATCCGAGCTAATTTTGGTTGCAATATTGTAGCTATTAAAAAGGGACATGAAATAAATGTATCCCCAAGTGCTGATCAAGAACTGCGAGAAGGGGATGTACTAATTGTTATTGGAGCAGATAAAGATATCACAAGGTTTGAAAGAGAGCTAGTTATTGATTAATATTTACTTATCAAAAAAAAGAACTATCTACTGGGTTCGGTAACAAATACCTTCCTAAAAGAATAGTTCTTTTTTTGATTTATATAGATAAAAATTGTGTGTTCCGTGGATAGCAAAATATCTGGATATTACCCACGTTGAGGAACAAGGCTATTTCATGAAATAGCCCTCAATAAATATTTGAAAAATCCTGTATATAAAAAAGAAGTTCGACCAGAGTCGAACTTCTTTTAGAAAAGGGGGGGCGTACTAGCTCCACTTCTAAACGAGCGAATGCGCCTTTGTTCTTTAAATCTCCATGATAATTGGAAGTACCATTGGACGTCTTTTTGTTTTTTCATATAGGAATGGAGCAATTGTATCAGTGATTTCATTTTTAATCTCTGACCATTGTGTTGTTTTACGCTCCATTACTTTTTCTAAGTGATTAGACACTAATTTTTGAGCTTGGTTTATTAAGTCTTCAGATTCTCTCATATATACAAAGCCTCGAGAGATAATATCTGGCCCAGAAGCTATCTTGAAGTCACTCATGTTAATGCTCACTACAACAATAACTAATCCTTCTTCAGATAAGATGCGACGATCTCGTAGAACAATATTTCCTATATCACCAATTCCACTACCGTCAACGTATACGGATCCAGAAGGTATTTTCCCAGCAATAGCTGCATGATCCTTGCTTAGTGCTAGAACATCACCATTATCCATTACAAAAGAATTTTCAGCTTCTACATCACATAATTCTCCTAATTTAACATGTTCTTTTAGCATACGATATTCTCCATGTATTGGCATGAAAAATTTCGGACGAATTAAGCGAAGCATTAGTTTTTGTTCTTCTTGACTACCATGACCAGAGGTATGAATATTACTCAACTTACCATGAACAACATCTGCCCCTGCTCGATAAAGTTTATTAATGGTTCTGCTTACGCTGACAGTATTCCCCGGGATTGGAGAGGAAGAGAATACTACAGTGTCTCCAGGAATTAATTGAATTTGTCTATGTGTACCATTTGCAATTCGAGATAGTGCAGCCATTGTTTCACCTTGGGAACCAGTACAGAGGATCGTTACTTCATTTGCAGGAAGACGATTAATCTGGTTACCTTCAATAAATGTATCTTTCGGCGCTTGGATATAACCTAATTCCAGGCCAATATTTATAGCAGATTCCATACTTCTACCAAATACAGCTACTTTACGATTGTACTTAACAGCTGCTTCAACAACTTGTTGTAAACGATAGATGTTGGAAGCAAATGTTGCGAAGATCAATCTACCATCGACTCTGCTGAATATATCGTGAATACTTTCTCCAACGACACGCTCGGACATTGTAAACCCAGGTACTTCACTATTAGTACTATCTGACAGAAGGCATAATACACCTTCTGAACCAATCTCAGCCATTTTTGCAAGGTTAGCGGGTTCACCAACAGGTGTGAAATCAAATTTGAAATCACCAGTATGAACAATGTTACCAGGTGGTGTTTTTACTACGACGCCATAAGAATCAGGGATACTATGTGTCGTACGGAAGAAGCTAACGGATGTTTTTCGGAATTTAATAATATCATCTTCTTGAATGGTAATTAGTTTTGCATTTCTTAGTAAGCCATGCTCTTCTAATTTATTGCGAATTAGTCCAATTGCTAATGGACCTGCGTAAATTGGCACATTAATTTCACGCAGTAAAAATGGAATACCACCAATGTGGTCTTCATGACCATGGGTAATAATTAACCCTTTTATTTTATCTTCGTTTTGTACTAAATACGTATAATCAGGGATAACATAATCAATTCCTAAAAGTTCATCTTCAGGAAATTTAATCCCAGCATCAATTAAAATAATTTCATCTTGAAATTGGATGGCATACGTATTTTTGCCGATTTCACCTAGTCCACCTAGAGCGAAAACAGCAGCTTGATCATTTTTGACAAATTTCATCGGCTACAGGTTCTCCAATTCTAATTTTCCAGTGTCTTTTTCATATTGGAGGTGTGCCTCATCCAACGGTTGAACAAATTCAATATTATAGTTATGGTCACTATCACTTATTTTTTTACGTACTTCACGTATAGTTTCAGCTTCTACGTATAAGCTCTTTGTACGCTCTCTAATTGGAACTTCATTTGGAAGTTCCTGATATAAAACTTTAAAAATCATTTCATCTCTCCTAACATATTAAAAAAATTGTATCTATGATATTACATTCCGTTATATAGGTAAGTTTCCGTGGGCTTACCTAGTTTTGATAAATGGCTTATTGCAGTGATTGGTCATTCATAAAATAAATTCTATCTAAAAGTAGTTGGTACACGTCCTTCTTTGCCTAAAAAATCTTTAAACCGTTTCTTCAGCTTTTCTTTTAGGCGCTTCAGCATGAGGACTCACGTCTCCTTCCAATATTTTATGAAAAGCAACATTAACCCTCTACCGTCCAATCCTCTTATCTATAGTATAGTACGAAATCGTAAATAATTAAATAAAAATCCATAAATTATAAAAAAATAGTTTCGATATTTAATCATCTATATAGTATGTTTTACCAAAGTAAAGATTCTATACGTACGATGTACTGACCCTGGCAGTATTCAATAAAAAAATCCTATATTTAATGTTGTAAGTGAAGTATGTACAAGATGATTATATATAGAGGGCAGCAAGATAAGTGCAATATTGCTTGTTTTGAAGAACAAAGAGGTCTAGCGAAAGAGAATAAAAGAAGGAGGAGTTCCAGTGAATGTCTATTCTGTTTAACTAACATTCAGTGGAGAAAAAGCTTAATCACTGAATGTTAGTTTCATTTTATTTAATTATTGAATAGGGGAGGAATTTTCAGGTATGTTAAAAGGATCTTCTGTATTAATCCGATCGAAAAACATAATTCCATTAATGTGATCAATCTCATGTTGAAATACTATTGCTGGATACCCTTTTAGTCGTAATTTAACTGGTTGGTCATTAATATCGGTAGCTTTGATAGTAATCCTAGCATGGCGAGGGACATACCCTTCTACTGGACGATCGACGGATAAACATCCTTCTCCACTCGATAAATAAGACTGTTCTACTGAATGGCTGATTATTTTAGGATTAACCAATCCCATACTATATAATTTCCCATCTATATCTTCAAAATGGATAGCAATAATCTGCTTTTCAATACCCAATTGGGGAGCTGCTATACCGACACCTGCACGCAATTCGTATTTCTCTGCTATTTCTTCATCCTGACTATTTTTCAAGAATTGCATCATATCTTCTAGTAATTGTTTATCATCTTTTGATAATGGAACCTCCACAACTGCTGCACTTCTTGTTAAAGAAGGGTGGCCCTCACGAACAATATCTTTCATTGTAATCATGATACTATCTCCTTTTCATGTGTAAATTAAGTTATTATTGGGTAATCATATATAATGATAATGAAAATACACTTCATTTTAATACCTCTATCATTTTAACATAATCATATTCATTCCTTCATAGAATATACATAAGATAGAGATATTAAGAGATAATTTACTTTTTCATCAAATTATTTATGGTATAATTTATAAAATATGGTAATCAATGAAACAGAGACATAGGAGGAGTTATAAGTGTTAAAAAGGGGTTTGCTATCGGTATTATCCATTCTATTTATTCTAGTTATTACAGGCTGTAACAATGAAAGTACTGAAGAAAAGATACATAATCATCTGGAAGAGGCTGTTGCATTAGAAGAGGATTTTGAAAATCAACAACAAGAAATTACGGAATTAGAAGAAAAAGAACAAGAGATTTATAATCAAATTATCGATCTTGGTGTAGAAGAAATTGATAAAATCAAAGAGTTAGCAAATGAGGCAACGTCAGTTATTGAAGATAGAGAAGAAAAAATTACTGCTGAAAAGGAAAGTATTGAAGCATCAGAGGAAGAATTTAGCAATATTGAAGAACTAATTAGTGATATTGATAATGAAGAAGCGTTATCCAATGCAGAAAATATGGTAGAAGTAATGAATCAACGATACGAATCTTACTATACATTGAATGATGCATACATGGAATCTTTAAGCTTAGAAAAAGAACTTTATGAACTATTACAAAAAGAAGATTTAGAGCAGGAACAATTAACGGAACAAATAAATGCTGTGAATGATAGTTATGATAAAGTAATTAATGCTAATGAATCTTTTAACGAATATACAGTTGAGTATAATGCTTTGAAAAGAGAGTTTTATGAAAGTACAGATTTAAATGTAACTTATGATGAGGAATCAGAAGCAGAACAGAAAGAATAAAAATATTAAATAATTACACGAAAACACGCGATGATAAGATATCTTATCATCGCGTGTTTTTTGCTGAATAAAGCCCTAAAACTTATTGTTTTCCATATGAATTGTTTGAAGTTCATTAATTTGTTTAATATTGTCGAGGAAAAGAAGACAATACTGTACCTTTTTTATTAATACAGTTTTTATAGGGAACTAATACAGTTTGATTGGGATGTTACCAATTATATAATCGCTTTTTTGAAATCGTTGTTAAATGTGTTTTTTCCAAGAAAACAAAGTGTTTGACCATAATAAGAAAATGAGCTAATATATAGGAGACAAAAAATTGTATCATTATCTTTCTGGATATTTTTGTAACAGATTTCCATGTGAAGAATCACATGGTTACGATATTTATGGAAAGGGTAAACCAATAATATGTAATTTTTTGTGATCTTGGGTAGGCTAGGAAAGAAAATAATAAAGCATATATGGAAAGGAAGAGGTGAACCATTTTGAAACAAGTACTTGAAAATATTGAGAGTCAGTTCGAAATGTTCCAAATTCTAGATGAAAATGGAAAAATAGTTAACAAAGATGATATGCCCGATCTATCTGATGATGAGCTAAAGGAGATTATGAGACGTATGGTATACACACGTATACTTGATCAACGTTCTACTGCTTTAAACCGTCAAGGTAGATTAGGTTTCTATGCACCAACAGCTGGACAAGAAGCTTCTCAACTTGGAAGTCAGTTCGCACTAGAAAAAGAAGACTTCATTTTACCGGGATATCGTGATGTTCCACAATTAATTTGGCAAGGTCTTCCACTATATCAAGCATTCTTATTCTCTAAAGGACATTTTCACGGTAACCAATATCCTGACGAATTAAGAGCTCTTAGCCCACAAATTATTATTGGTGCACAGTATGTACAAACTGCTGGAGTAGCACTTGGAATTAAAAAACGTGGTAATAAAAATGTAGCTATTACTTACACTGGTGATGGTGGTACTTCCCAAGGTGATTTTTATGAAGGTATAAACTTTGCTGGTGCCTATAAAGCTCCTGCAATTTTCGTAGTTCAAAACAATCGTTTTGCTATTTCTGTACCTGTTGAAAAACAAACAAACGCCAAAACATTAGCTCAAAAAGCAGTTGCTGCTGGAATAGAAGGTATTCAGGTTGATGGTATGGATGTTTTAGCGGTATATGCTGCGACTAAATTTGCTCGTGAACGTGCCGTTAATGGTGAGGGACCAACGTTAATCGAAACATTAACTTACCGTTTCGGTCCACATACTTTATCAGGAGACGATCCTACTCGTTACCGTACAGAAGATATGGACAACGAATGGGAGAAAAAAGATCCAATCGTTCGTTTCCGTACGTATCTTGAAAGCAAAAAGCTTTGGTCAGAAGAAGACGAAAACAATGCTATTGAGCAAGCAAAAGAAGATATTAAAAAGGCAATCAAGCAAGCAGAAGAGCAGCCTAAACAAAAAGTAACTGATTTAATTGCGAATATGTACGAAGAGCTACCAACTCATCTACAGGAGCAAAATGAAATTTATAAAGAAAAGGAGTCGAAGTAAATCATGGCACAAATGACAATGATTCAAGCTATCACTGATGCAATGCGCGTAGAATTGAAAAATGATGAAAACGTGCTTGTTTTTGGTGAAGATGTTGGACAAAATGGCGGAGTATTCCGTGCAACAGAAGGTCTTCAAGATGAATTTGGTGAAGATCGTGTGTTTGATACACCACTTGCTGAATCTGGAATCGGTGGACTTGCGATCGGTTTAGCATTAGAAGGATTTCGTCCGGTACCTGAGATTCAATTCTTCGGCTTCGTATATGAAGTAATGGACTCTATTAGTGGACAAATGGCACGTATGCGTTATCGTTCTGGCGGTCATTATAATGCACCGATTACAGTTCGTGCACCATTTGGTGGAGGAGTACACACTCCAGAATTACACGCGGATTCTTTAGAAGGTCTAATGGCTCAACAACCAGGTTTAAAAGTGGTTATTCCTTCAACACCTTACGAAGCAAAAGGTCTATTAATTTCTGCAATCCGTGATAACGATCCGGTTGTATTCTTAGAGCATATGAAATTATATCGTTCTTTCCGTGGCGAAGTTCCTGAAGAAGACTACACTGTTGAAATTGGGAAAGCTGATGTAAAACGCGAAGGTTCTGATGTAACATTAGTATCCTATGGAGCAATGGTACATTCATCCTTGAAAGCTGCTGAAGAATTAGAAAAAGACGGAATTCAAGCAGAAGTAATTGATTTACGTACAGTTTCTCCAATTGATTACGAAACAATCCTAGCATCTGTTAAGAAAACAAATCGCGTAGTCGTTGTACAAGAAGCACAGCGTCAAGCAGGAGTTGCTGGTCAAGTTATTTCTGAAATTCAAGAAAGAGCAATTCTAGACCTAGAGGCGCCAATTCTTCGTGTTAGTGCACCTGATACGGTTTATTCATTCTCTGATGCAGAGGAAACATGGTTGCCTAACCATAATGATATCGTAGAGAAAGTTAATGAAGTAATTAATTTCTAAAATAGTTTAGGAGGTTTCATAGCATGGCATTTAATTTTAAGTTACCGGATATCGGTGAAGGTATACATGAAGGTGAAATAGTAAAATGGTTCGTAAAAGAAGGCGACGAAGTAAAAGAAGATGATGTACTTTGTGAAGTACAAAATGATAAATCCGTTGTAGAAATTCCTTCTCAAGTAGATGGAAAAGTTACAAAGATTCACGTTGCTGAAGGTGACGTTGCAGTTGTAGGAGATACACTAATTTCTTTTGAAGCAGAAGGTTATGATGATGAAGAAGGCGACAGTGCTGATGATTCATCTTCAGATTCAAAAGAAGAGAAATCAACGGATTCGAAAGAAGAAGAAAAAGAAGCTTCTAAAGAAGAGTCAAGTGAGCAATCTGATGATACTCGAGTGATTGCAATGCCTTCTGTACGCAAATTTGCACGTGATAATGATGTTAATATTAAAGATGTTAACGGAACTGGTAAAAATGGACGTATTCTTAAAGAAGATGTAGAAAGCTACCTAAGCGGTGATCAGCCATCTAGTGAAGTAGCCGAGGACAAAGCTGAAGCTTCTTCTGAAGATAAGCAAGAAACGAAAGCTGCACCTCAAGGTCAATATCCAGAGACTCGTGAGAAGATGACTGCAATCCGTAAATCTATTGCTAAATCAATGGTTAACTCGAAATCAAAAGCACCACATGTTACACTAATGGACGAAATTGATGTAACTGAATTAGTAGCACATCGTAAGAAGTTTAAAGCAGTTGCTGCTGAGCAAGATATTAAATTAACTTATTTACCATATGTAGTTAAAGCATTAGTATCTGCGTCTAAGAAATTCCCTATTCTAAATTCTTATATTGATGAGAATACAGATGAAATTGTTGAGAAACATTATTACAACATTGGTATTGCAGCAGACACAGATAGAGGTCTACTAGTTCCAGTTGTAAAAGATTCTGATAAGAAATCTATTTTCCAAATTTCTCAAGAAATCAATGAATTGGCAGGGAAAGCTCGAGATGGTAAACTTAAACCTGATGAGATGAAAGGTGCTTCTAACACTATTTCTAATATTGGTTCTGCTGGTGGACAGTGGTTTACTCCAGTATTAAATTATCCAGAAGCAGTAATTCTAGGTATCGGACGTATTGCTGATAAACCAGTTGTTCGCGATGGAGAAATTGTTGTAGCTCCAGTTCTCTCTGTATCTCTAAGCTTTGATCATCGTATCGTTGACGGCGCAACAGCACAACTTGCACTAAATCAAATTAAACGATTATTGAATGATCCACAATTAATTATGATGGAGGCGTAAGTAATGGTAGTAGGAGATTTTCCGGTAGAAGTAGACACTCTAGTCGTTGGGGCAGGACCTGGTGGCTATGTTGCAGCGATTCGTGCTGCACAATTAGGTCAAAAAGTAACAATCGTAGATAAAGGAGCTTTAGGTGGAGTTTGCTTAAATGTTGGTTGTATTCCTTCTAAAGCACTTATTGAAGCTGGCCATAAATATGAAAATGCGCATGGATCTGAAGATCTTGGAATTAAAACAGATAAAGTAGAAGTAGACTTTTCTAAAGTTCAAGACTGGAAAGGTTCTGTTGTTAACAAACTTACTTCAGGTGTTGAGAGCTTATTAAAAGGTAACAAAGTAGATATCGTAAAAGGTGAAGCATATTTCGTTGATGCAAATACTGCTAAAATCGCTGGAGAGAGCAGCTCTCAAACGTATAAATTTAAAGATTGTATCATTGCAACAGGTTCTTCACCAATTGAAATTCCGTCATTTAAGTTCTCTGATCGCGTGTTAGATTCTACAGGCGCATTGAGCTTAAAAGAAATTCCGAAGAAAATGGTAGTAATTGGTTCTGGATATGTAGGTACAGAACTTGGTACTGCATATGCTAACTTTGGAACTGAAATTACTTTCTTAGAAGGTGCGAAAGACATCTTAGGTGGATTTGAGAAACAAATGACGCAACTTGTTAAGAAAGGCCTTAAGAAAAAAGGTGCTACAATTATCACAGAAGCAATGGCTAAAGGCGTTGAAGAAACAAAAGACGGTGTAAAAGTTTCTTATGAAGTAAATGGTAAAGAAGAAACTATTGAAGCAGATTATGTACTTGTAACAGTAGGTCGTCGTCCGAACACTGATGAGCTTGGTTTAGAGCAAATGGGTGTTAAGATGACAGATAGAGGCCATATTGAAATAGATAAACAATGTAAAACAAGTGTTGATAATATCTATGCAATTGGTGATATCGTTGAAGGACCTGCACTTGCACACAAGGCTTCTTATGAAGGTAAGATTGCTGCTGAAGCTATTAGTGGTGAAAAATCTGAAATTGACTATGTAGGAATACCTGCAGTGGCATTTACAGAACCTGAACTAGCAACAGTAGGTTTATCTGAACAAGACGCGAAAGATGCTGGTTATGATGTGAAGGTTGGTAAATTCCCATTCGGAGCAAACGGCCGTGCACTTTCTTTAAATAACACAGAAGGTTTCTTAAAACTAATCACTCGTAAAGATGATGGATTAGTTATCGGTGGTCAAATTGCTGGTCCAAATGCTAGTGATATGATTTCTGAAATTGGTTTAGCAATTGAAGCAGGCATGACTGCTGAAGATATTTCTCTAACTATCCATGCTCATCCAACACTAGGTGAGATTACAATGGAAGCAGCGGAAGTCGCTTTAGGAACACCAATTCATACTATGTAATATAGGAAAAACTGCCAAGTAATTTTTACTTGGCAGTTTTTTGCTTATTCTATAGTAATGTTTCAATCTCTTGAATAATCTCGGCTCTACAATGAATGTGGTGGTGCTTCTTGTCCTGTCAATGTTTTAAAGATGTAAAAAATGCACCGTTCTCTCTCTTTTGATACCCTAAAGTTGCGACACAAAAGGCAAAGGAGAGAGAACGAATGCAAAACCATTTTATCATAGAAATGTTAGGGATAAAAGATACTAATGTGAAGGTGTGGGATATATCTCAGGGTTCGGATGCTTTGATTGTTGAACTTTATACCGAAAAACGTCAGCAGAAATGTCCGTTCTGTCGATGTAAAACGAAACGGGTTCATAGTTATCGAATTCAACCGATTCAAGGTCCCGTATTACCTAACCAACAGGTAAAACTTTTCCTTCGGAAACGCAGATATTTGTGTAAGGATTGTGGTAAGACCTTTTACGAACGACTTCAAATGATTGATCGCTATCAACGTTGTACCACCTCTCTGCAAGCAGAAGCTTTGATGTATACATCTTCCAGCTCATTTAAAACAGCTGCGAGATGGACTGGGCTGACGGACACTCGCCTTTTGCGACTGTTTGATCGTCGAAACATAAAGACAAACCGAGTACTGCCGAGAGCGATAGCCATAGATGAATTTAAAGGGGACGCCGGAGGAGAACGGTTTCAAACGGTCATTGTCGATGTGGAAAATAAACATATTATTGATATTTTAGAAGATCGAAAAGTGGATACCATTAAAAAGTATCTGCGATCCCGCGATACAGGTCAGGTGGAAATTGTCGTTATGGATATGTCGAAGTGGTTCAAGAAAGCAGTCTGTGATGTGCTTAATCATCCTCTTATTATCGCCGATCGTTTCCATTTCATGCGTCAAGTATATTGGGCTTTGGATGAAGTGAGACGGCAGGTGCAGGCAGATGTCGATAAACCCATCCGTCTTCAAATGAAGAGAAGTAAGAAGTTATTGTGGAAGTCGCATTTTAATCTGGACGAAGATCAAGAAGAAAAAGTTGAAAAGCTTCTAGAGATTGATACCCGTTTAAGAGAGGCCTACCAATTGAAGGTCATGATGGAGAAATGGTTTAAGGAAAGTGATCATCAAACGGCAAGTAAAAACCTAGATCATTGTTTAGCATCCTTAAAGAGGTCAGGGATTGAAGCCTTTCATCGTCTAAGAAAAACTTTTATAAATTGGAGACAAGAGATTTTACAAGCCTTTGTATATCCTTATAACAACGGATATATCGAAGGTGTGAACAACACGATTAAAGTAATAAAACGCAATTCTTATGGAATCAAAGGCTTCGAGAGATTAAAGAAGAAAATCCTGTGGCAACAAGAAATGAAAAAGGTGATGGGTTGATTCAACCCACCACCACATTTGACATAGAACCATAATCTCTTCTTTTGTAATATCTCCGTTTAACTCATCTTTTATTTTCCCGTCTTCTAATATATACATGCTGCTTTCTGCACTAGTATATTCTATGTTGTAATGCTCTAAATTACTATTCTTTGTTAATTTTTCGGTTGAAAAAGCACTTGGGTGTTTTGCTTTTAATTCAAAAATAGCATCTAAATATATATCAGGGTTCTTTTTAGATTGTATATAAAGGATCTCGTGGTTTGTTAAATTGATAGAAATAACATCATATGGAGTAGTTTCTTTCTGACATGCAGTAAGCAAGGCAATAATGATAATGAAGAAAACTAGAATAGAGAATTTTTTCATGCTTATTCACGCCTCTCGTTAATTTTACCTAATAATTATCTTATCAAAGAAATCTGAGTAAAAAGTCGCTGTTATTAAATAGTAAAATAAATGATAAGGCTCCAACATAATACGACAATTTATTGTTAATTTGTAAACATAATGTCAAATATAATTCAAAAAATGGACGACAATTATAAGTATTCAACTTATTTTTATATGTATCATTCATTACCTAAAATAGACATACATGATTGAAGGAGGTAATGTAATGGCCTATAATGAAACTAGTAATCTATTAAATTCACCTTGGAGGTACTATTTAATGAAGAAATTTCGCCTTAACACCTTTCTATACATAGCAATATTCTTATGCGTTGTTTTGATAGCGTGTAGTAATGAATCGGATTCTGTCGGAAAAGAAAAACCAGATGAAGAAAATGAAACAAATGAAAGTGCCAACGCACAAGACAAGGATGAACCGAAGGAGAATGATGATCAAGATCAATCAGAAGAAGGGAAAGAAGAAGAATTAGAAAACCAGGAACCAGAATATTACATATCTGAAGAAACTGCGACGGTGCTACCACTAGACGATGCAAATGAAAATATAGTACTTCTCACAATTGATGATGTTCCTGATGCTAATGCTGTGAAGATGGCGCATACTTTAAAAGACTTAGGAGTAGGAGCTATATTTTTTGTGAATGGACATTTTATAAATGACGATGATGGTGCAGAAAAATTAAAAGAAATTCATGACATGGGCTTTTTAATTGGAAATCATACTAATACTCATCCCGTTCTTCCAGAGTTATCAAAAGAGGAACAAACTGATGAGATTGTTTCTGTAAGTAATCGTGTAGAAGAGATAATTGGCGAGCGTCCAAAATTCTTCCGTGCACCACATGGGATGAATTCAGACCATTCAAAAGCTATTGCAAAAGAAGAAAATATGACCATTATGAATTGGACGTATGGTTATGACTATTTTGAAGCTTATACAGAACCTAAAGCTTTAGCAGAAGCGATGATTACCGGTGAAGGACCTGAAGCAGGTGTCGATTATTCATTATTGAAACCAGGAGCGAATTTGCTAATGCATGATCGTGATTGGACGAATGAGGCATTAAAGGATATTGTAGAAGGATTACAAAATCAGGGATATGAAATAGTGGATCCTCATTTAATAGAAACATCATAGTATGATAGAGAGTTAATCGGTTATGATAACCAATTAACTCTTTTTTTGTTTTATTATGTCATACTAATTTATGTTGACAGATTAAATATGTCATAATATAATATTAATAGGACGACATAAACTGTAAAAGGAGATGACTTCATGGGTACAATAATATGTCAGGATTGTCAACATGTTATCGAACACTTTGAAGGGGAAAAGGTAACGACCTTGTATAGTACTTGTCCAACCTGTTCTTCAAAAAAACAACCGAAATAATATATATTTTTATGCAATAGAAGCTGTACATAAATGCGGCTTCTATTTTTTATGGTTATGATATTCAAGAATTAGCATCTGCCAGTTTTTCATGGTAGGATGAGTTATATTGCTTTAATAAAGAGGTGTAAAAATGAGTTATCAATACCCAATGGATGAAACCTGGTCAACAGAAGAAATAATCGATGTAGTAAACTTTTTTTCATTAATTGAAAAAGCATACGAGAAACAAGTGGATCGAGAAGAAATATTAGCTTTGTATAGAAGGTTCAAACAAATAGTTCCTTCTAAGAGCGAGGAAAAAAAGTTATTCACTCAATTTCAAGAGGCTTCCGGCTATTCAAGCTATCACGTCGTAAAGAAAGCAAGAGAAACAAATGAGTCCAATATCCGTATGTAATAAGTAACATCGACAAGATAATAGGATTGATAAAGCGAGCGATAATTTAGTGGGATGTAAATATAAGTGAAGTGGTGATAAATGTAAAGGTGAGTTCCGTTATTCAATCGATTCGGAGCTCACCAGTTTTGCCGAATGAGTAAAATATACCCATTCTATCAACTTTTTATTTATTCATCTCTAGAATCTATTGCCAATTGGTATAAAGGTAATAGTTGCTCAAATACATCCATTATGAATTGATATAGTTCATCCCCGTTAGCGAGGATAGGGTCTCCTTTTTCAATATGCTTTCCAATTAAGAATTCTGCCTTTTTTACATCTCGGAATCGTTCAAGGTGACTTTTATTTAAATCAGTTAATGAGATAGCATCTTTCTTTGTATGATCAAGAGATACAACATACGATGTGGGAAGATTTTTCACTTCATCAAAATGATTAATATAAGCACTAGCTATTTTTGATTTGTTCGGTAATTCATAAATTAGTGCTAACCAAATAAATACATGATCATCAAATACACCTACTTGAAAGTGTGGGTGTTTTTTGTATCCGCGCTTGTTATCAGCTATTGCGAGCCATGTATCATTTGGCGGATTTACCGTGCGACGAGCATGTTTTGCAATATGTAAGTATAACTCATTATTTGTTTTTTTAGATAGATCCTCAGCAAGCGATTCTCCAATTTGTTGAAACTTTGGTTGTATTCTTGTTTGAATTGCTTCCATACGTTCATCAAGTCCGTTAATATTAAATGTTTCAAAATCTTTATTCGTGAAGCCGTTCATAAGTCCAAATTCATCCTTTCATACGCCTAGATTGTAATAATTATTATTAAGTAAATAGAAGAATAAGTCAAGTATTGTAGTTTTATTAGGTTTGATTGGCTTAATGAGAGGGAATAGAAACCTAAATATTTTCATTATTTTTGTTATTATGATGAACAAATAATCACTACACTCATAAAATAAAACAAATAAGTGACAGGCGTATCATAAGGTATGCCTTTAGCTAAGGAGTGAGGGAATGAAGTACGTGATGGATGCTCTGAGAAGGAAAGAGGCCGAGGAAAAATTACCTGTCATTCGATTGGAAATTGATTATGAATTAGCTACTTTGTTTGAAGCGTTGCAAGAGAATGATACGGTACTTATTATAAAAACAAAAGAACGACTAAAACAATTAAGAAAACAATGGCTAGAAATTGAACACGGAGATGTTATCTAATAAAAGACCCTAGTATGAATTGAGAATAAATTTTTGATGCGTATTAGGGTCATTATGTTCATGAAAGGTATACTTTGATACAATATGTTTAAGTACTGTTTGGAGGGATTATATGGAAATACATCACAGGGATACTGTGTATCAAGATGCTAAGAAATGGGTATATGAAGCTGGAAAGATAATAAAAGAACAAATGAACAACCCGCTAAATATAGAAACAAAATCAAATGCGAATGATTTAGTTACCATTTTAGATAAACAAACAGAGAAATTTTTTGTAGAAAAGATTAAAGATAAATATCCTGATCATCAAATAATAGGTGAAGAAGGCTACGGTGATCAACCGAAAGAATTGGACGGAACGATTTGGGTAATTGATCCGATTGATGGAACAATGAACTTTGTCCATCAGAAAAAATTCTTTGCAATATCTGTAGGTATTTTACATAATGGTGTTGGTGAAATTGGATTAATTTATGATGTGATGAACGATACTTTGTACCATGTGAAAAAGGGAGAAGGGGCTTTTAGAGATAGTCAACAATTACCTTTACTTTCAAGAAATAAGCAATTAAATGAAGCAATAGTAGGTATGAATTATTTTTGGTTATGTGAAAACCGTCTCGTTGACTATCAAGTAATGCAGGGCTTTATCCGTACAGTTCGAGGGGCTAGAACATATGGTTCAGCTGCACTGGAACTAGCCTATATAGCTGATGGCACGTTAGATGGTTATCTATCAATGAGATTATCACCGTGGGATGTTGCTGCAGGAATTATTTTGTTGCAAGAAGTAGGTGGTATTGTTAGTAATATTGATGGAAATGAATGGGATCCATTAAAGAAATCATCTATTCTTGCAAGTAATCCAGCATTGCATAAAACCATTTTAGATATAATAAAAAAAGGGAGAAAGTGAAATATCACTTTTTCCCTTTTTTTCTTGACAAGACGATACCGAAAATGCCAAATCCGAGAAGTATAAATAATAGAATGAACCATATATTTCGAAACGCAATTGATAAACCAACTAAAATAAACATTAAGACGACTAAAAACGCAAGTAATAACATTGGTAAATTTATATTTTTCATGTTGACAACCCCTTCTTTATCTCCCTAGAATAGTATATCGAAAATTGTATAATACTTCAAAAATCAGACATAAAAAAGTAGATATTTCTGTGGTATCCATGATTTAGATTTAGTATGATAAATATAGTGTCAGGAAGAGGGTGGGAAGAGTATGAGTTTTGTGCATGAATTTATCCTAGATTCATTCGGGGTAGGAAATATTTTTTGGATTTTTTATGTAATTAATCTAGTCCTATCAGCCGTAGCTTACAAATTAGGGTTTGCAAAAAAGTTACCAATTGCTAAGAATATTATTGTATATCTACTATTGATGTTTGGGGTATTTATTCTAACTATTTTCTCTACGGTTATGCGAATGCCTACAGTAGAATGCTTGTTAGTTATTATAGTGGTGTTAGGTATATATCGTCTTCGATTACATAATGAAAGAAAAGAATAATATAATACAAAAAGCGATTAAGATAATTGTCAGTAATTAATTATCTTAATCGCTTTTTTATATAAGACGAATTGTAACGCAGAATAACAGAGCTTGAAATCTAATAGAAAAAGTTTTTTTCTATTCCTAATTAATCAATGTGTGCCTTCTAAAAAAGTGCCATAGCGGAAATCATACAACTTTATATCAATTATATAAAGAACGGTGTATTTACTATAAAAAGTCATCTACTTTTTTAGTTTCTTTATATAACTTAAACTTACCTGTGGAAAGGCGTTGCTTTGTATTTTTTTCAATCCGATCATAGCAAGGCTTACATAGGTACATATTTTTTCTTCGATTTCGAAGTCGCTTTGCCAGTAAGGAATAATGTTCAATTTCTTCGACTTTGTCGCAAATAGTGCACTTTACTTGCATATTTTCACCTCTAATTGGGGAAATTTATATTAGTTTAATATTAATAATAGTATAACATACAACTATTTGATGAAAAGTCAATAACACCTTAAATGTTTAAACGAAAGATATTAGGGGAAGTGTGTTATTAAGTTACTTGAAAAACTGGGAATATTATTGAAAGGATGATTTTCATGAAAAAACGTTATGTACTATCTGCTGTTGGTGCAGTCGGGGCTGGAATTGCTAGTTACTATTTAGTTGATAGCAACAACCGTCAAAAACTTAAAGATATGGCAAAAAATTCTGCAAAGAATGTAAATCGAGTATTTGAAAATGCTGGGGTACCTGACCAATCCTCTGAACAAGAGTTAGATCAATTAGAGAATTCGAAGATGGTATCAGAAGGTTCTCAATTCGGAGTTCAATATTATAATGAAAATAAAAATGAAAATAGCTCAGAACAACAACAAAATACAAATTAATAAAAAGAAGAGGTTGGGACATAACTAAAAGTTCTGGTCAAAAGACGAATCAAAGCTAGAATTAGCGCAGTAATTTTCTGAAGCGTTTTTTCCAAAGCTAATCATTCAGATTTATCTTTTGCAAGAATACATTTTGTCCCAACCTTTATTTATACTTAATCGATTACAATCTCTTTTATATATTTTACAGGGTTATCTTGATTAGAACCATCTCTGTAATAAAAATGAACAGGGCCATCTTCTTTTAATGGTTTACCATTGTTAGAGAATAAAAAGTACCCGTTAATAAGATCTTCATAAGCTATCGTTTCATAAGAACCATCACTTCCAGATACTAACTTAGCTGTTTTTGCTTCGCTTGTAGGTTCTGCGTTATGAATAAAATCATTTAAAGGCATAACATAACTGTTTTTTAAAAATTCTTCTCCTTCCATTTTAGATATACTTCTATTAACTGGAGGTTTTTGAAATCCGCTGTATTCTTCCTGTTTATCTTCTTTTAATTCAAAAGCTTCTTCTAATTTTATTTTACGATCATCAAAAATCCATACAGTTGGATCCAGTGTTATTGGGTATTTTACCTTCCCTTTTATCATGACTATCATATTAAATATTTCCCCCTATCTAGGTATTACCATTTAAGAATAGCAGACATCGCTTTCATTTTCATCTATTTGAATTGTAAGTTTTTTTCACTTTTATTTGCATTTTTTGGTTGCTAACGATAATATAATATAAAGAAAGTCTTTTTGTGGAGGGGATTTATATTGATGCCTGATTTAATGATAGACCATCGTGAAAAAGCCCACGCCCTTCTTAAGGCTGATGCTGATAAAATTTTACGACTTATTGAAGTTCAGATAGAAAACTTAACCATGCCACAATGTCCTGTTTACGAGGATGTACTTGATACGCAAATGTATGGCTTATCTCGTGAAATTGACTTTGCAGTGCGTCTTGAATTAATCAGTGAAATAGAGGGGAAGGCGTTACTTGAAAACTTGGAGAAGAAGCTCAACATTCTACATGAGGCTTCACAAAATACATTGTGAGCGAGGTTCATGTATTGGCGTAGAGGTACAAAAGCAAAAACTTTGCCAGCATAAACGGCAAGGTTTTTTTGTTTACATAATAGGGTATATGTGAAAAAACATAAAAAAGAGAAATAAATATAACACACTAATTAATAAAAGTGTTATACTAATATCAATCTCTTAATCTATTTATAGGGAGAAGCAATGATGCTAGATAAAATAAAAGATTATGATTACACACTTATGATTACCCCTTTGTTATTGACAGGGTTTGGAATGGTAATGGTATATAGCGCAAGCATGGTGGTCGCTGTAGTAGATGGGAATGAAAGTAACCATTATCTCATTCGTCAGCTGATATTTTTTGCTATTTCCTCAATCGCGTTTGCTACTTGTTGTTTATTACCATATCAAGTCTATCAACGGTTGATGAAGGTAATTATTTTATCGTGTATAGTGTTATTAATTAGTGTATTAATTTTTGGAAGTGCTGCAAATAATGCTAGGTCTTGGTTTTCAATTGGTCCATTAAGTATGCAGCCTGCAGAGTTTGCTAAGTTAGGGTTAATTATATATTTGGCAGCTATTTATTCAAAAAAACAATCCTACTTAAATGAATTTAAGAAAGGAGTACTTCCTCCGCTTGTACTTACCATTATTTTATTAGGATTAATTGTATTGCAACCTGATATCGGGACAGCTGCAATCATATTTTTAATGGCTTGCTCCGTAATATTTGCATCCGGAATCAAGTGGAAACATCTAACTATACTCGTTTTAATTGGAATCAGCTTAGTTCTTTTTGCTGCTCCTAATATGATCACAGAAGAAAGATTATCAAGGTTTACAGGTGCTTATCAACCGTTTGAATCACCTGATTTAAATGGGTACCAACTAATCCAATCCTATGTTGCTATAGGAGTTGGTGGTCTGACAGGAGAAGGACTTGGACAAAGTGTTCAAAAACTTGGGTTTTTAGATGAAGCACATACCGATTTTATCATGGCAGTCATTGCTGAAGAACTGGGATTTTTAGGTGTTGTAATTGTCATTGGGTTACTTGCAACAATTGTTATTCGAGGTTTATATATAGCGAAAAAATGTAAAGACAGTTTTGGCTCATTACTAGCTATTGGAATTTCATCCATGGTTGGAATCCAAACATTCATAAATTTAGGAGCTATTAGCGGTATTTTACCGATTACAGGTGTACCATTACCATTCGTGAGTTATGGAGGATCATCAATGTTAATTATGTTAATATCGATGGGAATCCTTAATAATATTGCAAAACAAGTAAATCAACAAGAGCAGGATAGGGAAGAGTTAGCACCAAAGCCTGCAATGCAAAATCAAAACTCAACTAATATGTATAGAGGTGGTAAAAGATGGCAGAGTTAAACAAGATTAACAAAGTACTAGTAGCAAACCGAGGGGAAATTGCAATTCGCGTCTTCCGAGCATGTACGGAGTTAAATATACGCACTGTTGCTATTTATTCCAAAGAGGATTCATCTGCTTTTCATCGATTCAAGGCAGATGAAGCTTATTTAATAGGTGAAGGGAAAAAACCGATTGATGCATACTTAGATATTGAAGGGATTATTGAACTTGCAAAAGAAGTCAATGTTGATGCAATTCACCCGGGTTATGGATTCCTTTCTGAAAATATACAGTTTGCAAGACGCTGTGAAGAAGAAGGAATTATCTTTATTGGACCAACTAGTAAACACTTAAGTATGTTTGGTGATAAGGTGAAAGCAAGAGAGCAAGCAGTAGCAGCTAACTTACCAATCATACCTGGAAGTGATGGTCCAGTAAGCTCATTAGAAGAAGTTCAAGACTTTACTCAGGAACATGGATATCCAATAATTATTAAAGCTTCCTTAGGTGGCGGCGGTCGTGGAATGCGTGTAGTGAAAGATGATAGTGAACTAGAGAGTGCATATGATCGGGCGAAATCAGAAGCTAAAGCCGCTTTTGGGAACGATGAGATATATGTAGAGAGGTTAATCGAAAATCCTAAACATATCGAGGTTCAAATATTAGGAGATAATGCAGGCAATATTGTTCATTTATATGAAAGAGATTGTTCTGTCCAACGTCGACATCAAAAACTTATTGAAATAGCACCAAGTTTATCATTGGGAGATAAATTACGAGAAGATATCTGTCAATCTGCGGTAAACTTAATGAAAAATGTAGATTATTTAAATGCCGGAACAGTTGAATTTCTTGTTACCGATGATGAGTTTTTCTTTATTGAGGTTAACCCTCGTGTACAAGTAGAACACACTATTACAGAAATGATTACTGGTATTGATATCGTCCAGTCTCAAATTAAGATTGCTGATGGAGCTCAATTACACGATGAAACAGTAGGAATTCCGACACAAGAACATATAAATACACAGGGCTATGCGATTCAATCAAGGGTAACAACGGAAGATCCACTTAATGATTTTATGCCAGATGCAGGTAAAATTAATGCTTATCGTACCGGCGGTGGGTTTGGTGTCCGTCTAGATGCGGGTAACGGCTATCAAGGAGCAATCATTTCTCCTCACTATGATTCGTTATTAGTGAAAGTATCTACGTGGGCATTAACTTTTGAACAAGCTGCAATAAAAATGGTCAGAAATTTAAAAGAATTCCGTATTAGAGGGATAAAAACAAATATTCCGTTCCTAGAGAATGTAATGGTTCATCAAAAATTCTTATCTGGTGAATATGATACAACGTTTATCGATAAAACACCGGAGCTATTCATATTCCCGATAAGAAAAGACCGTGGAACAAAAATGCTTACGTATATCGCAAATACTACTTTAAACGGAGGGGAAGGCATCGCTAATATTGAGAAGCCTGACTTTAGACCGTTGGATATTCCTGCTACAAACCATATTGAATCAGTATCTACCGGAACAAAACAAATCTTGGATAAGTATGGTCCTGAAGGTGTAGCGAAATGGATGAAAGAACAGAAGGAAGTATTATTAACAGACACAACTTTCAGAGATGCACACCAATCGTTATTTGCGACACGTGTTCGTACGAATGACTTGCTTCATATTGCTGAACCAACGTCTAAACTGCTGCCAAATCTTTTCTCTGTAGAAATGTGGGGAGGAGCAACGTACGATGTAGCTTATCGTTTTCTTAAGGAAGATCCTTGGACAAGATTGTTAAAATTACGTGAAGAAATGCCGAACGTACTATTCCAAATGTTATTACGTGCGAGTAATGCTGTAGGGTATAAAAATTATCCTGATAATCTCATTGAAGAATTTGTAAAGAAAAGCAGTGAAGCGGGTATTGATGTATTCCGTATATTCGACAGCTTGAACTGGGTAGAAGGAATGAAGTTGACAATCGATGCGGTACGCAATTCAAATAAAATTGCTGAAGCAGCTATTTGTTATACAGGTGATATATTAGACACAGGTAGAAGTAAGTATGATGTGTCTTACTATCAAATGATGGCAAAAGAATTAGAATCTGCAGGTGCACATATCTTAGGTATTAAAGATATGGCTGGTTTATTAAAGCCAGAGGCCGCTTATCAATTAATTCATAAATTAAAAGAGACGATTGATATACCCATTCATTTACACACTCATGATACGAGTGGAAATGGTGTGTTCACATATGCTCGTGCTATTGAAGCTGGCGTAGATGCAGTAGATGTTGCAGTTGGGTCAATGGCAGGTATGACTTCTCAACCAAGTGCACAGTCGCTTTATCATGCATTAGAGGGAACTCCATTCCAGCCGGATATTAATATTGAAAATTATGAACGTATCGGGCATTATTGGGAAGGGATTCGTGATTACTATCAAGAATTTGAAAGTGGTATGAACGCACCACATACCGAAATTTATCATCATGAAATGCCTGGAGGACAATATAGTAACCTTCAGCAACAAGCAAAAGCCGTAGGGTTAGGTCATCGTTGGAATGAAGTTAAGAAAATGTTCCGTACGGTAAACGATATGTTTGGTGATATTGTTAAAGTAACACCTTCATCAAAAGTTATTGGTGATATGACACTATTTATGGTGCAAAACGATTTAACAGAAGAAGATATCTATGAAAAAGGTGAATCTATTGATTTTCCAGATTCAGTAATAGAATTTGCTCAAGGTTACATTGGACAGCCTTATCAAGGATTCCCAGAGAAACTTCAAAAAATCATATTAAAAGATAAAAAACCGATAACTGTTCGTCCAGGTGAATTACTAGAACCAATTGACTTTAAGGTGATGAGAGATGAGTTATATGATAAGTTAAATCGTCCGATCACTAGCTTCGATTTAATTTCTTATGCACTATATCCAAAAGTGTTTATGGATTACCAAGCATTTACAGAAACGTATGGCGATATTTCTGTCCTTGATACTCCAACCTTCTTCTATGGTATGAAATTAGGAGAAGTAATAGAAGTTGAAATCGAAAAAGGGAAGACGCTTATTGTTAAATTGGTTTCTATATCAGAGCCAAAAGAAGATGGTACTCGCGTGGTTTACTTCGATTTAAATGGTCAATCAAGAGAAATTACAATCAAGGATGAAAGTATTGAATCCTTGGTTGCTGTTAAACCGCAAGTTGACAAAAATAATAAAAACCACCTAGGAGCTACTATGCCTGGGACTGTTTTAGAAGTAAATTGCAGTAAAGGTGATAAAGTGACAAAAGGTCAGCACTTGATGACAAATGAAGCGATGAAGATGGAAACTTCGGTTCAAGCACCATTTGATGGTGTTATAAAAGAGATTCATGTATCGAATGGCGATACAATAGCAGTTAATGATTTATTAATAGAATTTGAATAACAGGATTAAAAATGCAAGCACTCATTTAGTAGCATTGCATGTCTGTTTTTAAGGAGGGTGACATTGTCACCCTCCTTATTTAAGTGTGCCCGGCATGGGTGCAGTCTATAGGGTGAGAGTCCCGAACTGTGAAGGCAGAAGTAACAGTTAGCCTAACGCAAGGGTGTCCGTGGCGACATGGAATCTGAAGGAAGCGGACGGCAAACCTTCGGTCTGAGGAACACGAACTTCATATGAGGCTAGGTATCAATGGATGAGTTTGCATAACAAAACAAAGTCCTTTCTGCCAAAGTTGGTACAGAGTAAATGAAGCAGATTGATGAAGGGAAAGACTGCGTTCTTACCCGGGGAGGTCTGATCGAAACGCCAAGCACTCTTGGTAACCCATTCAGCAATGGATGGCTGAACGGTCAGAAGTCAGCAGAAGTCATAGTACCCCTACAGGGGACTTTGGAAGGGTGGAGTGGAACTTGCACAAATAGAACGTCACATTCACGAAGAAAGGAAACCCAAGTATGTTGATGAACCAAATTCTGTCACGGGACAATCTCATTCTCGCACTAAAGCGAGTCGAACGAAATAAAGGAAGTCATGGCATAGATGAAATGTCCGTAAAATTCCTACGAAGACATCTCTATGATAACTGGGATTCCCTTCGGGAGAACTTGAGGAAAGGAACCTATACACCTTCTCCTGTCCGCCGTGTCGAATCCCGAAACCAAGCGGAGGAGTTCGGATGTTAGGTATTCCAACCGTGACGGATCGTTTCATTCAACAGGCTATTGCCCAAGTGCTTCATACAATTTTTTGACCCCTCCTTCTCAGAACATAGCTATGGATTCAGGCCCAACCGTCGAGGACATGACGCTGTGAGGAAGGCAAGGGGGTTTATTAAAGAAGGATACAGATGGGTAATTGATATGGACCTAGAGAAATTCTTTGATAAGGTGAACCATGATAAGCTCATGGGTGTTTTAGCGAAGCGCATCAAGGATAAGGAACTGCTTCGGCTTATTCGGAAATACCTACAATCTGGCGTCATGATAAATGAGATAGTAGTTAGCTCCGAAGAAGGCACTCCGCAAGGCGGGCCGTTGAGCCCTCTTCTTTCTAACATTATATTAGATGATTTAGATAAGGAACTGGAGGAGCGTGGGCTACGTTTCGTTCGTTATGCGGATGACTGCAACATCTATGTGAGAACAAAGAAAGCTGGGAATCGTGTAATGAATTCCATTACTACATTTATCGAAGAGAAACTTCGCTTGAAAGTAAATAAAGAGAAATCAGCAGTGGACCGGCCTTGGAAACGTAAGTTTACAGAAAATCAGGGAAATAACTTCACGTTCCAAGCCATTTCCTATGGAAGTAAGAATTGAGAAATTAAACAAATACCTGATGGGTTGGTGCGGGTATTACGCTTTAGCGGAGACACCTTCAAAGTTTGAGGAGTTCGATAAGTGGATAAGAAGAAGATTGCGCATGTGTATGTGGAAACAATGGAAGCTTCCACGGACAAAAGTCCGAAAGCTGATTAGCTTGGGTGTTCCTGACCACAAAGCATACGAATGGGGAAACACCAGAAAGAATTATTGGCGTATCTCCAAGAGTCCAATCTTAAGCAGAACCCTAGGCAACTCCTATTGGAGTAGACTAGGGCTCAAAAGTCTGTATCAAAGGTATGAATTTATTCGTAATACTTAATTGAACCGCCGTATACCGAACGGTACGTACGGTGGTGTGAGAGGACGGGGGTTAGTCGCCCCCTTCTACTCTATTGAAGGTCGAGTAGTTACGAGGGGCTGATAATCCGATAATAACCTTATTTATATACTTTCCTACTTGCAAAAAAGCTTGAAGTGAAATATAGATTTCACTTCAAGCTTTTTTTAAAAATAACAGATTAAGATTGATTAGAGTATTTCTCTCTACGCTTTGCTCGGAATGAGAGGTGCATAAAAAATGACAACATCCCGAAATAACAAGTAATGAATAATGCATGAAATAAAGCTATTGCTAGGTTTAGTGATGTGAATATTATTAGTGCACCGAATAAGACTTGTAATGTAATTAATCCTAAAGTAATCAACCAACTCCAGTAAAAAACTTTACTATTCTTATAGTGTTTAACCATACGTATAGTTAAAATTACTGTCCAAATGAAAAGTATACCAGCTGCTAGACGATGACCCATTTGTACCCATTGGTAGAAATTATAATCAGAGATTCCAAAAGAACTATTATTTACACATAATGGCCAGTCGCGACATGCTAAATTTGAATCTGTATGTCTTACTAATGCTCCAGAGTACACAACGCACATTGTATAAAAAGAAATCGCATAAATTTCAATTCGGTGAGTTTTATTAATATGTATATCTTCTGTATGCAATTTCTTATCTATTTCAAATAACTGAAGCATTAATAAAAAGACTGCCGCAAAACAGACTAAGGATATACCGAAATGAGTTGCTAAAGCAAAGTCTGATTGCCCCCATACTACAGCTGCTGCACCAATCAATGCCTGAAGGATCATTAATGATAGGGCGGAAAACGCTAGAAACACGACCTCTTTATTATGGCGAAGTTCTTTCCAAACTAGGTAAGTTAAGTAAACAATTAATATCCCTACAACACCAGTAACTCCTCGATGACTCAATTCTATAAACATCTCAAATGATATCTTCGTCGGAAGAAATTGCCCTTCACATAGTGGCCAACTATTTCCGCAGCCATCAGCAGATCCGGTTTTGGTTACTAGAGCACCACCTAGTAATAGTGGAATCATACAGATCGTAGATATAACGGATAGAATTTTTAATTTTTTTGTCATAGAAGTAGCCTCGCTTTGATTTTTTCTATCTATAACCATGATAATCGTAAAGAGATAGCGATTGCAATGAAATAGTTATGAACAAAATATGAACACTTTTAAATGACAGACAAATTATATATTATCATGATTTGGAAATGTTTACATTAGCGTTTTCAAAAAAGACTTGCATATTTTAAATTTGTTTGCTAGAAATAGAGTATGGAATAGCATGTTTAAAACATGTCATGACATAGCATAGACAAAATTTGACGGATGGTACATAATAACGAGTATGTTCGGATTGTTTCACATTTTTGTCACATATTAATGTTCAATATGTTGTAAAATATTACATGGAAGTTCATTAGATTGTACGAATTATACGTGATACCAATGAAATTGTAAGCAGAATAGGATAGAATAAAAATATATTCTTATTCTGGTTATTATTATGTCTTCTTACTGAAGTGTGAAGGGGGGATACAATGAATAAAGTAGAAATGACCTATTCCGAGTTAATAGGCAATACCTCTATCTCTAATAAACAAAAGGTTGTAATGTTTACTTCTGAGATAAAGGCATTAATAAAAATTGGGATTGTAAACTCAAACCTAATTACAACGATAGCAGGTTTTTTATTGGCTATATCGTTTACGAGTTCCTCCTTTATGAGTAATTGGGGCACATTTCTCCTTACAATTATAGGTACTGCATTAGTAATTGCAGGAGGTTGTATCGTTAATAATTGGTACGATGTTGATATTGATCCGAAAATGTCGAGAACAAAAAATAGACCAACAGTAACAGGGTTCTTTTCTCTCAAATCAGTTCTTACGTTTGGTTTATTAACAACAGCAGTTGGATTACTATTGTTAATGTTTACATCATGGTATGCGACGTTATTTGCTTTTATTGGATGGTTTGGCTATGTCGTATTATATACAATATGGTCGAAAAGACGATATACGTTAAATACCGTTATAGGGAGCCTTTCAGGTGCAATGCCCCCATTAATTGGTTGGGCTGCAATTAGTCCTTCATTCCATATAGTGCCGTTTGTTATGTTCTTAATTATGTTCATTTGGCAAACGCCACACTTCTTAGCGCTAGCAATGAAGAAACGAGATGAATATGAAGCGGCTGGAATACCAATGCTACCAGTAGTAAGAGGAATGGCAGTTACAAAAAGACAAATTATTGTCTATATAGCATGTTTGCTTCCATTACCATTCTTTTTATTACCAACAATGGGAATTACATTTGCGGTAATTGCAACTCTCTTAAATTTGGGATGGTTGGCAATAGCCTTTACTGGACTATTCGTTGATGAAGATAAGAAATGGGCAAACACAATATTTATCTTCTCACTGAATTATTTAATTATATTATTTCCGTTAATGATTATCGTTAAGTTACCTATATTTAGCTAATGTTATGTTATTCCTTAAAAATAAACATATAAAAGGAAACAACAAGAAGAAAGAGAGGTATTCTTACATGAAAGGTTGGATGGGAAAATCGAAAGTTTTCTTCCTGATCTCAGCCATGGCTTTGCTAATGGCTGGGTGTGGAAGAGAAAATCTAACTGCACTTGATCCGAAAGGATATGGGGCAGATCGTGCAATGGATTTAATCTTGCTAACAACTTTTATCATGATTGGCGTTTTTATTATCGTAATGGCAATTTATGTCATTACACTAGTACGTTTCCGTAAGAAGAAAGGCCAGGAAGATTATATTCCTGAACAAGTAGAAGGAAACCACAAGCTAGAAGTAATTTGGACTGTTATCCCAATCATATTAGTATTAGTTATTGCAGTTCCTACAGTACTGGGAACGTTTGATTTAGCAGATGATTCTAATGCGGATGAACATGTCAATATTGAAGTAACAGGAAATCAATATTGGTGGCATTTTAACTATGCAGGAGAAGAAGTAGTGACAAGTCAGGACTTATACATTCCTACTGGAGAGCGTGTGTATTTAAACATGTTATCCTCTGATGTTACGCATTCCTTCTGGATTCCATCTATCTCTGGAAAAATGGATGTTAACCCTGAAAACGTAAACACCATGTATATTGAGGCACATGAAGAGGGTGTTTATTGGGGTAAATGTGCAGAGCTTTGTGGCCCTTCCCACTCTTTAATGGACTTTAAGGTAATTGCAGTAAGTCCGGAAGAGTATGAGCAATGGGTAGCGGATATGCAAAGTGTAGATCCAGAGGAAGTACCTGAGGATTCTGTAGCTCAAGAAGGTCAAGAACTTTTTGAAGCCAATAATTGCATGAATTGTCATGCTATTGGTTCCTCCCCAGCGGCGATAGGACCTAACTTAACAAACTTTGGAGATCGTTCAACAATTGCAGGTATTTTAGAACCCACAAAAGAACATCTTGTTGAATGGTTAACAGATCCTGAATCCGTCAAACCTGGGAATAAAATGACCGATCAATATCCGGCTCTGAGTGAAGACGAAGCCGAAAGCATTGCAGAATACTTATTACAATTACAGCCTTCAGAAATTACTCCTGAAAGTGCTGGCAATTAAGACTTGGGATGGAAGACATGAAAGGGAGGTATAAGCATTGAGTGTTAACAGTGCTCACAAGAGTGGTTTTGGTGCTACTTTATGGGATTGGCTAACTACCGTTGATCATAAAAAAATCGGTATTTTGTATCTCGCAGCAGGTGCATTTTTCTTCCTGCTAGGTGGACTAGAAGCACTTATCATACGAATTCAGTTAATTTCACCACAAAATGATTTCATTAGTGCTGGATTGTATAATGAAATGATTACCATGCATGGTACAACCATGATATTCTTTGCGGCAACGCCGTTACTCTTTGGATTAATGAACTATATTATGCCATTACAAATTGGGGCACGTGATGTAGCGTTCCCATTCTTGAACTCTTTAGGTTTTTGGCTATTCTTCTTCGGAGGAATAATGTTGAATTTAAGTTGGTTTACTGGTGCTCCAGATGCCGGTTGGACAAACTATGCTCCACTTTCCTTACAATCACCTGGGCATGGGGTGGATTTCTATGTAATGGGATTACAGTTATCTGGTGCTGGGACGTTAATGAGTGGTATTAACTTCATCGTTACGATCGTACTTATGCGTGCGCCAGGAATGACATATATGCGAATGCCACTATTTACTTGGACGACATTTGTAACAAGTATCTTAGTATTATTTGCATTTCCAGCTTTAACAGTTGGACTATTCTTAATGATGTTTGATCGTATGTTCGGTACAGCATTCTTTGATGTTGCACTAGGTGGTAACTCCATTATCTGGCAACATTTATTCTGGATTTTTGGACACCCTGAGGTATATATCTTAATACTACCTGCATTTGGTGTGTTTAGTGAAATATTACCTACATTTTCAAAGAAGCGTTTATTTGGATATACGGCAATGGTATTTGCTACATTCTTAATCGCTTTCTTAGGATTTATGGTTTGGGCTCACCATATGTTTACGGTAGGACTTGGCCCCGTTGCTAACTCTATATTTGCAGTTGCAACAATGGCGATTGCTGTTCCAACTGGTATTAAGATATTTAACTGGCTGTTCACGCTATGGGGTGGAAGTATTACAATCAATTCCGCTATGTTATGGACACTTGCGTTCATACCATCATTTACAATTGGTGGAATGACTGGTGTAATGCTTGCTTCTTCAGTAGCTGACTATCAATACCACGATAGTTACTTCGTAGTTGGTCATTTCCACTATGTTATTGTTGGTGGTGTAGTATTTGCTTTACTTGCTGCAATGCATTATTGGTGGCCAAAGATGTTCGGACGCTATCTACATGAAGGCATGGGTAAATTAGCATTCTGGACATTCTTTATAGGATTCCATTTAACATTCTTTATTCAGCATTTCTTAGGTTTAATGGGTATGCCACGTCGTTATTGGGTATTCTTAGAAGACCAAGGTTTGGATGCAGGAAACTTAATAAGTACTATTGGTGCTTTCTTTATGACATTTGGGGTATTAGTATTTGTTATAAATATTTTCTACACGTGGAAGAAGGGTGAAAAAGCTCCTGGTGATGCTTGGGGTACTGGTAGAACTCTGGAATGGGCAACTGCTTCACCACCTATCCACTTCAATTTTAAACAAATGCCACTTGTTCGTGGTTTAGATCCACTTTGGATTGAGAAGATGGAAGGGAATAATAAAATGACTCCGGCTGAGCCAATGGATGAAATTCATATGCCAAACGGATCTATTCTCCCACTTATTATGACAATCGGCTTCTTTATTGCATCCTATGGATTTATATATCAAGTTGACCATAAAGCTTGGTTAATTGCGGTATATGTAGGAATGGCAATTGGTATGGGTTGTATGTTAATTCGTTCTTTAAGAGACGATCACGGTTATCATATCTCTAAAGAAGAAGTAGAAAGGGAGGGTGATTGATATGAGTCATCATGATCATTCCATTGACCCGAAGAATCTAACACAAGACCCTTCAAAAGCAACGATGGAAGGAAAGCATAAGTTTCTTGGTTTGTGGATATTCTTAGGTGGAGAGACCGTCTTATTTGCTTGTTTATTCGGAACTTATCTTGCATTAAAAGACTCTACTGCTGGTGGTCCATCAACGCATGATTTATATGGTCTAGAGTTGGTCTTTTTAATGACAGTATTACTATTAACAAGCTCCTTAACAAGTGTATATGCTATATACCATATGAAAAATAACGACTTTAAGAAGATGCAATTATGGATGGGTATTACAGCGGCTTTAGGTCTTGCTTTCTTAGGATTTGAGATTTATGAGTTTGCCCACTATATTCATGATTATGGATTTACATTCCGTTCTTCTGCATTTGGATCCGCGTTTTACGCGCTTGTCGGATTTCACGGAGGCCACGTAGTATTCGGTTTGTCTTGGATTATTACATTAATGGTCCGAAATGCAAAACGAGGATTGAATCTGTATAATGCACCTAAATATAATACATTTGCATTATACTGGCACTTTATAGACGTTGTTTGGGTATTTATTTTTACAGTTGTTTATTTAATGGGGATGGTGAGTTAATTTATGACGGATAATATGAGTACCAGAAAAATTAATTCGTTCCAAAAAGCTAAAAATAAAGAAGAAATGAAAAAACAAATTGTTACGTTTGCTTTGATGATTTTCTTTACCTTAATTGCTTTTTTTGCAGTAATGTTGGAAATCGACAAGATGTTTGTAATTCCACTACTTCTCATATTGGCAGTGGTACAAATAGCATTTCAATTCTTTTATTTTATGCATATGAAAGATAAGGGACATGAAGTTCCATCACAAATTATTTACGGTGGAATATTTGTTACAATGTTAGTTATACTAACTTTCACCGTAATAACTTGGTGGTAATATACTTTAAAAAGGTCGGGGATGAAGCTATTTCCCGACCTTTTTATGTTTAATATGCCTTTAGATATTGGTACGATAAACCAAAGAAGAGAAGGGGATATAATCCCCTCTGGATAACGTAGTAGATTTCTGAAGAGGTTCTTCAAAATCCATTCATTCAGATATAACTTCTGCATAAATACTTTTGTCCCAACCGAACGGCATTAATTTGTTTTAAAATCGTCACATGCAGTGGAAGAAATATATTATAAATTAAGTTATAATGAAAAAAGTGGTACATACATAAATGGAGTGATATCATATGTGGTTAGATATTCAGATTTTTGGTTTTCGTGCACTGTGGAGTCCATACTTTTTAATATTTGTTATATTACTTGGTACTGCTTATTATCTCATTACAGGTCCATTGCGAAGGGAATTTGGAGACAATGATAAACCAACTGCAAAACAACAATCTATGTTTTATATCGCATTATTGTTACTGTATTTTGTAAAAGGTGCTCCTATTGACTTGCTTTCACATATAACCTTAACTGCTCATATGATCCAGATGGCTATTTATTTACTTGTCTTTCCGATGCTTATGATTAAAGGTATTCCTGCGTGGATTTGGGAAAAGTTGATGGCTACACCATTTGTTGGGGCTGTTTTGAAGTTTCTAACAAAGCCATTAATTTCACTATTATTATTTAACGGGTTATTTTCCATATATCACATTCCAGCAGTTTTTAACTTTGCAAAGTCAGCTCCTATGATACATACAGGTATTTCAATTGTTTTATTAATTGCGGCTTTTATCGTCTGGATACCGTTATTAGCCCCAATTAAAGAATTGGACAAGCTTCAGCCATTGCTGAAAATTGGTTATATTTTTGCTAATAGTGTTTTGATTACCCCAGCATGCGTATTGATAATTTTTGCATCTGAACCACTTTATGCAACGTACTCGCAAGGGGGAGCATGGTTACAAGCATTAAGTCTATGCGTACCACAAGATGTTTTACAAGGTCTAGCTCCTCAATTGTCAGGACCAGAAACTTTTATTTCATTAAGTACAGTATATGACCAGCAATTAGGTGGTATTATTATGAAAATTATGCAAGAAATTACGTATGGTATTTTATTAGGATCGATTATATTTTCATGGTTTAAAGGGGAGAGTAATACCATTGATCCTTTGCCATCATCGTCTAAAACGTAACAAATACTTATTTTATTATTGGAGGATCTAAGAGATGCCGTTATTACCAACGATTAGTACATTTTTTATTATAGTTAGTGCTGTTCTAGTTGCAATAGGTTGGATACTTATTGTTAAAGGAAAAGCTAGTGCACACAAAAAAGTAATGTTAGCCGCAGCAATAAGTGCTTTAATATTTTTTATCATATATGTATCAAGAACCGTCTTCATTGGCAACACAAGTTTTGGAGGGCCAGATGAAGTAAAAACATATTTTACTATTTTTCTTGTTTTTCACATAATATTAGCAACAACTGGAGCTGTGTTTGGGATAGTTACTTTAATCTTAGCTTTAAAGCGGAATATAAAAAAACACCAAAAGATTGGTCCAGTTACAAGTATTATATGGTTCTTTACTGCTATTACAGGAGTAATGGTGTATATATTCCTATACGTGATGTATGATCCAGGACAAACTACAAGTATGATAAAAGCTATATTTGGATTTTAATAAATAGAAAATATTGGTTCTAAGTCAAATGTTGGGGTGAGCAATTAGCTCACTCCTATTTATATTAAACCACTTTCTTTTTATATTGATGATGTAATAGTATTCTTGCTCGAAAGCGATCGAATCGCCTAAATCCAAATGCATTTCGTTTTATAACCTTTGTTTGATTGTTGATTCCTTCGATATAACCATTATGTAAATCAAAGGCAAAACTATTCATAATTTCTTTTTGCCAATTATGAAAGGTTTCTTTTGCTTTTAGGAATTCCGGCAGCCCTGCATTTTGCACAAGTTCATAAAACTGATAGAGATACTTTTTAGTATTTTTTAAAGCAGTAGGGCCGTTGGCCTTGGCTAGTTGAAACCAGACAATATACGCTTCTTTTAACTCATGGGCGCGTTTTAAATCTGGTGACATGTGTAAATAGCGATCTAAATACCATTGTTGCTTTTTCGTTAACTTCGATTGCTTTTTATAAAACACATGTCGCATACGTTTACACTTCTTCCGATCATAATCATGAAACTCTCTCTGTACACGAATTCTCACTCTTTCTAAAGCCCAATATATATATCGTGTAAAATGAAAACGATCGGCGATAACAATGGGGTGCCCTAATGCCTTATCAACAGCTGCTTTAAAGGATGGACTCATGTCCATGACTACAAATTCTACCTTCTCACCATGCATCCTTAGATAATCCACTAATGTATCTTTTTTACGATCTTTTAAAATCTCTAAAGGTTTTCTATTAATCGGATCAGCTATAACCGTTTGATACTTCTCGTTCCCTGCATCCCCTTTATACTCATCAATCGCTATCACTTTAGGCAATGCTTGTGTTTCCTTCATCTTCGATGCAGTAATCTCATCAAATCGACGCATAATGGTAGTTGGCGATGTATGAAAACGTGTCGCCACGTCTCGAAAGCTTTTTCCATGAACAAGCTCTAATGACAATACTTGATTAAACTCAATGGATTGTCTTTTATAACGTTTGACTAAAGGGTTTCTTTCAAAAAATCGCTTTCCGCAGAAAACGCATTTATATCTTCTCTTTCGGTAAAAAATAATCGTTTGCCTTCCGAATATGCTAGGATGACGGACTTTCTGCGTACGATAATCATGTACCTTGTTTGTCCACTCTCCACACTGTGGACAACGATGAGAGGTTCTCTCTAACTCCCACCTAATGTAATAAATACCTTCTCGTACTTCTGTATCTAATATATTTCCTTCTTCCAACCCAGGTAATGTTATGTTAGAATTCAATTGCACGCATCTCCTTTTTGTTTGGTTTAGTGGTTTAAACAATGATAACAAAAATAGGAGATTGCGTGTTTTTTATTTTTCTTTTACCCCAACAAATATTATAGAGCCAAAATATTTAACTGCAATAAGAAACCGAGCTAATATTCATTTGGTACCCATTTGAATATTAGCTCGGTTTCTATTTGTTCATTTGCATTTTTAAGAATTTGCGTTTTTACTTATTTTTTGTAGTATTGAAGCTCATCAGAAACTTTTTTCAACAAGGTGTTCGCTCTTTCCACAATGGATTCTGGGAAGTCTTCACCATCGCCATACTCTACTCCATGAGGATAATAATGTTTTCCGACTAATGGAGGTAGAAGTGTGACTACTGCACTTCTTTTATCAACATCGCCCTCTTTAGAGTGAGCCATAATACGAATGTAATATGTAACATTCTTTTCATTCGAACCAATTTTGTAATCATACGTTGCGCGCTCATAGTCCCACTGACCAGCACGAATAAATGCATGTTTTGCGGTAATATGGTCCAAAGATTGAATATCTATGACCGTATTTTCGATACCAGTGTTTTCTAGTTTCATCTAATTTTCACCTCATATATTAGTTCTACTTTTTCAAGCATAATACGAAAACGCTTCAGATGCAACGAAAAACCGATAGACGTATGAAAAATAAAGGTATACTATTATAAATAATAGGGTAAAGAGAATATATAGTAAATTTTAACATAGAATGTAGTAATTGTTTATAGATGGGAGAATCAGTTATGAGAGTGATTCGTGGATTTTTAGCTATTACTATTTTAGCATTAGTCATTTTTGTTGTAATAGAACAAATTGATAACTCTCCAGAAGAAGTGATTACAGATGTGACCAATGTTGTAAAGGAAGGTAGTCATGTTCTCCAATCAAAAGTACAACCAGAAGAATCCCCATCCGTTGAATTGGAAGGAGATATTTATCAATGGATAGGAGAATCGGAACAAAAACTCAAAGAAAATTTGGGTGATCCGAATCGTGTTGACAAAAGTGCCTATGGCTATGAATGGCTAGTGTATAATAGCTCAGAAAGTCAATATATTCAATTTGGTGTTGAGGAAGGAAAAATCATCTCAGTTTATGCTACAGGAGATAATTTAGAAATAGCTCCTGTACAATCTGGTGCTTCATATGAGGCAGTGAACGATACGTTTAATTTTAGTGATGAAATTAGTTATAATGATGGGTTATCTTCATACACATTTCGATTAACGGAAGATGACAAGAAGAAGAGACCTTTAGTACAAGTTGACGATTCTGTGTTTGTGCAATTTTATTTTGATACTGTTACTTCATCTTTGTCTTCAGTTCGAATACTTACAGCTAATACTTTATTATTACATCGTCCATATGAAATAGAGTATCGAGGTAATCTACCAGAACAACCTGAATTAACAGAAGAGCAATGGAATACTGTACAAACAGGCATGGAGCAGCAAGTGTTTGATATATCAAATGTTATTCGGCATGTACATGAAAAAAGTCACTTAGAATGGGATGAAAAGGTAAGTAAAGTTGCATACGATCATAGTAAAGATATGTATGAAAATAATTATTTTTCTCATTTTAGCTTAAATGGAGATGGATTGAAAGAAAGGTTAGAAGCTGGTGAAGTACTCTATGCATCTGCGGGTGAAAATATCGCTGCACAATATCCAGATGCACCATCAGCAATGGAAGGGTGGCTAAATAGCGAGGGGCATCGTGAAGCTTTACTTAGTGAAGACTATAATCATTTAGGTGTAGGCGTCTATCGCTTTTACTATACACAAAACTTCTTAGGGAAAGCTTTGTAAGAATGGGATTAACTAAACGAATGAATTCTTGAAATTACTTGTGAACTTTTTAAATAATGTTTTGAAATCGAATGGTACTTTGGATGATATTTCCGAAATACTGTTCGATTTTTTTGTTCATTTAATTGATTACCTTTTGCGTGTAAAAATAGACACATATAAGTAAATTAGGCATAGGTTATAGTATGAAAGAATGGTTGAGTGAGGTGATCAGAATGAGCAATCTCGATCCAAGTGTACAAGAGTTTAAAGAGTTTGTTAATAAACGTCCAAAGATTATAAAAGAAATTAGAAAGAGTGGTCGTTCTTGGCAAGAGTACTATGAAAAATGGGCTTTGTTAGGGGAGGATGATCCTTATTGGAACGACTTTATAGAATCATCTACGAAGAGTCAGACGCAGAACGAATCTAATGATAATGAATATGAAAATCAAGACAAGAATGATAATGAAGAAAACGATTTAGTTAGTCAATTAATGAAATATAGTCAAAAAATTGATGTAGATAAGTTACAAGGACAAATTGATCAATTAAGTAAAGCAGTCGGTAGTGTTCAAGAGATGGTAGCACAATTCAAAAGTACGGGTCCCAAAAAAAGTCCCAAAGATCCTTTCCACTGGATTAAAGACTAGAGGTGATAAAAAATGGATCCATCTGTACAAAAGTATTTAAAAGAGAACCCTAAATTAGCAGAGTTTATTCGATATAATCCAATGTGGTATCGGTATTTAATGAGAGATCCAGAAAATATAGATAAAATGAAAAAAGAAGCAAAAAAATTTTATGGAAAAACATTTCCACAGCAAGTAAACACGATAAGTGGACAAATTCAAATGGCTCGGATGTTAGCTGAGATGGCAAAAGCGATGAAGGATTAAAAGTCATTCTATTTTCATTCCATTAATAAAATGGTAGTATTGAAAGTGGAGGTGTAATGAATGATAGCTACGATGGAGTATGTCAATATTTTGGATGAATCCGAGAAATTAGGAAAGATGATTTTACAATCGGATATCATGCAGGATTATCAAACTACTCGTTCCACCATGGAAACGGATGATGAGGCACAGAAGTTGATCAGAGAATTCTCTGCGATGAAAGAGCATTACGATGATGTGCAGCGTTTTGGAAGATATCATCCCGATTACTATGACATCATGAAAAAAGTACGATCAACAAAAAGGGAAATGGATATGAATGATAAAGTAGCTGCATTCAAAATTGCAGAAAGAAATCTGCAAAAACTTCTAGATGAAATAAGTAGTTTTGTTGCAAATAGTGTCAGCGAACAAGTGAAAGCTCCAAGAGAAGGTGCAGCACTGTCAGATAGTGGCTGTGGCTGTGGGAGCGGTGGAGCTTGTGGCTGTGCCTCCTAGACATATACGGATGGAAGAGAGCTTTTTTAGAAGAGCTCTCCTCTGTCCATACATATAACTATTCAAAGGGGACAGATGAATGAGAGTAAACAGACAAGGAATCATTGTCTGGTTTCAGCATATGAAAAACATAAAACAATTAAGAAAACACGGCAATGTTATTTATGCTTCTAAAACAAAGCGCTATGCTGTGATTTATGTGAATCAGGACGAAATGGATGATGTAGAATTAAAAATAATAAATTACCCTTTTGTATCTAAAGTGGAACGATCTCAAAAACCATTTGTCCGAACGGATTATGAAAATGCGAAACCAGATAAAGCAAAACAATATGATTATAAAATGGGAATATAGTGAACTTGAACGCTATACGAATAAGCTATGTATTTTTCAAAAGAAAAAAATGTTCTAAAGTATTAAAAAGCGCAAATATGCGTTTAGAAATTGTGTGTTTCCTGTAAGGCGGGGGAGACTGTGACTAAAGTTAATACCCAAAGGATATGAAATAGATGAATTTGTTCTAAACCCGCCTTAGAAATATACTTCGCTTCTCTAAGATATAGAGGAGTATCCATATACTTCACATCCTAGGCTCTCGCCTAACCTACCTCATACACATATCTTCGCTACTCTTGTTCTAATTATCAATCTTCTTTTGACTATAACGTATTTGTTATGTCCTTTTTCTTAAAAATATAAACGATTTCGTGTGCCAAAGTTAACTATTACTGAAGAGGGAAGTGTGACTAGTCTCATAAATCATATTTTGCAAGTAGGATAATATTAGATAATTAGTAATGTGTAACCGAACGATCACAATTCTGAATTTTCCGTATTTTATACATGGAAATAAAAAACCTGCAGAGATAACTCTGCAGGGTCCCTTTGTTTTCCATATGAAAAACAAAAAGGCAAAGGGAGAGGAGAAACCGGAGGAAGAACTTATGGGGAAGTGTAAGTCTTCTTCCGTTTTACATCAACCAAACGATGTTTAGTTGAATCATTATGATATTATGGACATCGAAACAAATAATATACATTACTTATGAAAATGATTTTATTATTAATGTTATTTATGGTAGGATTATGTCGGATAGTGCGAACTAGTGAGGTGAAAGCATGCGAGTAATTGCGGGAATACATAAAGGGAGACAATTAAAACCAGTACCTGGACATCATACGAGACCGACAACTGACAAAGTCAAAGAAGCTATCTTTCAAGTAATCGGCCCTTTTTTTTCTGATGGGATAGTATTGGACTTATTTGCTGGAAGTGGCGGGCTAGGGATAGAAGCGTTAAGTCGAGGAATGAATCAAGCTATTTTTGTTGATAAACAGCAAAAAGCCATCCATACTATTAGAGAAAATTTAAAGCAATTAAAGCTTGATGATAAAGCAGAGGTTTTTAGAACAGATGCTTTTCGAGCAATTAAAGCAGCTGCAAAAAGGGAATTGAGATTTAATCTTGTTTTACTAGATCCACCATATGGCAAGGTTGATTATCTGGAACTATTGAATGAACTTGTAGAAAATCGACTATTGGCGGATAATGCTATCGTTTATTGTGAACACGAAGCTTCTGAAGATCTTCCGCATGAATATGGTCCATTCCAAGCAATAAAACAAGAAAACTATGGCGGCCTAATTAATATCACTATTTATCAAGTTAATCATGAAGGAGCGTAACTATGGGAAAGTTAGCAATATGTCCAGGAAGTTTTGATCCGATTACGAATGGACATCTAGATATTATACAAAGAGGAGCAAATGTATTTGAGGAAGTGATTGTAACCGTTTTTAATAATCAGTCAAAGTCTCCTTTATTTTCAGTTACAGAACGGATTGAATTATTAGAGGATTCAATTAAGCATATTCCGAATGTTTCAGTTGATTCATCTAGTCGCTTATTAATGGACTATGCTAGAGAGAAGAAAGCACATGCAGTTATTCGGGGATTAAGAGCAGTAAGCGATTTTGAATATGAAATGCAAATTACTTCTATGAACAGAAAATTAAATGAAGATATTGAAACCTTGTTTATGATGACTAACAATCAATATTCTTTTTTAAGTTCGAGTATGGTTAAAGAAATAGCTAAATATGATGGAAATATAAGTGGTTTAGTACCAGAACCAGTAGAAAAAGCATTAAAAGCAAAATTTAATTATTTATAAAAATGAATGAGGATGGGCATATCAAAAGTTCTAGTTAAAAGGCGAATGAAAGCTAGAATAAGTGTAAGAAATATACGGAGACTCCTTCAATTTTCTGCGTGTGATGCGATGCTGTCGAAGTCTTCCTTATTCTATAGGAGCAGGGCCTAGGCGAGACCCCATGTATTAACATTCGGAAACTCACCAGCCACCTTAGGATAAGCGCAGTATATTTCTGAAGCGGGTTTACATAGGCCAATCATTTGGATTTGTCTTTTGCGTGATTACTTTTGTGCCCACCTCATTTTATTTGTCTTTTTCTGTGGAACAAAATACATGTCGCAATAATTATACTTAAGATTGTAAGCATTGGACCATAATCTTTCATCCAGTAAAAGATAGACATCCAAATCGAACTATTTGGATCCAACTGGGAAACAGGAACTTCGTTCAAATTGATAGTTTTACGATCAAGATATAATGGTTTATACAGCAAGAGTGTCAAGATAACAGCAATGCTTCCATGTAATAGTCGTGCAAAAAAATAAGGAGAGAAACGAATATCCGTTTTAGCAAGTATACTAGCTACTTGTGCATGAATAGATAGACCATTAAACCCTAAAATAAAACTAATAATCACTGCTTTTTGTAATAGTGTGTCTGTAGTAACTTGAGATATCATATTTGCACCTAATGTAATTTCAAATAATCCTGATATAAATGGCAGACTAAGGTCAGCAGGTAAATGAAATATTTCAAGTATAGATTGAAAAATAACTGCCACTGCTGGAGTTACATGAACTAAAAATAAAAGTTTAATTAGTACAGAAAATAAGATGATAAATCCGCCAACCATAACTAGCGTCTTTATGGAGTTAATAACAGCATCTCCTAAAATTTCACCGAAAGGTTTCTCCTCTTTTAAACGATCTCGATGCATTTCTTGAAAAGCTTTTTTTATTGAAAATCTTTTGGAATCTTGTTTTCGAAATCGTTCTTGCCGTTTACCGTGAAATCTCATACAGATACCAACAATAGCATTACTCGTATAATGACAGACGGCTAATAAAAGACCTAGCTTTAGATCATGAAAAAAACCAGCTGATATTGCACCAAAGATGAATAACGGACTAGAATTATTCGTAAATGAGACTAGCCTTTCTGCTTCCAATTTGCTTAATTGATTTTCTTCACGTAATCTAGCTGTTATCTTAGCTCCTGTTGGATACCCGCTCGCCATCCCCATCATCCATCCGAAACTACCTGCTCCCGGTACATTAAACAAAGGGCGCATGATAGGCTCGAATATAACTCCGATAAATTTTACAACTCCAAATGCTAATAATAATTCTGCAGTAATAAAAAAGGGTAGTAATGAAGGAAATACAACTTCCCACCACATATTTAAGCCTCTAATTGCTGCTTCAAGCGCCTGATCAGGAAAAGCAATTAATGATAGAGTAAGTAAGAGAGTGAGTCCGGCATATACAAGAGTTTTCATTCTTTGATCCAATCGAATTTCCCCCTAATGAGTGCTAGCTCTGTACAACTTATAATCTAAGTAGTAGAATTATGCTAGCTTGTCCTATTGAAACGAGGATGAGCTAGATAAAGTACCTTAATACAATATACGCGGTGACATAGGTGAAATATTCCATTCATATAATAGGATGGTGTATAAAGTGAACTAAAAAGGAGATGAAGCACTAGAATGCGGTTGTCCAAAAAGAATATTGCCATATGTATTGTTTTATTTTTAGGGATTTACTTAGTTGGTACATATAAAATGCCTTATTATATACAAAAACCAGGCGGAGCAGATGCATTAAATCCAATCGTAGAGGTTGAAGATGGTTATGAAAGTGCAGGGGATATGCATCTGGTAACCGTAAGCGGGATGCAAGCAACACCTTTATTTTATATATTTGCCAAAATTATGCCGCATCAAGAAATATTACCAATTGATCAGGTATTTCCAGAGGGAATGTCTCAAGATGATTATATGAACGCTCAGTTGCAGGTTATGGAAAGTTCTCAAGAAGCGGCTACTGTAGTTGCATATGAGGCTGCTGGGGAGACAATAGATATTTCTTATGAAGGCGTGTATGTTGTTTCCGTTGTTGAAGGTATGCCTGCAGAAGAAGTATTACAAGCTGGAGACCGAATTATTGGCATTGATGGAAAAGATATAAAGGAATCTCAAGACTTAATTGATTATATTGATTCTTTATCCGCTGGAGATACTGTGACGGTTGAGGTTATAAGAAACGATGAAAACCTTTCAAAGAAAATTCAGCTAGAACAGTTTTCTGATAACGATGAAAAAATAGGATTAGGTATAAGTTTAGTGACAGACCGCAATGTAACTGTAGATCCAAAAATTAATTTTTCTAGTGGAAACATTGGAGGACCAAGTGCGGGTTTAATGTTCTCATTAGAAATTTATGATCAGTTAACGGAAGAGGATATTACTAAAGGTAAACAAATTGGCGGAACAGGTGAGGTAGATTACGATGGTAATATCTATCGAATCGGAGGAATTGATAAGAAAGTAGTGGCCTCTGATAAAGAAGGGGTAGATGTTTTCTTTGCCCCAAATGAAAATGGTTCAGAAGAATCTAATTATCAAGTTGCGGTTAAAACTGCAGAAGAAATCGGTTCAGATATGGAAATTGTCCCGGTGAATACATTTGAAGATGCGCTGGAATATCTTGAAAAAATGAATTAAAATGCATAAACACATAGTACGCTAGACTACTTGTAAATGTATCTTTAAAAATTTGATACGATAAATTTCTAAGAAGGAACAAAAGGTTGATAAATATTTATGATGAACTCCCCTGAAGGAAACAGTTTAAAAATTAAAATCTGTTTACCTTATGGGGGAGTTTTTTAATTGTTATAGTATATTTCATAATTTACAAGATCATAAAATAAGATGGTTTGTAATGTAAAATAATGTCATTCTGATTAGTTATGATTGAATTTTAATAACGACTCATGATTAGAGTAGCAGAGTTTGAAGATACAATAGAAAACGGTTCTTCTTTTTTGTCAGCTGAGCAAAATAAGAAGAACCGTTAGTCTGAAATGAAAATTAAACGGTGTACGTTTGGATTTTACACAAAAATATCATATGATGAAGTTGATTTAATTAAATGATTATTGGGCCCTGTAATTCTTGTTTGAACATCTTTCTTTGTAATTTTGCAGGAATTATACTGTAATATGCTTTTGTTGCTCGTTCTTCAATTGCTAACATAGAATGAGTTGTATTAGCAATACTAGTAATGATTGGTACATCAAAATTCTTTTTATGGTAATTAAGATATTGTTGTCCTTGTTTATTCATACCGAGTATACGAATATAAGATGGCGATTCATCAACATAATTTTCATCTTTCTTGGTATTTGTAAGAATGTGTATAAAAATACGTTGTATTCTTGTCCATGTGTATCGCTTCGTTTTAATTTTATGCATCCAATCTACAAATGATAAAGCATCACTTGCTGTTTGTTGAATTCGATATTCTAAACCTTCAACTACTCCCTGGATATTCTGTAATTCTTTTATACTCATAGTTAAAACGCGATAGCGGAGAAGGGGAAAGTACTGTTCAAAATCATGCCAAATTGCAGTTTTGTCTTTATAGGATTGCAGTTGGTGTAAAGTCTCTATTGGAATAGCGTTATGTACATCGTCATCCATGGAATCGGACTGAAGAATTTGCTTCCGGATGCTCGTCGCACTAGCAATACTGCCATTTATTGATTCATCATGGAAATCATTATTTTTTCTCTGGATTGTTAATGGTTTAATAGTTGGGGCATATTCTTGGATAGCTTTAACATAACTAAATCCTAATATATTATTTGGTTTAGATAAGTCTAAGTTTCCTTCGGTGAGCCCTAAAGTTTCATAAACAGCAGTTGCAGCATCAGGAAATGATAGCCCATCAGATAAATTGTCCTTTAACAAATTATCGAATGCCTCACTACTATTTTTAATTGTTTTATAAGCTTGAAAAAAAGGATCCATACTGCCTGATTCGCTACCAAAACAGACACTAGACACACCGAATTTATTTAATGTCTGAATAGCTCCGTTTGCAAATCGATCGCTATTTTGTACGGCAAAAGTATACGGCAATTCTATAACAATATCAGCTCCTCCGTGAAGAGCAGCTTTTGTGCGGTGAAACTTATCTATAATTGCGGGTTCTCCACGCTGAAGAAAATTACCGCTCATTATTGCAATAATACACGTAGAATTAGAGACATTTCTCGCTTGGTTAATGTGATATTGATGTCCATTGTGAAATGGGTTATATTCGACAATTAATCCACATGAGTCCATGATTTCACTCCTATTGTAATTAGTTAATATGATTGTAGCAAATTTATCTATGTTTCACATCATATACTAGAGGTTAAACTTAAGTATTACGGGAAACATAACTGTAAAGAAAATATATTGACAAAAGTCCGTTTTTCTTTTAAAATAACTCTTGTTGCCTAGAGGTGATTTATATGAAATTGACAGTCAGTCAAATTAGAAAAGGTTCTGTTCATCAACCATATTCGTTTGATGAACATGTAGATGTGAAAGAACTGGAATCAATGAATAATGATATTCGACGCATTGATCCTGTTCGGGTTTATGGGCGTGTTGATGTGCAAGGAGATCAATTCTTTGTAACATTTACCATTGAAGGTGAGATGACCCTTCCTTGTGCTCGTACTTTATTAGATGTCCCATATCCTTTTCAGATTAATACAAATGAAGTATTTTCTGATTCTGTATACTATGGAAGAGAAGAAGAGCTAGAAGAAATTCATCCAATAGATGGAGAAGTGCTTGACTTAATGCCATATATCAAGGAAAATATATTATTGGAAATTCCTTTCCGAGTATTTTCTGATCAGCTAGATTCTGAAGAGGCGGCACCGTCTTCTGGTGAAGGATGGGAATTAATTTCAGAGGAAAAGGAAGAGAAGTCTATTGATCCACGGATGAAGAAACTTGAATCTCTCCTTAAAAATAATCAGAAAGAAAAATAAGAATAGCTATTCAAGTTTTACTTTCAATTGAAGGAGGTGTAAGTCATGGCAGTACCTAAAAGAAGAACTTCCAAAAAAGTAAAGAACCAACGTCGTACGCATAAAAAACTACACGTACCTGGCATGGTAGAATGCTCCAATTGTGGAGAATTAACAAAACCACACCGTGTTTGCAAATCATGTGGACACTATGACGGGAAAGAAGTAGTAAACGGCTAATAGTGAACAAACAACAGATCACGATACGTGATCTGTTTTATTTTTTTCTAAGAAAACGATTCTAGCACCCCTACTTTTTGCATACATTGATAGCAAACATATTAGGAGGGGTGTTATGAACGAAACGAGACAAGATGCATGGACTGAGGATGAAGATAAAATATTGGCAGATACCGTTTTGAAGTTTATACGAGAGGGCCAAACACAACTTGAGGCTTTTAAGGAAGTGGCACATACATTATCACGTACATCTGCTGCCTGTGGTTTCCGCTGGAATGCAACGATTCGTAAACAGTATCACCATGCTATACAAAACGCTAAAGAGCAACGAAAAAACGGATTTAAAAAACAAACCATCTTCGCTACTACTAGCCCAGGAGATTTCCCTCAATCACATACAATAAACACAGCGATAAAAATATTGGAAAGAATGCGTACAGAATATCCTCAAGAAAAGCATAAAGAACACGAGAAGCAATTAGAACGAGTGATTAAAGAAAATGAACAACTCAAGTCTAAGTTAGCAAAATATGATAAGGCATGGGAAGAAGTGAATTCTGCATGGCTTCAGGTGAAGAATTGAATTTTATAAGAATATACTTACAAAAAAAGACATGAAGTTTTAACTCTTCATGTCCTTTTCTTTTACTCCTTCTGGTAACCATATTAATGGGTTTTCCCCTAAATCTCTTTCCATTTCATAATGAGCTTTGATAAATCCCATTTTTTCCCAAAAACCATGAGAATTAATACGAGGATTTGTTTTAATTGGTAATTCAAAACTCTTAGCAAAGTTCACTAAAACTTCTCCATACCCTTTGTTTTGATAATCAGGAAGAACTTCTAACTTCCACAATGTTAGGTAGTCTTGGGAAGGTTCAAAATAATAATCGTATTGTTTGCTTACCTCATATAAACTCATTCTAGCTATCAAATTATTCCCAAAATAGATACCATAAAATGGAGATTTACTGTCGTTCTCGATAATATTATTTTCTAAGTCTTCCATCATTGTCAGTTCTTGATTACCATATTCACGAAACCGCTTAAATTTCTCCAAAGTCTTATAATTTATCAGGAGATTTTCCACTTTAACATTTTCCATTCTGTTCACCCCTACTATTAAAAACAAGTAAATAATTATTAGAAAGATAACGCTTCCTATAAATTCAATTATAATACAAAAAAGATTATTTTGAAATTATTACAACTTTTGATGTTCAGAAAAAGGTGTAAGATATATAATGAAATAAGGAAAAGGTAGTAATATGAAGGTTTTTAAAATGATCTTGCCAGAATAAAAAAGGGGGGGATGTGGTTATGGGTGACATCTTCATTTATATTATTGCTTCAGCAATTAGTTTCCCGTTTTTTGTGACCTTAAGTATATATTGGATAGCGAAATGGGCGAGGTCAAGTAATTGGAAGGCAATTCATTTAGCTGTTCATTGGTCTACTTTATTTTATATTATTGCAGTAGGTATTATTTTAAATATTTTATTGCAACAATCATTTATTGGTTTGATTCTATTGTTCTTCTTAATCTTTTTAACAATTATTATAATATATCAAAGGAGAACACAAACGGATGTTGAACTATTTAAAGCGATAAAAATAGTTTGGCGCGGAGCATTCTTATTATTTTTTACAATGTATTTTCTTTTAGGGTTCATCTTTGTAGTGAATGGTGTATGGAGTAGATAGCATTTTTATCATTGTATAAACAGATTAGTTTGATTAACGACTATTTTTATGTACAATACTGATTGTACATAATTCGTAGAAGGAGAAATAGATTTATTATGAAGACTACTCCACTCTCTATACAAACAACAAATAAATTAGTAACAAACTATAAAAACAATGACGCGTCTGTGATGAAATATTTTGATTATAGTTCTATTCATTATGAACAAGAACGGTTAGCGTATTTGAATAATCGAACATATAAACGACAAGATTTTGTTAAAGCAGTTCATAAATTACATAAAAAATGGGGTGCTCCTGAAGCATCAATGGAAAAACTGAATAAACTAGTGGATGAACAAGCCGTTGCAGTAGTTGGAGGTCAACAGGCTGGTTTATTATCAGGACCTTTATATTCTATTCATAAAGTAATATCTGTGATTCAATTAGCGAAGGAACAAGAAAAAAAATTAGGAATTCCTGTAGTTCCTATATTTTGGATTGCTGGAGAAGATCATGATTTTGATGAAATTAACCATACTTATGTTCCGACTACAGATATGAAAATGAAAAAAGTGAAACTACAGAATAAATCGATTGATGCAGGGAGAAAATCAGTAACAGATTTAGAATTTGAGAAAGATAAACTTCGTGAATGGGTTGAAGATGTTTTTCTTTCGCTAAAGGAAACGGACTATACACAAGACATACATTCGCTAGTACAAACCGTATTATCCGAATCTGATTCTTATAGTGAATTCTTTGCTAAATTTATTTTTCAATTGTTCCCAGACCAAGGTATTGTCTTGCTGGATTCACATGCCTCTGAAATCCGAGAGATTGAAACAGACTTTTTCCTAGAGATGATTGAACATCAACAAGGAATTAGCTCCGCAGTGAAAAGCACTATAGATGAGTTGAAAGCAGAAGAGTATTCAATATCTTTAGATGCACTTGATGGGGACGCTCATTTATTTTATCACGATGAGCAATTAGGTAGAGTCTTATTACAGGTTGATCCGGATGGTATGTGGGTAGATAAACAACATAATATGAGGTTTACTGTAGAAGAGCTTCGATCTATTGCAATAAATAGTCCGCATCTCTTAAGTAACAATGTCATTACGCGACCAATGATGCAAGAGAAGTTAATACCTACGTTAGCTTTTGTTGGGGGACCTGGTGAAATAGCGTACTGGTCAGCATTAAAGGATTCATTCCATCTTTTAGAATTAAAAATGCCGCCTATTGTGCCACGAATCTCTTTTACGTATATCGATCGTTATACGAGTAGGCTTTTAGATAAATATAATCTAAACGTATCTGAAATAATAAGTACTGGAGTTAATGACCATAAGCGACGGTTCTTAGATGAGAAAAATAATGATAACATTGACGAAGTAGTGGAAGAGGTAAAGGCACAAATTAGTGATATTCACAAGCCTTTAAGAGATATATCTGCCTCGATGGGTGATGATATAAAAGCTTTAAGCGAGAGTAATTTATCCTATATATTGAATGATGTTGAATTTTTAAGGAAACGTCTTAATAATGAAATTAGAAAAACATATGCTAAAGAAATAAGTGAATTTGATCGAATGGAAATGATCTTAAGACCGAATAATGGATTGCAGGAAAGAATTTGGAATCCGATATATATTATGAATTGTTGTGGGGTAGATGTTTTTACTGAAATGGTTAATAATCATACCTTTGTTCAGGAAGAACATTGGATTATCCATTTATAACTCCTCCACAATCCTCCACAACTAAATATTTAAGAAATAGAAGCTGTCTATATACTGATTAGACAGCTTTTTTATGTGTATTTTTATTTGGTGTTTTTAAGGCTAATGAAGAAATTTAATGATTTTTGATAAAAGTGGTGGAGGATAGTGGGGGAATGTGGTAATATAAAAAATATGAAAGTGGGGGCGACTATATGTTTATGGGTGAATTCCTTCATAGCATTGATACAAAGGGAAGAATAATTGTTCCCTCCAAGTTCCGTGATAATTTAGGAAGCAGCTTTGTAGTCACCCGTGGACTAGATAAATGTCTTTTCGCCTACCCAATGGATGAATGGAAGATTTTAGAAGAAAAGTTAAAGCAACTCCCACTTACAAAAAAAGACGCACGAGCTTTTACTCGATTTTTCTTCTCTGGTGCCATTGAATGCGAAGTGGATAAACAGGGGAGAATAAATATCCCAGCTAATCTTCGTAACTATGCTGGTCTTGAAAAAGATTGCAATGTTATTGGGGTATCTAATCGAGTGGAATTTTGGGCTAATGATGCCTGGGAAGATTATGTAACGGAGTCTGAAGATTCATTTGCAGAAATAGCGGAAAACTTAATGGACTTTGATATTTAAAATTTCCAGTACAAGATAGAAGAATTAAAGTGGGTGTTGAAATGTTTGAGCATTATAGTGTATTAAAAGAAGAATCAATTAAAGGATTAGCAATTAAGCCAGATGGAATTTATGTTGATTGTACAACTGGTGGTGGGGGACATTCTCTGGAAATAGCTTCTAGACTAAATGAGAATGGTCAGCTATTCGCATTTGATCAAGATAAGGATGCTTTAGCTGCTGCGAGAGATAGATTATCTACATATGCAGATAGAATTGTATTTGTGCAATCGAACTTTCGTGGTTTAGAAGAACAGTTGAAAAAGCATGGAATTGAACAAGTAGATGGTATTTTATTTGATTTAGGTGTTTCCTCTCCTCAATTGGACAGAGGGGATAGAGGTTTCAGTTATAATCATGACGCTTTGTTAGATATGCGAATGGATCAATCGCAGCATCTTTCAGCTTATGAAGTTGTCAACGAATGGTCATACGAACGTTTGGTTTCTATTTTCTTTTCATATGGGGAAGAGAAGTTTTCTAAACAAATCGCCAGAAAAATAGAAGCTTATCGTGAACAACAGGATATTAAAACGACACATCAATTAGTAGAGATAATTAAAGATGCAATACCAGCACCAGCTCGGAGAAAAGGGGGGCATCCTGCCAAGCGTATCTTTCAAGCGTTGCGTATTGCTGTAAATGATGAATTGGAGGTATTTAATAATGCCTTGCATCAAGCAGCTAGGCTTATAGCAGTGAATGGCAGGATAGCAGTAATAACTTTCCACTCTTTAGAAGATCGGATATGTAAGCAAGCTTTTAAAAAATGGAGTACAGATAAACCTACACCTAGGCATTTACCGATAGTTCCTGAGTCGCATCAAGCTCCATTTAAATTGGTGACAAGGAAACCTATTACAGCAGATACTTCCGAATTAGATGAAAACCGTAGATCGCGTTCTGCGAAGTTAAGAGTTATCGAAAAAGTAAGTGAATGGGATCATGAATTTACGTATGAAGAAGGGTGGAGAAAATAATGAGTGTAAATCATGCAACGAAATGGGAAACAAATACGCAGTATCGTCCGGAAACACAACCGCAAACCGTTGTTAAAAAAGTAAAGCGAACTAGATGGATCACAAAAGGCGAAAAAGTGATTTATGCGTTCGCGGGAGTTTTAATGCTGGCTTTTGCGGTATATATGGTTTCGTATTCTTCTTCAACGGATACATTAAATCGTGAATTACAACAGATTGAACAGAGTGTAAACCAACAGAAGATTGCGAACGAAGGTTTAAGTTTTGAAAAAGAAGAGTTATCCCGCCCAGAACGTATAATTAATATTGCTGAAGAGAACGGTCTAAAAATTCAAAATACAGAAGTGAAGCAAGTACAATCGTTCAACAACTAGGCAAGGGGAATACAAAATGAAAAAACATAGAACGACGCATTTTATGTCTAGTATATATATGATTATTTTCGTGGCATTATTTTTAATAATTACAGGAAGATTCATGTATATCCAAGCAACTGGTGAAGTTAGTGGAGTTCAATTAAATGAATGGGCTGATAAACAACGAACTGCATCATACACCATGAATTCAGAAAGGGGAAAGATTTATGATAAGAATGGCATGGTCCTTGCCTATGACCGCCCAACTTATCGAATGTACGCGATCCTAGATGAAGCTTATTCTGAAAATGCTGAGGAGCCATTACATGTTTCAAACGCAGAAGAAACTGCTAAGAAATTGGCTCCTCTTTTAGGTGTTGAGGAAGAGGAAATACAAGAACCTATACAGAACGGACTTGACAATAATCGATTTCAAGTAGAATTTGGGAAGTTTGGAAAACAAATTTCCAAGCAAGTAAAAGATGAAATTGAAGATTTGAATATTCCAGGCATTAATTTTGAGGAAGAACCGATGCGTTATTACCCTAATGGAATGTTTGCATCCCATATTATCGGTTTTGCACGAGAAGAAGAAAAGGAAACGGATGAAGGTGTGGAACATACCATTACAGGAGTTACTGGAATGGAAGATGTCATGAATGACATCTTAGGCGGCAAAGATGGTTATATTTCATATCAAAGAGATCTGTATAATAAAAAATTATTGGATCCAAGTGAAGTTATTCAGTTGCCAGAAGACGGAGACGATATTTACTTAACGATAGATCAAAAGATACAAACTTTATTAGAAGATGTAATGACACAAGCAGATGAGAAGTATAATCCGACTAAAATGAATGCGATTATAATGGATCCAAAATCAGGTGAAATTGTTGCAATGAGTTCTCGTCCAAGCTATGATCCGAATAATCCAACCGATGTAGAAAATTGGTACAATGACCCAATATCTACTCCGTTCGAGCCAGGCTCTACGATGAAAATATTCACCTGGGCAGCAGCTATAGAAGAAGGAGTATATAATGGTTCTGAAGGATTTAAATCGGGAACATATCAGCCGAATGAGAAAATAAGAGCAATTGGCGATCATAATAATGGTGAAGGATGGGGGACGATTTCTTATGATGAGGGATTTGAACGTTCTTCGAATGTAGCAGCTTCGAAATTATTATGGGAAAAATTAGATTCAGAATCATATTATGAATATCTACAAGCATTTGGTTTTGAGGAACCAACTGGAATTGATCTCCCAGGGGAAGCTGTAGGGAAAATATCGTATAATTGGCCGTCAGATAAGTTGAGAACGGCTTTTGGACAAAGTTCAACGGTAACCCCTATACAGCAAATGAAAGCAGCATCTGCGATTGTTAATGGTGGGAAAATGGTTAAACCCTATGTAGTAGATAAAGTAGTAGATTCAACATCAGGAGATACTATCTCAGAAACAGAGCAAGAGTATGTAGGTCAGCCAATATCTGAAGAAACGGCTGAACAGATGAAAAAATTAATGTCATCTGTGGTCAATGGGGAACACGGAACAGGAAAACCGTATCAATTAGAAGATTATATGGTTGGTGGTAAAACTGGTACTGCAGAGATTCCAAATCCTGATGGTGGCGGGTATCTCCAAGGGAGAGAAAATTATGTGTTTTCTTTCATGGGAATGGCGCCAATAGACGATCCTCAATTAATGGTATATGTATCAATTCAACAACCTGAGTTAGAGCCGGATGAGTCTGGTTCAACACCACTCTCGTTTATATTTAAAAATGTAGTAGAGAATAGTTTGCATTACATGGATATTAATCCTGAGAAGAATGAAGCTCCAGATATACAACAGATGGAGATGCCAGATGTTGTTAATAAATCGACTTCAGAAGTAGAAGAAGAAATGACAGAAACAGGATTAAATACGATTGTGGTTGGGGAAGGTTCTAAAGTGGTCTCCAGCAGTATTGAAGCTGGGGCATCTGTTCTTCCAAATGAAAAAGTTATACTGATAACTGATGAACCGACTATGCCGGACATTAAAGGCTGGTCTCTTCGTGAGGTAATGACCTTAGCTAATTTATTAGATTTACAAGTAGAAAGTTTTGGTTCAGGCTATGTTACGACTCAAAATATTGATGTTGGAAATCCGTTGCAATCTGGAGATTATTTAGGAGTTGAACTAGAGGGACCGAGCTCTACCGATGACGAGGAAGAATCTTCAGAAGAAGAAAATGAAGAAGAAACAGGAGAAGACGAATCTGAGTAAACGATGGAAAGGACAAACAGTGTTCTATTCAAAATTCTTTATTCATATAGTGGATACAAAGTAGCCCAAGAAGGAGTTGGCTTATGAAACGTGTATCTACTGTTACGATAAAGAAAAGAATAGTCACTGTTTTTCTTTTGGGAGCATTGATTATTGCGGTTATTATTGGTCGCTTAGCCTATGTACAATTTGTTCTCGGTGATGATTTAGCAGGACAAGCAAATGAATTATGGACAAGAGATATTACCTTTGCAGCGGAACGAGGGTATATTCTTGATTCAGAAGGAGAGGTTTTGGCGGAGAATGTCACTGCTCCAACGGTAATAGTTATGCCAAGACAAATCACGAACCCAGAACAAACAGCCACACAGCTTGCAAAAATATTAGATGTTCCTCAGGATCGTGTGCATGAAACAATCACGAAGAATACATCAAGTGTGATGATACGTCCAGAAGGCATTAAAATAACAGACAAGCAGGAAAAAGCGATTCGGGAATTAGATTTATCTGGAGTTTATTTAGCTAAAGATTCCAAACGGTACTATCCGAACGGGGATGATTTATCTCATGTACTTGGTTTTACTGGAATTGATAATCAAGGGCTAATGGGATTAGAATTGTCTTATGATGATAAATTAAAAGGAGAGAATGGTAGTCTGTCACTTTATTCGGATGCAAAGGGAAGGAAACTAGAAGAATTAGCAGATGAATACAATCCTCCAGTGGATGGGTTGAATTTGCAGACTACTATTAACACAAAAGTGCAAACGATTATTGAGAGAGAGCTCGATAAAGCAACAATAAAATATAACCCGGATGGTGCACTAGCTATTGCGGTAAATCCAAAGACAGGTGGCATATTAGGGATGTCATCACGCCCTAATTTTGATCCGGAGAACTATCAAGATGTTGATGCCTCTATTTTTGGAAGAAATTTACCAATTTGGAGCACTTATGAGCCAGGGTCTACGTTTAAGATTATTACATTAGCTGCAGCATTGGAAGAAGGAGCAGTAAATTTAGAAGAAGATCGTTTCCATGATGATGGAGATATTGAAGTTGGTGGTGCTACAATTCATTGTTGGAAAAAAGGTGGGCATGGCGATCAAAGTTATTTAGAGGTTGTCCAAAATTCATGTAACCCAGGTTTTGTTAATCTTGGTCAACGGCTAGGGACAGAAAAATTATTTTCTTATATAGATGCTTTTGGTTTTGGGAAGAAGACAGGAATAGACTTACAAGGAGAAGGAAACGGGATACTATTTCAACCTGAAAATGTAGGTCCTGTTGAGTTAGCGACAACTTCATTTGGACAAGGGGTTTCAGTTACACCGATTCAACAAGTAATGGCGGTGGCGGCAGCTGTAAACGGTGGATACTTGTATAAACCATACATTGCGGACGAATGGATAGATCCAGTGAATGGAGAAACTGTAGAAAAGTACGAGCCACAATTACAAAATCGAGTTATTTCTGAGGATACCTCTGAGGAAATAAGATACGCATTAGAGAGTGTTGTAGCACAAGGGACAGGACGTCCTGCATATGTTGATGGTTATCGAGTAGGCGGGAAAACCGGTACTGCTCAAAAGGTAGGACCTAACGGGGGGTATATGGAAAATAACTACATTGTCTCATTTATCGGCTTTGCTCCAGCTGATGATCCAGAAATTGTGGTATATGTTGCAGTTGATAATCCAAAAGACACCTTACAATTTGGAGGTGTTGTAGCTGCTCCAATTGTAGGTACAATTATTGGTGATAGTTTGAGAGCAATGGAAGTCGAGCCCACTACAGATGGGTTAGAAAAAGAATATTCGTGGCCGGATCAACCGAAAGTGGAAGTACCAGACTTAATTGGTGAGTCTACCCAAAAATTACCTGAGTATCTAGTTGATTTAAGTGTTGTAACCAATGGAGAGGGAGATACGATTATAGAGCAATCACCGAAACCAGGAACAATGTTAGAATCAGGTTCCACTGTTAGAATCTATTTAAGTGATGAAAATGAATAATGAAAATCATCGTTAAACAAGAAAAAATTTGCTATAATAGGAAGGTCAAATGGAATGAAAAAGAAGAGTACTTACATCTTCTTCCTACTAAAAAAAGAAAGTACCTAAATAGTATTAATTAGAAAAAAGGTGTATATGATGGAATTAAAAAAATTACTAGAATGTCTTACATTTTATAATGTGAATGGTGAAGTGGAAAATTGTGAAATTACTTCACTAGAAATGGATTCGAGAAAAATAACTAGCGGAAGTGCATTTGTATGTATCACGGGATTTACTGTGGATGGACATGATTATGTAGATCAAGCGGTGAAAAATGGAGCATCTGCAATATTTACTAGTAAACCTTTAATGAAGGAATATGGGGTTCCAATCATTCAGGTGGAGGATACGAATCGCGCACTTGCGATGCTTGCAGTGAAGTATTATGATTACCCAACCAAACATTTTCCGCTTATCGGTGTTACTGGAACAAACGGAAAAACAACTGTTACTTATTTGTTAGATAAAATTTTTGAATATCATCAGAAAAAAGCTGGAGTAATTGGAACAATTCAAGTGAAAATAGGGGAAGAGACCTTCCCTATTGTAAATACAACTCCTAACGCACTTGAGCTACAAAAAACATTTCATGTAATGCGTGAAAAAGATGTGAAACAGGGTATCATGGAAGTTTCCTCTCATGCGTTAGATATGGGAAGGGTATATGGATGTGATTATGATATTGCGGTATTTACCAATCTTTCCCAAGATCATTTAGATTATCACCAAGATATTCAAGATTATTTACGTGCGAAAAGCTTGTTGTTTGCTCAACTAGGTAATGGCTACGACAGTGAAAAAGAAAAATATGCAATCATTAATGATGATGATTCATCAAGTCATTTATTAAAAAGAAGTACTGCACAACATGTCATAACGTATAGCTGTAAAAAAGAAGCGACTATTATGGCAAAAGATATTGAACTTACAGCATCTGGTATTCGTTTTAAATTACATTCCCCTCTAGGTAACATCACAATTCAAAGTAGATTAATGGGAATGTTTAATGTTTATAATATGTTAGCTGCAAGTGCGGCAGCTATCGCATCGAAGGTTCCATTGAACGTCATCCAACAAGCATTAGAATCAATAGAGGGAGTAAATGGCAGGTTCGAACCAATTGTCGAAGGACAAAATTATTCTGTAATTGTGGATTTTGCACATACTCCAGATTCATTAGAAAACGTCCTACAGACAATAAAGGACTTTGCAAAACGAAATGTATATGTGGTCGTAGGATGTGGTGGAGATCGAGATCGTAAGAAAAGACCTCTGATGGCTGAAGTGGCGTTGAATTATGCGGATCATGCGGTGTTCACTTCTGACAATCCGCGTACGGAAGACCCTCAAGCAATATTAGATGATATGACTGCTGAACTAGATGCAAATAGTGGTAGTTATGAGGTTGTGGTAGATCGTAAAGAAGGAATTGCTAAAGCAATACAATCTGCTCAAAAAGATGATATTGTTTTAATCGCTGGAAAAGGTCATGAGACATATCAAATTATTGGACATACGAAATACGATTTCGACGATAGAGATGTGGCTAGAAATGCAATTAAGCAGAAAGGGGAGTGAACCTATTGTTATTTACAGTACAATGGCTGGCGGAATTATTTCCTAAACATCAGGGAAAAATAAGTACAGACATTACTATACAGGAAGTAACTCGTGATACAAGAGAACCAAGTTCCAACTCCCTATATATTCCGATTGTTGGAGAAAGATTTGATGGACATAATTTCATTTTTGATGCAATTAAAAATGGTGCGATCGCAACATTATGGGATAAGTCCATTCCTTTGCCCAGTGAATGGGACAACTCCTTTCCTGTATTTTTCGTAGAGGATACGATTTTAGCTATGCAACAGTTAGCTAATTCCTATCTTAGATCTGTTAATCCCACTGTAGTTGGTGTTACGGGGTCTAATGGTAAGACCACAACGAAAGATTTGATTACGTCGGTGGTAAAGACAAGCTATAAAACAACAGCTACACAGGGTAATTTAAATAACCATATTGGATTGCCACTTACTATTTTATCGATGCAACCTGATACTGAAGTACTCGTACTTGAGATGGGTATGAGTCAGTTTGGAGAAATTGAGTTATTAAGTAAAATAGCGGAACCAGACTACACAGTAATTACGAATATTGGTGAATCTCATATTGAAAATTTAGGTTCCCGAAAAGGTATTGCAAAAGCAAAATTGGAAATAATTGAAGGAATAAAGTCAAACGGTAATTTATTTATTGATGATGACGAGCCTTTATTAGCGAAAGAAAATATAGATATGGATGATTCGCAAATAATTGGAATTGGCTTTACGAAAGAAAGTGACATTAACATTTCGAATGTAAAAGTGCATCCTGATCGTACTACATTTGAAGTAACGGATAAACCATATCATGTTAATCTGCTCGGTGAACACCATGCAAAGAATGCAGCATTCGCCATTTCTATTGGGAAAGCTCTAAATATTTCACATGAGAATATACAATTAGCTTTTAATAAGCTAGAAGTTACTGGAATGCGTTTTGAACTTGAAACAGGGATTAATGGTGTCCATATCATAAATGATGCATATAATGCCTCTGCCACTTCCATGAAAGCGTCTATTCAAGTAGTTAAAGAAATGGAAGGTTTTCAAAATAAGGTATTAGTGTTGGGGGATATTTTAGAGTTAGGTACATATTCAGAACACTATCATCGTTCGATTGCCGAAGTTATTGATTCCCGAATTTCAGAAATTTATACTTATGGAGAGCAAGCTTTTTATATTTATGATGAAATTACAAAGCAACATCCTAAAGTAAATGTACATTATATAAAACAACGAGAAGATGTTGTTCCGTCATTAAAGGAGCATTTAAATAATCAAACATTAATATTATTTAAAGCTTCTAGAGGAATGAAGTTTGAAATGTTTATTAAAGAATTACAGCAGTAATCGAACATCTAGTTACTTAGTTGGACGGTTTAATAAGTGAGGAGGAAATGAAGTGGACTTAACTGGATTATTAATAACAATAGTTGTAGCATTTCTCATTACCGTTCTTCTATCTCCTATTTTTATACCATTTTTAAGAAGATTAAATTTTGGACAAAGCATTAGAGAAGAAGGACCACAGTCACATCAAAAAAAGACAGGAACACCTACGATGGGTGGGCTGATGATTATATTTAGTATAATCATCACGTCACTTATTATGGCAAGCAGAACGGATGAAGGTATTAATTATCAGGTGTGGTTATTGATTTTTGTATTATTTGGATATGGATTATTAGGCTTTTTAGATGATTTTATAAAAGTTGCAATGAAAAGAAATCTTGGACTAACTTCTAAACAAAAATTATTCGGCCAAATAATAATTGCACTCGTCTTTTATTTTATTTTAAGAAATCAAGGGTTTTCGACAGTCATTTATGTGCCGGGGACTGAATTACAATTTGATATTGGTTGGTTTTATGCCGTATTAGTTATATTTATGATGGTTGGTGCTTCCAATGCAGTCAACTTAACGGATGGATTAGACGGGCTATTAGCAGGAACCGCAGCCATAGCATTTGGAGCATTTGCTATCATTGCTTGGTATGGAATACCTGATCATGTAGTAGCCGTGTTCTCCTTAGCAGTAGTAGGTGCTTTACTTGGCTTTTTAGTTTTCAATGCACATCCTGCAAAAGTATTTATGGGTGATACAGGCTCATTAGCTCTTGGTGGAGCAATTGCTGCAATATCTATTTTATTGAAATTAGAAATTTTACTGATTATTATAGGCGGAGTTTTTGTAATAGAAACATTGTCTGTAATTATTCAAGTGATTTCATTTAAAACAACTGGTAAACGTGTATTCAAAATGAGTCCATTACATCACCACTATGAACTATTAGGCTGGTCAGAGTGGCGTGTAGTCACTACTTTTTGGTTGGTAGGTTTATTGTTTGCTATGCTTGGTGTTTATATTGAGGTGGGAATGTAATGAATGTACTTACAAATTTTCCTTATCAGCACGTACTTGTATTAGGATTAGCTAAAAGTGGCACAGCAGCGGCAAACGTTTTATTGCAAAATCATATACAAGTTACAATAAATGATGGCATGGCAACATTAGAAGACGCAACTGTACAGAAATTACAAACAATGGGAGCAGAATTAGTATTAGGCTCACATCCAATTTCTGTGCTTGATGGTAAAGATCTCATCGTAAAAAACCCAGGTATTCGCTATGATAATGTAATTGTAGAAGAAGCTCAGCGCCGAGGGATACCTGTTATATCAGAGGTTGAACTAGTTCATTACTTAACAAACCAGCCTGTTATTGGAATTACTGGATCAAATGGAAAAACGACAACAACAACATTAATTACAGAAATGCTAGATCGAAGTAATGTATCTGTAAAAGTGGCAGGGAATATTGGAGTAGTTGCAACAGAAGTAGCTTCTTCGTTGCAATCTGATGAAAAGATGGTTATGGAATTATCTTCTTTTCAGTTACAAGGAATAGATCAATTACAATTTTCAACTGCTGTCCTATTAAATTTATTCGAAGCACATTTAGATTATCATGGTTCTTTTGAAAATTACGTCGAAGCGAAATGTAATATATTTAAAAGTCAAAACAAACATGATTATTTAATTTATAATGCTGACGATGATAATGTATCTGCTGCAATTAAAACTGCAGAGGCTACAAAAGTGCCGTTTTCTAGTTCACGACCGTTAGCAGATGGTGCATGGATGGATGATGATTTTCTATACTATAAAGATGAGAAAATTATAGCTATTCGAGACATAGTACTTGTAGGTAAACATAATATGGAAAACATATTAGCTGCTATTGCTACTGCAAAATTAAATGGTGCTACTAATGAAGGGATTGTACAAGTGTTAACAACATTTTCAGGAGTAAAACATCGTTTGGAATTTGTAGGTGTTATAAATGGGCGTTATATTTATAACGACTCAAAGGCAACGAATATATTAGCGACTAAAAAAGCGTTAGCAGCTTTTAACAAGAATGTGGTTTTACTAGCAGGTGGTTTAGATAGAGGAAATACATTTGAAGAATTAATTCCTTATTTGCATCATGTTAAAGCGATGGTCGTATTCGGAGAGACAGCAGGTAAGCTTAAGGATGCTGGTGTTGCTGCAAATATACCAGTAATTGAAAAAGCGTTAGATGTTCAACATGCAGTAGAGGTTGCATTTGCTCTAACGGATGAGCAGGATACTATATTATTGTCACCAGCTTGTGCAAGCTGGGATCAGTACAAAACTTTTGAAGAAAGAGGAGACATGTTTATACAAGCCCTGCATAGACTGAAGTAAGGGGCTTGTACACATGAAAATTCCAATTATTGTTACACCCCTTATTCTGAACTAAAGATTAGGGGTGTTTTTCTTTGTTGAATAAACTAAAAGAGCAGCAAAAGCCAGATTATATATTATTAATTATATTATCCATACTACTTATGGCTGGAATTGTAATGGTCTTTAGTTCTTCTTATATATGGTCAGAGTATAAATTTAATGATGCTTTTTATTATTTAAAACGACAAGCTTTATTCGCTGGTGCAGGTGTAGCTGCAATGATATTTTTTATGTTTATTCCCTACTACACGTGGAAAAAATATGCAAAAATGATTTTATTCATTTGTTTCATACTACTTTTACTGGTATTAATTCCAGGGGTAGGGATGGTTCGTGGTGGTGCGCAAAGTTGGATTGGCATAGGGGCATTTAGTATTCAGCCTTCTGAATTTATGAAACTTGGATTGATTATTTTCTTAGCATCATTACTTTCGGAATATCAAAAGTATATTACTTCATTACGAAAAGGTTTCCTTCCATGTTTATTATTAATTTTTACAGCTTTTGGATTAATTATGTTACAACCTGATTTAGGGACGGGTATGGTTCTTGTATTAACTTGCATGATTATGCTGTTTGTAGCTGGTGCAAATTTAAGTCATTTTTTCGGATTAGCAGGTATTGGTGTCATTGGTTTTATAGGGTTAATTGCTTCAGCTCCATATCGAATTAATCGTATTACTGCATTCTTGAATCCTTGGGAAGATCCATTGGGGCATGGATTTCAAATAATACAATCTTTATACGCAATTGGACCTGGTGGATTAATGGGATTAGGATTAGGAAATAGTTTGCAAAAATATTTTTATTTACCGGAGCCGCAGACGGACTTTATATTTGCAATTATTGGAGAAGAATTAGGGTTTATTGGAGGAGCAATGATAATTATATTATTTTTTCTTCTGCTTTGGAGAGGAATTAAAATAGCACTTGAGGCTCCTGATCTATTTAGTCGTCTATTAGCAGTGGGGATTTCTTCCATGTTAGCTTTGCAAGCTATGATTAATATAAGTGTGGTAATAGGGTTGATTCCAGTAACCGGTATTACTTTACCGTTTTTGAGTTATGGTGGATCTTCTCTTACATTAACATTATGTTCGGTAGGAATTCTACTAAATATAAGCAGGTACTCCAAAAGTATGGAAAGTAAATAATTGGTTAAAAGTAACTATATATAGAAAAACTTCATATTCTATGTGATGTACACTACATCTAATGGTAGGTTTTGTGATATAATTTCTGTAAATAGAAGAAATGGCACAAAACCTACCATTTTTATATTTAAAATGTTGATAAAGGAAGAAATGGAGATGAGTGACAAAAATGTTGTTTCAATAGAGGATCGTATTCCCAAATTGAAACATGCAAGAAAAAAGAAAGCCAATAGACGTCTTATATTCTATCTATCTATCTTTTTTCTTCTAATTGCTGTTGTTGTTTACTTGCAATCTCCATTAAGTCATATACGGACGATTGAAGTAAATGGAAATACGTTTTTAAATGAAGAAAAAATTATTAAATATAGTGAGTTAACAACCGATACGAATATATGGACAATTAATACGAATTCTGTTGAACAAGCAATTGCGAAAGATCCAGTCATAAAAAACATTCAAGTAGACAGAAAATTCCCCTCTACAGTTACGCTGGAGGTAGAGGAACAACCAGTGATCGGTTATATTAATGATGATTCGAATTATCTTCCTATTTTAGGAAATGGTGAAATTTTGGATGATAGTAATCAAGGTTTTACTGGTAATGCGCCCTTTTTACAGGGATTTGATGAAGAACAATTGAAGCAATTAGCAACGGAAATGAAAGATGTCCCACAAAGTATTATGAGTCTGATTTCTGAAATTCATTGGGTCGAAAGCGAAGATGATAGCAATAAAATTATGCTATATATGAATGATGGATATACCGTAATAGGATCACTGAGAGAAATAAGTAATAAAATTTCAGTATATCCTTCCATTGTCTCCCAACTAGAACCAGAAGATGAGGGAGTTATTCATATAGGCGTGGGTGTATATTTTGAATCATATCAAGATGATCAAGATGTGACCGAGTTAGAGGTGGATGAAACATCCGGTAATGATTCTGAAGATGGATCCGAAGAGGATTAACATCAAAATAAAGTCACATAATTGTTTTTATCTACGAAACCTATATTATGTACCATTTTTTTGGAAAATGAAAAAGGGTTATGACCGTTAAATGTTGAATAACCTATATATATTTTATTTTTTCATTGAAATATTTTAAAATAGTAGACTCTACAATGAATGGATAACGTAGTTTTAAGAAACATAGGAAATGTTTCTGTAGGAGGTGCCTTTAATTGGATAATAGTGAAGTTTTAGTAAGCCTAGATATTGGAACGACAATGATTAAAGTGATTATAGGAGAAGTACAATCAGATTCTCTAAATATTATTGGAGTAGGTACTGCAAAATCAAATGGCATGAAAAAGGGTGCAATTGTTGATATCGATCAGACGGTACATTCTATTCGAAATGCTGTAGAACAAGCAGAACGTATGGTTGGAATGCATATTGAACGAGTGGTTGTAGGCATTAATGGCAGTCACATACAATTACAGCCTTGTCATGGTGTAGTTGCAGTACAGAGTGAGAATCGTGAAATTGGAGATGAAGATGTCACGAGAGTCATTGATGGTGCTCAAGTTATATCTATACCACCAGAACGCGAAATCATAGATGTTATACCTCGACAATTTATTGTAGACGGTTTGGATGAAATAACAGATCCAAGAGGTATGATTGGTGTCCGCCTTGAAATGGAAGGAACGATTATTACTTGTTCGAAGACAGTTCTACATAATATATTAAAATGTGTGGAGCGTGCTAATTTAGAGGTATCTGATATTTGTCTTCAGCCTCTTGCTGCTGGTACAATAGCATTGTCAAAAGATGAAATGAATATGGGAGCAGCTTTAATTGATATAGGTGGAGGATGTACGACTGTATCTGTCTTTGAAAATGATCATCTAGTTGCAACAAGTGTAATTAGCCTTGGTGGAGATAATATTACCAAAGACCTTTCGATTGGTCTGCGAACTTCCACGGAAGAAGCGGAAGATATTAAGATGAATTATGGCCATGCTTTTTATGATGATGCTCAAGAAGATGAGACATTTGAAGTTTCAACAATTGGAAGTAACCAGAGACAAGTTTTTAATCAGTTACAAATTGCAGATATGATTGAAGCTAGATTAGAAGAAATTTATGCTTATGTAGAAAGAGAAATTCGTAAAATGGGTTATAGGGAACTTCCAGGAGGGTATGTATTAACCGGTGGTACCATTGCAATGCCTGGAAGTCTAGAGTTAGCGCAGGATTTATTTTACTCGAATGTACGAGTTGCGATCCCTGATTATATTGGGGTGAGAGAGCCACAATTCACCTCGGGAATTGGAATTCTGCAATTTGCTTATCGTAATGCGAAGATACAAGGGAAAGAGTTGTACCCATCCGTTATCTTGGATGCGGCTAGCCCACAAAAACCTAAAAAACAAATAAAACCATCTAAAGAGAAAAAGGAAAAAAACGAAAGTAAAAAGAAAGAATCAGGTTTTGCGAATCTATTTAAATATTTCTTTGACTAAACTAATAGATTTTTAAAGTTATAATTAATTTCGTTAAACATGTAATCTGGATATTAGGAGGAACGGACTATGTTGGATTTTGATACAAATATGGAAGAACTCGCAACAATTAAAGTTATAGGAGTAGGTGGAGGCGGTAATAACGCTGTAAACCGAATGATAGAGCATGGTGTTGAAGGTGTAGAATTTATTGCTGTAAACACAGATGCACAAGCGTTAAACTTGTCAAAAGCTGAATCCAAAATTCAAATCGGAGGTAAGCTAACTAGAGGGCTCGGTGCTGGAGCCAATCCTGAAGTTGGTAAAAAAGCTGCCGAAGAAAGTAAAGAACAGTTGGAAGAAGTACTTAAAGGTGCGGATATGGTATTTGTTACTGCTGGAATGGGCGGTGGAACTGGAACGGGAGCTGCCCCTGTTATTGCACAAGTAGCTAAAGACATTGGCGCTTTAACCGTAGGTGTTGTAACTCGTCCATTTAGCTTCGAAGGAAGAAGACGCTCTACGCAAGCAGTCTCTGGTATTGATACGTTAAAAGGAGCTGTAGATACACTAATTGTCATTCCTAACGATCGATTACTTGAAATTGTTGACAAGAATACACCAATGCTTGAAGCATTCCGAGAAGCAGATAATGTACTTCGTCAAGGTGTACAAGGTATTTCTGATTTAATTGCAAAACCAGGTCTTATTAATGTTGACTTTGCTGATGTGAAGACAATCATGTTTGATAAGGGTTCTGCATTAATGGGAATTGGTATTGCTACAGGAGAAACAAGAGCAACAGAAGCAGCGAAAAAAGCTATTTCCTCTCCACTATTAGAAACATCTATAGATGGTGCGCATGGAATACTTATGAACATTACAGGTGGAACAAACTTAAGTTTGTATGAAGTTCAAGAAGCTGCAGATCTTGTAACCTCTGCTGCTGATCAAGAAGTAAATGTTATCTTTGGTTCAGTAATAAATGAAAACTTAAACGACGAGATTGTTGTCACTGTTATTGCTACTGGTTTTGATGAAAATGCTAAAAAAGTAGATACTAGACAAAAACAACAACGAACGAACATTGGGCAGTCACAACAAACAGCTTCTAAAGATTTGAATGAAGCTGCAAGTACGAGAGAAACTAGAGAATCAAGAGAATCACAACAACCTTCCCAGCCGCAGGCTCAATCTCGTCCACGTCAAGACGAGGAAGAATTGGACATTCCAACATTCTTAAGAAATCGTAATAGAAATCGATAGGAAGTAAATAAACTCGCAAATATGCTAATAAAATCCAGCTATCCATAGATAGCTGGATTTTTTGTGCGAAATAAATTAATAACGGAGAAATTAATTTCATTTTTAAATTGGATACGATTTTCTCACAACCTACTATTATTAAAACGAACCTTCGACATATTCTTTATAAAATTTGATAAATAAATTTATAGTATTCATAGAACTTACTCCAAATTTTAGATGAATAGTTTATATCGCCACTGACAGAATTAGGTATAAAAAGTGTAAATTAGCTTATTTATGCATACAAGAAGTGACAGACTTTGCTTAGCTCGTCATCTATACTTTTCATTAATTCCATTTCATTACTATTATATGCTTATCACCTACCATCATTTGCATCAGGGAAGGAAGAGGGTTATTGACTATTTACCTCGATGCCGTCTGGATGTTAAATTTTTTGATTGATCTTATGTTACTCATGTTAGTAAAGTTACTTGCCAGGGATTCTGTGAATCTATTGAGGCTTTTATTTGGTGCATTAATTGCATCTCTAATTGTACCAATAACTATTTTCTATCCAGAATCTTTTATTAATGGAGCTGTTGGGAAGCTCCTTTATTCCGTATTGATTATTTTTAGTGCCTTCGGATGGAAAGGTACATATCAGACGTTGAAATTATGTTTATTATTTTATTTTGTATCATTTGCTATTGGTGGAGGATTAACAGCTATACATTTTATGCTATCAAGTCCTGTTTCTATGACAGCAAATGGGATGATTACATTTAACAAAGGTTTCGGAGACCCAATCAGCTGGTTGTTTATATTAATTGGATTTCCAATTATCTGGTACTTCACAAAGAGACGTATGGACGAGCATGTTGGAGAACAAATTAAGTATGATCAAATGTGTGAAGTTTTTTTAACTTTAAATCAAAAAGTACAACAATCAAAGGGTTACATTGATAGTGGAAATCAATTAGTTGATCCGCTGACAAAACGACCAGTTATTATTTGTGATCGAACGTTTTTAAAAGAATGGTTCACAGAAGATGAATGGCTTCAACTAGAAAAAGCAAAAAATAACTTAGATATGGATGAAATTCCAAAACGTTGGCAGGATAAGATACAAATTATTCCCTATCAAGGTGTAGATGGTGGGAGTTCAATGATGATTGGGATTCGGCCAGAGAGAGTGATAGTTAATTATAATGATCAACAATTACTTGCTACCAATGTGATCATAGGCATCCAATTTGGGAATTTAGTGCGAGACGATAGCTATCACTGCTTATTACATCCACAAATTATGAAACAGTCGATTATACATTCAGCATAAAGGAGTGAAGGTTGTGCGCGTTTGGAAAGTTAAACTAAAATTGCGATGGTATCAGTTGTTAATGAAGTTAGGTCTAAAATCAACAGAAATTTATTATATTGGAGGAAGTGAAGCACTACCACCACCACTTTCTAAACAAGAGGAACAAGAACTGTTAATCCGGTTACCTAAAGGAGACAAGGCAGCCAGGGCGATGTTAATCGAGCGGAATTTGAGATTAGTCGTTTATATAGCAAGAAAATTCGAAAATACTGGTATAAATATTGAAGATTTAATTAGTATTGGTACGATTGGATTAATAAAGGCAGTCAATACATTTAACCCGGAGAAAAAAATAAAACTTGCGACGTATGCATCACGTTGTATCGAAAATGAAATATTAATGTACTTACGTAGAAATAATAAACTGAAATCAGAAGTGTCATTTGATGAACCATTGAATATTGATTGGGATGGCAATGAATTGCTGTTATCAGATGTAATGGGAACAGAAGAAGATATAATCACAAAAAATCTAGAATCCACTGTTGACAAAACATTACTAAAGTCGGCATTAGAAAAGCTTAATGCACGAGAAAAACAAATAATGGAACTGCGCTTTGGACTTATAGGTGAAGAAGAAAAAACACAAAAAGATGTAGCTGATATGTTAGGAATTTCTCAGTCATATATATCTCGTTTAGAGAAAAAAATAATTCGTCGATTAAAAAAAGAATTTAATAAAATGGTATAGCTTGATGTAATAAGGATTTCCCCTTTTTTTAAAATGTAGGTCCTAATGTTGGTTGCATAAAAAATCCTTCCAGAGGAGATACTGTCCATGAACAGCATCATCGACTGGGAGGGTTGACTATAATGACAAGACATAAAGTAGAAATATGTGGGGTTGATACATCTAAGCTACCCGTACTTAAAAACGAGGAAATGAAAAAACTATTTGTTCGAATGCAAGAAGATGGAGACATTACTGCACGAGAGGAATTAGTGAATGGTAATCTACGTCTCGTGTTGAGTGTTATACAACGATTTAATAATCGTGGTGAGTATGTGGATGATTTGTTTCAAGTGGGTTGTATAGGTCTTATGAAATCTATTGATAACTTTGATTTATCACATAATGTACGTTTTTCCACGTATGCTGTTCCGATGATTATTGGTGAAATAAGACGTTATCTTCGTGATAATAATCCGATTCGTGTTTCTCGTTCTTTAAGAGATATTGCATATAAAGCATTGCAAGTACGTGAGAAATTAATTAGTAAAACTTCAAAAGAACCATCTCCTGCAGAAATTGCAAAGGAAATGGATATACCTCAAACAGATGTAGTATTTGCTTTAGATGCTATACAAGACCCAGTTTCACTCTTTGAACCAATATACAATGATGGGGGAGATCCTATATTTGTTATGGATCAAATAAGTGATGAGAAAGATAAAGATTCCAGTTGGGTAGACAAATTGTCATTGAAAGAAGGTATGCATCAACTGAATGAGCGTGAAAAAATGATACTTAATAAACGATTCTTCCAAGGGAAAACACAAATGGAAGTAGCCGATGAAATTGGTATCTCACAAGCTCAAGTATCTCGTTTAGAAAAAGCGGCAATTAGTCAAATGAATAAGCAAATGTTCGAATAAATTGTTACAATGCTATACGGTTGAAACTCCATATGAAAACAATTAGCCTTGAGGTATAAATAAAACTTTAGAGAATTAATAACCTGGCCTTATTTTATAAGTGCTGGGTTTTTTATGTGTGTTAATAATTCCTAGTCATCTAGTGAAATCGAAATTACTGAGATATCAAAGACTACAAATTTTATCTGCTGAGCTATTGTGATCGTTAGCAGTTAAAAATCTACATATCAGAAATTGGATTTATTTAGTTATCACTTAAAATGAAATTGTATATTATTTTTACGAAAAAATTGGGCTTGCTTGCATATATTGTATAAAGAAAGGATGATAGCTATGGTTAAATTATCGGACTTGCAAATGAAAGAAATTATAGCAGTAGATGATGGGAGCAGATTGGGTCATATCATTGATTTAGAAATAGACGGAAATAATGGAAGGGTTCTTGCAATTATTGTTGAAGGAAAAGAAAAAAAGCAAGGAATGTTTGCTAAAGCAGATGAACTTTTAATTGCCTGGGAAAAAATTGTTCGTATTGGAGAGGAAGTAATTTTAGTGAAAGAAATTTATGGTCCCGGAATCTATGGCAGTGCATAAGGAAAATAATTCATAAATATGATACCATTATGACAAGATGAAATAGTATTTTCCGGGGGGATATGAGAGTGAAAGATATATTTATACAGAAAGAAGCGCGTTATTTTCATGTGGAAGAATGGGAGAGAGAACACCCTGGATTAATGGTAGGTTTTACAACGAAAAATGGTGGTACAAGTATAGATGAATACAGTTCTTTAAATATGGGATTTCATGTAAATGATAGGGAGCAGAATGTACTGCAAAACAGAAAAATATTGAGTGAGCAATTGCACGTAGACTTATCCAATTGGGTGGTTGGCGAACAAGTTCACGATACAAAGGTGGCACTTATTCAGGCTACTGATGTTGGTTCTGGGAGTCATTCAAATAATACATCATTATCTGGGGTAGATGGATTAATTATCCCTCCTGATGTAAATGCCCTAGCTGTATCACTATATGCTGACTGTGTTCCATTGTATTTTTTTGATCCAGTGACGAAATTTGTAGGAATTGCGCATGCAGGCTGGAAAGGTACAGTGGGAAGAATCGCATCGAAAATGGTACAGTCATTTGTAGATCAAGGGTCAGAAAAGAAAAATATTAAAGTAATTGTAGGACCATCCATTTCAAGAGAACATTACCAAGTAGATAATAATGTTATTAAACATTTGACTGACAATGAAATGCAAATTTGTACGAATCAAGTATCTGATAATCAATATTTATTAGATTTAAAAGAGTTAAATAGAGAAATCCTTTTACAATCTGGTGTTTTTCGTCATAATATAGAAGTAACCAAATATTGTACGTTTCGTGATGAAACGCTATTTTTCTCTCATCGTCGTGATAAAGGAATAACAGGTAGGATGCTTGGATTTATAGGATATAATGTGTAAAAAAGGGTGGAGAACGACAAAATGGTAGATGTGGCAACGAATTTATCTAATATACAAGAAAACATTAGACAAGCTTGTGCAAATGCAAACCGTAGTCCTGAAGATATTCGACTTATTGCTGTGACAAAATATGTTACAATTGAACGAACCAAGGAAGCGATTAATGCAGGAATTGACAATCTTGGCGAAAATCGAAACGAAGGTTTTTTGGAAAAATATAATGAAATTCAAAATCAAGTGAACTGGCATTTTATTGGTTCCTTACAGTCACGTAAGGTAAAGGATATCATTAACCAAGTAGATTTTATACATTCTTTGGATAGAAAATCATTAGCTAAAGAAATAAATAAACGAGCTACTCATCCAGTTAACTGTTTTGTTCAAGTAAATGTTAGTGGGGAAGAATCGAAACACGGAATTTTCCCAGATGAAGTGATTTCATTTATTAAGTCATTATCTGGATACGAAAATATTAAAATAGTTGGACTAATGACAATGGCTCCACATGTGGAAGATCCAGAGGATGTGAGATCTGTCTTTAAAAAATTGAGAGATCTACGAGATGAAATAACAAAAAAAGAATTACCACACGCACCATGTGAATGGCTTTCAATGGGAATGAGTAACGATTATCATATTGCTATAGAAGAGGGAGCTACACATGTACGTATTGGATCGAAACTCGTTGGATAGAATTTTTAAGTAGAGAGGTGAAGGAGATGAGTTTTAAAAATAAATTAAAAGATTATTTTATGGGTGACGAATATGAGTATGAATATGTAGACGAGGATAATCAATCTGAAGAACCAACACAAAAAGAAGCTAAAGTGAATCCCAAAAATGTGGTTAATTTATCAAGCGTTCAGCAAAGTAATTCTCGCGTTGTGTTAATTGAACCACGTAATTATAATGAAGCACAAGAGATAGCTGACAATATAGTTAATCGCCGTGCAGTTATTATTAATCTGCAGCGAGTAGATCATCAACAAGCAAAACGAATTGTTGATTTCTTAAGTGGTACTGTATATGCTGTCAAAGGTGATATCCAGAAACTAGGAGCAGAAACATTTTTGTGCACACCAGATAATGTAGAGGTATCAGGTACAATCACTGAAATGTTGTACGAACAGGAAGAATATGACAAAGGATGGTAACAGCGTATGATGCAAATTTTGAATCTTATTAGTATGGGGATCACAATATATAGCTTTGCTTTATTTATTTATATTATGATGTCCTGGATCCCAGGAGCAAGAGAATCTTCATTTGGAGAACTGCTAACGAAAATTTGTGAACCTTATCTAGAAATATTCCGTAGGTTCATTCCCCCACTAGGTATGATTGATTTATCTCCAATCGTTGCAATTATAGTACTTAATCTTGCACGTCAAGGAATTTTTGAGTTTTTCCGAATGTTCATTTATTAAGGAAAGGAATTATAATGGAAGTTTATCAACATTTTCGTAAAGAAGAACAGCCTTTTATTGATCAAGTTTTTTCTTGGAAAGAGCAAGTAGAACGTTCTTTTATCCCAAAGCTAACGGATTTTCTTGACCCTCGTGAGCAAGAAATAGTCACTTCGTTGATTGGAGAACATAATGAGGAACTTCAGGTAAGAGGTTTTGGTGGAAGTAACAAGAGTGAACGAAGTAGAATGATTTTAGCTCCAAAGTATGAAGAGATTACAGAAGATATGTTTCAAATTCAACTACTCGAAGCAAATTTCCAACCAAAATTTGTAATGATAGAACATCCAGATGTAATGGGAGCTTTTTTATCACAAGGAATTAAGCGAAAAAAACTCGGTGATATTATAATTGAGGATGGTAAGATACAGATTATAGCCGCTTCAGAAATTTCCCCATTTGTACAAATGAATTTAACATCGATTAGAAAATCATCTGTACACTTTGAACAAAAGGACCTGCAATTACTCATTAAAAAAAATGAAACATGGATTGAACGTGATAAGACCGTATCTTCTCTTCGTTTAGATACAGTTATTAAAGAGATTTATCCACTATCACGAAAAGAAGCAACTGTTTTTATTCAAAAAGGATTAGTGAAAGTGAACTATAAGTTAGTCGATGACAATAAATTTCAGTTGCAAGAAAAAGACATGATTTCGATTCGAGGTCATGGTAGAAGTAAGCTTACATCTATAAGAGGAAAATCAAAAAAAGATAAAGTGAAAATAACAATTGCTACACTCAAATAATGGTATAATTAATGCAGGAATTATTGTTTATTTGTCGAATTAATGTGTAATAAGGATTTTTAAGTATTTATATCGCTAAGGAGGTGACGATGGTGGCATTATCACCATTGGACATTCATAATAAAGAGTTTGCAAAAGGATTTCGCGGATATGATGAAGACGATGTAAATGAATTTTTAGATCAAATTATCAAAGATTATGAGTTAGTTATTCGTGAAAAGAAAGAGGCAGAAGAAGAAGTTAGACAATTACGTGAGCGTTTAGGCCATTTTACTAATATTGAAGAAACATTAAATAAATCTATTCTCGTAGCACAAGAAACAGCAGAAGAAGTAAAAGGAAATGCTTCAAAAGAATCGAAACTAATTATTAAAGAAGCAGAAAAAAATGCTGATCGTATTGTGAATGAGGCACTTAGCAAGGCGCGTAAAATTTCTTTAGATGTGGAAGAGCTGAAAAAGCAAGCGAAAGTATTCCGTACACGTATGCGTATGTTAGTACAAGCACAATTAGAAATGTTAGGTACGGATGATTGGGAAGAGTTATTTGATACTGAAATCGATGAAGAATTAGAGCTTCTAGAACAGCAGTCTTAATGACGTGATGTTCATTTTTAAAATTACATATCATTCTATGAACTATATGGAAATATGAATAGGTAAAAGCAATGATAGAGACAGTATAAAAGTAGAACCGATCTAGCGAATTGAGGATGGTGTGAGCTCAGTGCGGAAAGCTTTTAGAAAATCACTCTTGAGTTTTCATTACGAAACAAGTAGTAATGGACGGTTCATCTCCGTTATCGATCTTAAAGTGAATGTAATGGATCAACATTAGATTTATAAGGGTGGTACCGCGAGTCTTCTCGTCCCTTTTGGGATTAGAAGGCTTTTTTTGTTATAAATAGGAGGTTTTATTGTAATGGATTACAAACAAACATTATTAATGCCAAAAACTGCATTTCCGATGCGTGGAAATCTACCGAACAAAGAACCAGAACGACAAAAAAAGTGGGAAGAAACGAATCAGTACGCAAAGACATTAGAACGTACAAAAGGTAGACCGTTATTTGTTTTACATGACGGACCCCCTTATGCTAATGGAGATATCCATATAGGCCATGCATTAAATAAGGTGTTAAAAGACTTTATTGTCCGCTATAAGTCCATGACAGGTTATCATGCGCCATATATTCCAGGATGGGATACACATGGATTGCCAATTGAGACAGCTTTAACGAAGAAGAAAAAAATAAAACGTAAAGAAATGGATATAGCTGCTTTTCGTAAGTTATGTGAAGAATATGCACTAGGGCAAATTAATAATCAACGTGAACAGTTCAAACAATTAGGAGTTCGCGGTGATTGGGACAACCCGTATATTACACTCACGAAAGATTATGAGGCATCACAAATTAAGGTCTTTGGAGATATGGCAAGAAAAGGATATATCTACAAAGGATTAAAGCCAGTTTATTGGTCTCCTTCATCTGAGTCTGCATTGGCAGAAGCGGAGATTGAATATCAAGATAAGCGGTCACCATCGATTTATGTAGCTTTTGAAGTAAAAGGTGGACAAGCATTATTATCGGGTGGAGAGAAATTTATTATTTGGACTACGACACCGTGGACATTGCCTGCAAATCTAGGAATTAGTCTACATGCTGATTTGACATATATTGTTGTCCAGGTAGGAGAGGAAAAGTATATAATTGCTGAGGCTCTGTTCGATGATGTAAGTGAATCACTTGGTTGGGAGAATCCTCAGGTGTTACAAAGCTTTAAAGGTAAAGAAGCAGAGGGTATAGAAGCACAACATCCATTTTACGATCGTACTTCACTAGTAATGTTAGGAGAACATGTTACAACCGATGCTGGTACAGGCTGTGTTCATACTGCACCTGGGCATGGGGAAGATGACTTTTATGTCTCCCGTAGTTATGGAATAGATGCTTTCTGTCCAGTAGATGAGAAAGGTGTGTTTACTCAGGAGGCCCCTGGATTTGAAGGCTTGTTTTATGATGAAGCTAATAAAATAATCACGGAGAAATTGGATGCAAGTGGTGCTTTGCTCAAGTTAGAATTTATTACGCACTCCTATCCACATGATTGGCGAACGAAGAAACCAACTATTTTCCGAGCAACATCGCAGTGGTTTGCCTCGATTAAAGATTTCCGTGTAGATATTCTAGAGGAAATTAAACAAGTAAATTGGTATCCTCATTGGGGCGAAACAAGATTATATAATATGGTACGAGATAGAGAAGATTGGTGTATCTCTAGACAACGTGCCTGGGGTGTTCCAATTCCAGTATTTTATGGAGAAGATGGCACACCAATTATTACTGATGAAACGATTAATCACGTCTCAGAATTATTCCGTGAACATGGATCAAATATTTGGTTTGAAAAAGAAGCGAAAGAATTATTACCAGAAGGATTTACTTCTGAGCATAGTCCCAATGGGAATTTTGCGAAAGAAACAGATATTATGGATGTTTGGTTCGATTCTGGATCTTCACATGAAGGTGTGTTACTTAACAGACAAAACCATCAACGTCCGGCTAATGTATATCTCGAAGGTAGTGACCAGTATCGTGGTTGGTTTAACTCTTCTTTATCTACTTCGGTTGCAGTAACTGGAAAAGCTCCCTATAAAGCAGTAATCAGCCATGGTTTTGTTTTAGATGGGAATGGTAGAAAGATGAGTAAGTCGTTAGGAAATGTCATCGTACCATCAAAAGTACAAAAGCAATTAGGTTCTGATATTCTACGACTATGGGTATCTAGTGTTGATTATCAAGCAGATGTTCGTATTTCTGATGATATTTTGAAGCAAACATCGGAAAGCTATCGTAAAATCAGAAATACGTTTCGATTTTTATTAGCAAATCTTGCAGACTTTAATCCCAATACGGATCGTGTAAAAGAAGAGAACATGGAAGAAGTAGACCGTTATATGGTCCACCGTTTGCAGAATGTATTAGCGGAAGCACACAAAAACTATAATCAGTATGAATTTGCTCCTGTCTTCCAACAAATTCATCATTTTTGCTCCGTTGATTTAAGTTCATTTTATCTGGATTTTGCGAAGGATATTCTTTACATTGAAGCAAAAGATCATCCTCGTAGACGTAGTATTCAAACGGGGTATTATGAAGTGTTAACTAGTTTAGTGAAACTTATTGCACCAATTATCCCGCATACGGCGGAAGAAGTTTGGGAGTACATTCCAGAACCGGAGGCGGAAAGTGTTCATTTAACGGATATTCCAGAAGCACGTGACGTTGCCATTAATGAACAAACGGTTGATAAATGGAACCACTTCATGAAAATCCGAGATGATGTATTAAAAGCTTTAGAAGAAGCTAGAAGTGAGAAAGTTATTGGGAAATCATTAGAAGCAAAAATATCTATTGCAGCTAAAGATGAAGGCACTAAAAAAGTATTAGATGAAATGGAGCACTTACATCAATATTTTATTGTCTCAGAAGCAGTAATTGTTGATACGTTAACCGATGCAAAAGAAGGTAACGTTGTAAATGTACAAGTTGAGGTACACCCTGGAGAAACATGTGACCGCTGTTGGGTATCTTCAGAAACAGTAGGTGAAAATAAAAATCATCCTTCTTTATGTAGTCGATGTGCGGATGTAGTTACTAAGCATTATGCAGATTGAAGATGGTTACCATATAAATTAATATAAATCGAGGCAGATGATTTCTGTTGGAAAAGAATGTATAGCATAGAAGTGCAATGTTCGCATTGTCTAGCATCAGCTTTTCCTCAGGGACCTCTGCTTTTTTTTGAAGATATCTTTTGGTTAGACAGAAGCAGTTTACTGGCTTGATGAATAACGTTGTAGTTTTCCTAAAACACTATTTTCTATAGTATCAACCATTTTATTTGTTTTTCTCCAAAGATACATTATGATTTGGAATCACGTTTGTTCTTGAAAATGTTTGAGCACCGGTATAAGATAGAAAGAGTTCGATTAGAATCGAGGGGTATAATAAATGATTATGTATTATTTAATAGCTATTGCGCTTGTCATTATTGACCAACTAACGAAATGGTTGGTAGTTTCACGTATGGAGTTAGGGGAATCTATATCTGTTATTGATAACTTTTTCTATATAACTTCACACCGAAACACAGGAGCAGCTTGGGGAATATTAGAAGGACAAATGCTCTTATTTTATATAATCACTACTATAGTCATAATCGGTATTATTTATTTTTTACATACACATGCGAAAGGTGACAAATTACTATCCGTTGCACTTGTGGTAATTTTAGGAGGAGCAATAGGTAATTTTATTGATCGTATATTTAGACAAGAAGTAGTTGATTTTGCAAACTTTTACATCTTTGATTATAACTTTCCGATTTTTAATGTTGCTGACTCATCATTAACCATCGGTGTAATTCTATTTCTCATAGCTACGATTCTGGAAGAAAAGCGTCAGAAAGGAAAATCAAAATCATGACAAAGAGTCAACACATCGTGACAGAACAACAAGGAAAAACAAGAGTAGATAAACTATTAACACAATTGCTTGCGGATCAATCACGTTCACAAATACAAGGATGGATTGATGAAGGATTGGTAGAAGTCAATGGTGTATCTGTAAAAGCAAATTATAAGTGTGTAGAAGGTGATGCACTTACATGGGAAATACCTGAAACGAAACCATTAATACTAGAACCCGAAAATATCCCTTTGGATGTTGTGTATGAAGATTCGGATGTCATTGTTATCAACAAACCAAAAGGTATGGTTGTACATCCTTCAGCTGGTCATCAAACTGGTACACTTGTACATGCTTTGTTGTATCATTGTGATGATTTATCAGGGATTAATGGTATAGAACGCCCTGGTATCGTACATCGAATAGACAAAGATACAAGTGGATTATTAGTAGTTGCCAAAAATGATGTTGCACATCAAAAATTATCTGATCAATTACAACAAAAACAATTAAAACGTAAATATGTAGCAATTGTTCACGGTGAAATTGGACATGATACAGGATTAATTGATGCTCCGATTGGTCGTGATCCTAAAGATAGACAAAAAATGGCGGTTGTAGATAATGGAAAATCTGCTATTACACATTTTCGTGTGATAGAACGATTCCCTGACTATACGTTTGTTGAGTGCCAGCTTGAGACTGGGAGAACCCACCAAATTCGGGTTCATATGCAATATATTGGTTTTCCGTTAGTGGGAGATCCGAAATATAGTCAACGTAAAACAATGAATGTAGATGGGCAAGCATTACATGCAAAAGAAATTGGATTTTATCATCCCAAAACAGGTGAATGGCTTGAGTTTGACGCGAATCCACCAGAAATATTTACAGAAGCGCTCAGCTTTATTCGTAAAATGTATTGACAGTTTAAGAATCTTTTGGAATAATACAAGAAGAACAGTTGAATAGAACCTTTAAAAAATAGTCCAGAGAGGCTAGAAAGGGATCGTATGTTACATGTAAAAGTATGCCCTTTTTCCTTTCTTGGAAAAGGGCATTTTTAGATTGAGGTGAGATACGCAAATGAAAAAGAAAACGGAAATACTGGATGCAGCATCCATACAACGAGCACTAACAAGAATGTCTCATGAAATATTGGAAAAAAATAAAGGTGGAGAAAATCTCGTCTTGATTGGAATAAAAACAAGAGGTGTTCCACTAGCAAAGCGTATCCAGCAGAAAATTAAGCAAATCGAATCTATTGAGGTTCCTTTAGGTGAATTAGATATTACCATGTATCGAGATGATCTTGACAAAGTATCTGAACAAGAGGACCCGAAGATTAACTCTGTTTCAATTGGAATGGATATAACCGATAAACATGTTATTTTGATAGATGATGTATTATTTACTGGAAGAACGGTTCGAGCAGCAATGGATGCTGTTATGGACGTTGGTCGCCCCTCTACAATCCAGCTTGGTTCACTCGTGGATAGAGGGCATCGTGAGTTACCTATCCGTGCTGATTATGTTGGGAAGAACATACCAACATCGGATCGAGAAATTGTTGTTGTTCAACTAAGTGAACAAGATCAAGAAGATCGTGTATCTTTATATGAAAAATAAATATGTTCAGCTTTTAATCAAATCCTGAGAGGTTTGGAAGGTTGTTTTTGGCTACGTATATCTTTGGATACCTATATATTCCAGGATACGTATAGCTCTCTGCAACCATTTTGCAGAGAGCTTTTTTTATAACTAAATCTTCGTTATTACGGATACATGAAGGAGGAAGTCGATGAGACATTTTATTTCTGTTAATCAATTGGAAGCCGATGAAATGTATCAAATAATACGAAAAGCAAATGAATTAAGAGACCGACCAAATCAATTAAATCGCCAATTATTTGCTGGTAATCTGTTTTTTGAACCGAGTACTCGAACAAAAATGAGTTTTTCAGTTGCGGAACGAAAGTTAGGTGTGGAGATATTGGATTTCCATACAGAAGCATCGAGTTTGGCAAAAGGTGAATCGTTATATGATACAGCAAAAACATTTGAAGCGATTGGGGCTAATTTCTTAGTAATAAGACATCCTTCAGATCAATGGATAAGTGAATTGGAGCAGGGAGGAAAATTAAACATACCAGTCATTAATGCTGGTTCTGGCAAAGAAGAACATCCAACTCAATGTTTGCTTGATCTACTAACGATGTATCAAGAGTTTGGTTCAATTAAAGGGTTGAAGGTTGTGATTGCTGGAGATATAAAACATAGTCGAGTAGCTAAATCCAATGCAATGGCGCTTACGAAACTAGGTGCGAAAGTAATTTTTAGTGCCGCACCAGGATTTGAGGACCATACGTTAGATTATCCATACCTGACCATGGATGAAGCCATAGAAGAAGCTGACGTGTTAATGTTACTGAGAATTCAACATGAGCGACATCTGCATAAAGCAGAGACTTCAGATTACCTATCACTCTATGGTTTAACGAAAGAAAGATATAAAAAGTTACAAGATCATGCAATTCTTATGCATCCAGCTCCGATAAATCGTGGGGTAGAAATAGATACAAATTTAGTAGAGAGTGAAAAATCAAGGATTTTTAAACAAATGTCCAATGGGGTTTACGTACGAATGGCAATTATCATGCACGTATTATCAGAATGGGGGATTATTCATGAAAACAATCTTATTAAACGCAAATCGCTTACTGCCATCTAATGAATTAGAGAAAGTAGAAGTACTTATAGAAGATAATAAAATAATAAAAATTGCATCTCAGATTCCTGATAAGGTAGAAAACTATATTGATATAGAAGGAAAGTTACTGTTGCCTGGACTAATTGATGTTCATATTCATTTACGCGAACCGGGTGGAGAACATAAGGAAACAATTAAAACAGGAACAATGGCAGCTGCAAGGGGTGGATATACGACTGTATGCGCAATGCCAAATACAAATCCAGTTCCCGATCATCCAGAAGCTTTAACGAGTTTACTTTCTAAAATAGCGGATGATGCACATATACGTGTATTACCTTATGCATCAATTACTAAGAGCTTAAAGGGAGAAGAAAGGACAGATATCCAATCACTAATCGATGCTGGTGCATTTGCCTTTACAGATGACGGGGTTGGTATACAAACAGCAGATCAAATGTATCAAGCAATGAAAGATGCAGCACGACATAACACTACCATCGTGGCACATTGTGAAGATAATAGTCTCGTATATGGCGGTGTGTTGCATGAAGGAGAAGTAAGTGAACGTTTAAGCTTACCTGGAATTCCTTCCTTAAGTGAGTCAGTACAGATTGCGAGAGATGTATTATTAGCAGAAGCGACAGGATGTCATTATCATGTCTGTCATGTTAGCACAAAAGAATCGGTACGTGTAATCCGCGATGCTAAGAAAGCAGGCATACATGTAACTGCAGAGGTTTCTCCACACCATCTATTACTTAATGAGACCGATATTCCTGACGACAATGCAGACTGGAAGATGAATCCTCCGTTGCGTTCAACGGAAGATCAACAAGCACTATTCGATGGTCTAATGGATGGAACCATTGACCTAATTGCAACCGATCATGCACCTCATGCTACGGAAGAGAAAGCAGTTGGATTCAAGGAAGCTCCTTTTGGAATCGTAGGACTAGAAACAGCATTTCCGCTTTTATATACACATCTAGTTTTAAAAGGAAAAATGACGCTGTATCAATTAGTAGAAAGAATGACTGAAAAGCCAGCAGCGACATTTCAACTTCCATATGGAAAATTAGAAGAAGATTCAGTGGCTGACATAACCGTTATTGACTTAGAAAAAGAAGAAACGATTCATCGTGAAACATTTTATTCAAAAGGTAAAAACACACCTTTCGATAATTGGAAAGTAAAAGGAATTCCTGTACTTACAATGGTAAATGGAGTAGTTGTATACGAGGAGGCTAAACAACATGAAGAAGCGTAAATTAATACTAGAAGATGGAACTGTTTTTAATGGGACAGCGTTTGGAAGTGATGCCGAATCAAGTGGTGAGATTGTATTTAATACTGGAATGACAGGTTATCAAGAAGTCATCACAGATCCTAGTTATTGTGGTCAATTCGTTACATTAACTTATCCTTTAATTGGAAATTATGGCATTAATCGCGATGATTTTGAAACAGTGACACCATTTATTCATGGTCTTGTTGTAAAAGAGTATAGTGAATTTCCATCTAACTTTCGAAATGAGGAGACTTTAGATGAGTTTTTACAAGCTCATAATATTCCTGGAATTGCAAATATTGATACACGGAAGCTCACTCGAATCATACGTAAGCACGGTACAATGCGAGCAGTAATGGTCGATGAGCAGAAAAATGAGCAACACGTTATAGAACAATTAAGACTTGCTGAAATGCCTCGAGACCAGGTGAAACGAACTTCGACCATTAAACCATATGTTGTACCAGGAAGAGGGCTACGAGTAGTAATGGTTGATTTCGGTGCAAAGCATGGGATTCTAAGAGAATTAACAAGACGTGACTGTCATATCACCGTTGTCCCTCATAACTATAGTGCGGAAGCAATCTTACGATTAAAACCAGATGGAATTATGTTGACGAATGGACCTGGGGATCCAAAAGATGTTCCAGAAGCAATTGAAATGATAAAACAACTTCTCGGCCAAATCCCTATATTCGGCATTTGCCTTGGACATCAATTGCTGGCATTGGCTTGTGGAGCAGATACGGAAAAAATGAAATTCGGTCACCGGGGAGCGAATCATCCAGTAAAGGATTTACTAGCCGGAAAAACGTATTTAACATCACAAAACCATAGCTATGCAGTTAACGTTTCGTCGCTAGTTAACACAGATCTCGAATTAACGCAGATCGCTTTAAATGATGATACGGTAGAAGGAATTCGCCATACTGCCTTCCCGGCATTTTCAGTTCAATATCATCCAGAAGCATCACCAGGACCGGAGGATACGAATTTCTTATTTGATGAGTTTTTAAACCTGATTAAGGCTAGCAAAGTGAAACAAGGAGGAGAAGTATATGCCTAAACGTACAGACATCAACAAAATTCTTGTAATCGGATCAGGACCAATCATTATTGGTCAAGCTGCGGAATTTGATTACTCAGGTACGCAAGCTTGTCACGCTTTGAAAGAGGAAGGTTATACTGTAATATTAGCTAATTCCAATCCAGCAACCATTATGACGGATCATACTGTAGCAGATAAAGTGTATATGGAGCCATTAACAGAAGAGTTCCTAACTAAAATTATCCGTAAAGAAAATCCAGATGCCATTTTACCTACCTTAGGAGGACAAACAGGTCTGAATCTAGCGATGGAACTGTTTCATAAAGGGATCTTGGAAGACCACCAAGTTCAACTATTGGGGTCAGCACCAGCCTCCATTGAAAAAGCAGAAGACCGAGAGCTGTTTCGTAAATTAATGAATGAGTTGGGCGAGCCAGTTCCTGAAAGTGCAATTGTTCATACAGTAGAAGAAGCGTTTGATTTTGCTCATACGATAGGCTTTCCACTAATTGTACGTCCTGCTTACACGCTCGGTGGAACTGGTGGTGGAATGTGTTATAACGAGGAAGATTTAAAAGAAATTACGAAAAATGGCTTATCCTTATCTCCAGTGAATCAGTGTCTAATCGAACGAAACATTGCCGGATTTAAAGAAATTGAATATGAAGTAATGAGGGATAAGAATGACCAAGCTATTGTAGTATGTAACATGGAGAATATTGACCCAGTTGGAATTCATACTGGTGATTCAATTGTAGTAGCTCCATCACAAACATTAAGTGATCGAGAATATCACTTATTGCGTAATGCTTCGTTAAGAATTATTCGAGCATTAGAAATTGAAGGTGGATGTAACGTCCAGTTGGCGCTAGACCCGAATAGTTTCCAATACTATATTATCGAAGTTAATCCGCGAGTGAGTAGATCATCTGCCCTTGCATCAAAGGCAACTGGATATCCAATTGCAAAAATTGCTGCAAAAATCGCAGTTGGTTATTCCTTAGATGAAATTATTAATCCAATTACAGGAAAAACTTACTCTATGTTTGAACCTGCGCTTGACTATGTGGTTACAAAGTTCCCACGCTTTCCATTTGATAAGTTTACTGCAGGAGATCGCCGCCTTGGAACACAAATGAAAGCAACAGGAGAAGTGATGGCGATAGGTAGAAACCTAGAAGAATCATTATTAAAAGGGGTACGGTCACTAGAAATAGGTACGGAGGAGCTATATTTGAAAAAAGCGGCAAATATCACGGAGGAAACGTTAGTGAAACGCTTAATACGAGCAGATGATGAACGCATCTTCTTAGTAGCTGAAGCGCTTCGTCAGGGATATTCTGTCGATTGGGTTTTCAACCATACGAAAATCGATCCTTTCTTTTTACATGCCATAGAACGTGTTGTAAATATGGAAGTAATATTGAAAAGCGATGTGGGTAACCTAGAAAATCTCACAAAAGCAAAGCAATGGGGCCTATCCGATTCTGAAATAGCAAGGCTATGGGAAATGGAAGTCGATGATATTTATCAGATACGTAAAGAAAATCAAATAATGCCTGTGTTTAAGATGGTAGACACTTGTGCAGCAGAATTTGCTTCAGAAACACCTTATTTCTATAGCACCTATGAAGAAGAAAATGAATCGATTGTTACAGAGCGAAAGAAAATATTAGTGTTAGGTTCAGGACCAATTCGAATTGGTCAAGGAATAGAATTTGATTATGCAACCGTCCATTCAGTTTATGCAATTAAGGAAATGGGTTACGAAGCAATTATTATGAATAATAACCCAGAAACCGTATCTACCGATTTTACAATTTCGGATAAGCTTTATTTTGAACCATTAACTTTAGAAGATGTTATGCATGTTGTCGAGTTAGAACAGCCAGAAGGAGTAATTGTGCAGTTTGGTGGACAGACGGCAATTAATCTGGCAGAAGGCTTAGAAAGAAGAGGAGTACGTATCCTTGGGACAGGATTAGATGCAATTGATCGTGCGGAGGATCGTGATAAATTTGAAGTCTTATTAGATGAACTAGATATACTTCGACCAAAAGGGAAAGCTGTGCCGCGATTAGATCAAGCAATTGACACAGCAAATGAGATTGGCTACCCGGTTCTTGTTCGCCCTTCCTATGTAATCGGTGGAAGTAGAATGGAAATTGTATACAATGAACAAGAATTAGAAAATTACCTGAAAAAGTCCAGTCATATCGATTCTGCTCATCCAATTTTAATTGATAAATATTTAACAGGTATGGAAGTAGAAGTTGATGCGATAAGTGATGGTGAAACAACGATTATTCCAGGTATCATGGAACATATCGAACGTGCAGGTGTTCATTCTGGAGATTCGATGGCAGTCTACCCGCCACAACGGTTATCAACTACTGTGAAAGAAAAATGCTTGGACGCTGCGATAAAGATTTCAAAAGCGCTTCAAGTGAAAGGATTAATAAATATCCAATTTATTATCCGCGAAGAAGACGTGTATGTTCTGGAAGTAAACCCTCGGGCAAGTAGAACGATTCCTTTCTTAAGTAAGATTACGGGGATTACAATGGCAAATATCGCTACCAGATGTATTCTTGGTGAAAAACTAGCAGATCAAGGTTTCGAAACGGGAATTCTACCAGAACAAGATCAAGTATCGGTTAAGATACCAGTATTTTCTTTTGAAAAATTGCGCAGCGTAGATACGATTCTTGGGCCAGAAATGAAGTCTACTGGTGAGGCGATAGGCTATGACAGAACCTTAGAAAAAGCACTATACAAAGGAATGATCGCTGCAGGTTTGACTGTTCCTCAAGAAGGAGGAGTACTTCTTACTGTAGCGGATAAAGATAAGGCGGAGATGCTAGAAGTAGCAGAACATTTTCACCAACTAGGGTTTGTTCTATATGCAACAGAAGGTACAGCAGAATATGTAAAACATGAAGGGAAATTACCGGTGGTTCCAGTTGCTAAGATTGGAGCAGAAGAACCAAATGTACTCTCAATCATTGAATCAGGGCAAGTCCAGTTTGTGATTAACACCTTGAATTCCGGTCAAAAGCCTCGTTCTGATGGATTCTTAATCCGAAGAGAAGCAGTAGAACATGGAATTGCTTGTTTGACAAATATGGATACCGTAAACGCCATATTACGAGTTATTGATGCAACATCGTTTAGTGCGAAACCGATTGGAATAGATAAGAAGGTGGTCATGTCATGAGAAAACGCGAGACAATGTCTGTTCTATCGGTAACACAAATTGCTACAGACACCTTTGAGATGATAGCGGAAAATAGTAGAATTAGTGAACAGGCAAAACCAGGACAATTCGTACACATTTACATTCCTGGACATACGTTACGACGTCCGATCTCTATTGCAGCAGTGGATCCTTCCACTGCTAGTGTTTCACTTGTATTTAAAGCAATTGGAGATGGGACGAAACAATTATCAAACTATCTACCGGGAATGCAAATCGATGTGTTAGGTCCGAATGGGAATGGTTTTTCTATAGATATTTCTGAAGATGAACGGGTGCTGCTAATTGGAGGAGGAGTAGGTGTTCCACCAATGTATCACTTGGCAAAACGGCTGTCAGAAGAAACATCGATAGATATTGTCTCAGTGCTTGGGTTTCAGACAAAAAATGCAGTATTTTACGAAGAAGAGTTTAACCGTATTGGTGAAACGTATATTGTTACCGATGATGGTTCTTATGGGACCCACGGTGTCGTTACAGATATTGTAGGACAATTTACAGATCGTACACAATACTTTAGCTGTGGTCCATTGCCAATGTTAAGAGCGGTGAAAAGTAAACTTAGTCATATCCCAGGAAAGGTTTCTCTAGAGGAAAGAATGGGATGTGGCGTAGGTGCATGCATGGCCTGTGTATTGCCTACCGTGGATAATCATTATAAAAAAATCTGTAGTGAAGGACCAGTTTTTGTTGCTGAGGAGGTGGTCCTATGAATCTGTCAGTAAAATTACCAGGATTAAACTTAAAAAATCCGATCATGCCGGCATCTGGTTGTTTTGGGTTTGGAAAAGAATACAGTGAGTATTATGATTTAAGTCTTTTAGGTGGAGTAATGATGAAAGCAGCCACTCAATTTGAAAGATTAGGTAATCCAACTCCACGTGTCGCAGAAACTAGTGCAGGAATGTTAAATGCAATAGGTCTTCAAAATCCAGGAGTCCAACAAATAATTGACCATGAAGTGCCGCGACTTGCAAAATACGATACATCCATTATTGCAAATATTGCTGGTAGTTCTATTGAGGAATATGAGTTTGTAGCAGCTTCATTTAACCAAACAACAGATGTAGACGCACTTGAATTAAATATTTCTTGTCCAAATGTAAAAGAAGGTGGAATTCAATTTGGTACAGACCCTTTCATGGCAAAAAAGGTGACGGAAGTAGTAAAGAAAGCAAGTAACAAGCCTGTATATGTAAAGCTTTCACCAAATGTGCATAATATTGTCGAGATGGCAAAAGCCGTAGAAGAAGCTGGTGCAGATGGGCTATCGATGATTAACACATTGACAGGAATGAAAATTCATCTACCATCACGTAAACCGTTAATCGCCAATAAAACCGGTGGACTGTCTGGTCCTGCAATAAAGCCGGTTGCTATTCGTATGATATATGAAGTAAGGCAACAAGTTTCGATTCCGATTATCGGGATGGGTGGCATCACTAGCGCGGAAGATGTTTTAGAGTATCTAATAGCTGGGGCTGATGCTGTTGCGGTCGGTACTGCGAATTTTCAAAATCCATTTGTTTGTGTAGATATAATAAATGAGTTACCAGAAGTATTGGAGCAGTATGGATTTAATTCAATAGAAGATGTTATCGAAAAAAGGGGGATTACGGTATGACCATGTTTGTAGCACTAGATTTTCCTGATTGGAAACAAACAGAGGCATTTCTATATAAAAATGAATTGCAAGGTGTTCCTGTTAAAGTTGGTATGGAACTGTTTTATAAAGAGGGCCCTAGCGTAATTGAGAAATTAAAAAGGAATAATCACTCTATTTTTTTAGATCTTAAATTACATGACATACCAAATACAGTCCATCGAGCAATGAAAAATATTGCTTCCTTAGGGGTCGATTTAGTTACAATACATACACTTGGCGGAAGTGAAATGATTGCTCAGGCGAAGCGTGGACTTGAACATTCACAAACAAAACTGATTGCAGTAACCCTGTTAACATCGGTAGATGAAGAAGTAGTTCAACATCAATTACGTTTACCTGGAAATATTCCAGCAAATGTTGCTCATTTAGCGAGCTTAGCAAAAGCTAATGGAGCGGATGGAGTCGTTAGCTCTGTACATGAAGTAGCTTCTATCAAAAAAACTTGTGATACATCTTTCTTAACGTTAACCCCAGGAATACGATTTGATAGTTCGGATGTTCATGATCAAAAACGTGTTGCGACACCAGAAATGGCAAATCAAGTTGGAAGTGACTTTATCGTAGTAGGTAGAGCGATTACGCAATCTGATCATCCTTATACAGCATATATGGAAGCAAAGAAACGATGGGAGGAAGCTTCGGATGAATAAACAAATTACAAAGGAACTACTAGAAATTGGAGCAGTACAGATTAATTTAGATACATATTTTACTTGGACATCAGGATTAAAATCTCCCATCTATTGTGATAATCGTTTAACAATGAGTTATCCCAAAGTAAGAAAAAATATTGCTCGTGCATTTATTCTAATGCTAGAACAAGATGGCTTTAAACCTGATGTGATAGCAGGTTGTGCTACAGCAGGTATATCACATGCTGCATGGTTATCTGATCTTTTAGGTCTACCGATGGTGTATGTAAGATCTAAACCGAAAGGACATGGGAAAGGAAATCAAATAGAGGGTGCCAGTGTAGAAGGAAAAACGGTACTCGTAATTGAGGATTTAATCTCTACAGGTGGATCGTCTATTGAAGCTGCAAAAGCACTACAACAAGCAGGGGCTAATATCTTAGCAGTCTATTCCATTTTTACTTATGGGCTGGATAAATCAAAGGACGCTTTTTTACAAGCAAATATCGCTTACAATTCCATTACCGGTTTTGATGAATTAATTCAAGAACTAATTGGTTCTGGTGAGTTATCAGAAGAAGAAAAAAATGAATTGTTGACTTTTAGAGAAAGTTTGTAGATATTTTAGTATCGAAATAGAAAAATGGGGCCAGGTGAGTTTTAAAACCAAGGACTCACCAGCTACTATGCCCATGTAAAGGAAAGGTCCTTAAGTCATATTAGAGTTATCGTTAAACTGTTAAAACATTTATCGATTATGAATGAGCTTCTTTCTGATACATGGCCATCCATTCATCAATTGAAAATGATAGGATCTGCTCTTTTTCTTGCTTAACATCAAGATAATCCTTCACCTTGGTATTAGCATCTAACAGATAAGATTCCACAGCATTTTTTTGAGATGAATCTTTAACAGTACGCTCAACCCAATCTTGAAAGGGAAGAATTTTCTTATGAAGTTGTTCCTTCCTCATAGTTAACGGGTAATGAGAAATAATTTGTTTCCATTCAGAAACCTTTAACGATCGTATATGACTAGGATCACGTAATTTTTCTAATTCGTTTACGTAAGAGTCAAGTTCGTTATCTTCACTGGAAATATTATCAACAAAAATAAATGTACCTTTTGATTTTAGTACTCGAGTTGCTTCTTCTATAAATTTTGTAGGATTTGGGAAATGATGAGCTGCAATTCGGCAGCTTACGAGATCAAAAGATTCATCTAAAAACGGCAAGTTCTCAGCATCAGCGACTACATATTGAATATTTGTATAATCCCTTAAATGAGTACGCGCTACTTGAAGCATTTCTGGAGTTAAATCAGCTGCGATCACATTTTCTACGTAAGGAGCATATTTTTTTGCTACATGCCCTCCACCAGTTGCAATATCTAACATAAGCATTCTTTTATTTGGAACTGTCCACGTGATCATCTTCTCTAATTCTTTTACATTTGCATGAGTTGTACTTTTAATATACGCATCACTATTCTGAGCGAAGACTTTTTTTACTAATGATTTTTCATCCATCAACATCTTCCCTTTCTATATAATTTTTACAATTTCATTTACTAATAGTTTATGTGGTATTATATAATAAGTAAAATACAATAAATTGATTAATATTGATAATATATACTTATATGAGGTGTTTGAATGAGGATGGATGATTATGAATTATTAATCCGTTTAAATGAAATTGGTACCATTCGTGGAACGGCTAAAGCTGTATTGATTTCTCAACCAGCTGTTACTCAACGCTTAAAATATATGGAGGAATATTTCGGTGAGGCGATATTTATCCGTACTTCTAAACGTCTATTACCAACTCCTGCCGGGGAGATCGTTATTCAGCATGCAAAGCAAGTCATACATCAAGAAAAAGTCTTAAAGAACCGATTGGCGGAGACTGGAGAAGAAATCCAAGGAACTCTCGCAATTGCGTGTTCTACCTTAATTAGCCAGCGATTTTTACCGAGTATTTTAGGTGAATTTACAGCTAAGTATCCGAAAGTCGCAATTGACTTAGTTACAGGTATTAGTGAAGATATTAGACGAAATCACAAAAAGTACCATATTTGTATCATACGTGGAGAGAAGCTAAAGGAATCGACTTCGGTTCATTTATTTGATGATCCACTGTATATGTTTGACACAGAACCATTTCCATCTAATCATGCAAAAGAAAGGCCGTTAATTTCTTTTAAAAGTGATGACAGTATGCACGAACTTGTAGATAATTGGTTATATCATCACCAAGAATTTATTAAGCCCGAAAAAACATTGACCGTAGATCAAATCGAAACATGCAAACAGTTTATGAAGCAAGGAATTGGCATGGCGGTTTTACCTGAAAGTGTTTCGGATCATTTAAAAGAAGAATATCCACATATTGCGCTTAAAATTAATGGGAAGGCGGTAACACGGGATACGTGGGTATGTTATCAAGAAGGTATACGCAAATTACCACAGGTAGATCATTTTCTAGAATTACTGCAGAACACTACTTTTTAAATTTTTATGTTTACAAATCGAATGTAACGGAAATATAAGAACTATACGTTAAAATAATAAGGAGTAGTGATCGTATGAGTGATATTCTATTTACTTCAACAGCCACAGCAAAAAATGGTAGAGATGGACATGTGAAATCAAATGATGGGATTATTGATGTAGAGTTAGTTAACCCTGCTAAAGGTAATACCGATAAAAAAGGATCTAATCCAGAGCAACTATTTGCTGCAGGATATTCCGCTTGTTATGATGGTGCTCTTAATCATGTGGCATCTGAAAAAGGAAAGAAAATCAGTTCAGAGACAACAGCAGATGTCCATTTTATGAAAGATCCTTCTGACGGCGGCTTTAAAATTGGAGCTACACTCCATATTAAAATAGAAGGCGTTAGCCAAGATGAAGCACAAGAATTAGCAGAAGCAGCACATGATTTCTGCCCTTATTCAAAAGCAACTCGAGGCAATATCGAAGTAACGTTAAAACCAGAAGCTGTTTAATAAGGAAATATAGAACAAAAGCGCAAGCGCCCGTTAATCACCGTATGTCCTGCGCCCCTGTTTTTCAAGGGGTGGTTCGACTGGTCGAACTTCTTTATTTCTTTGAGATAAAGGAAACACGATAAGCGTATGCGAATCGATGTTGACTTTCACCGCAAGGGTATAAGTGCGACTATGCCTCATAAAGAACATTCGGCAGTCTTCTTTATCGTAAGGAGGTTTCCTGAAGGACAATAGGTGATGGGCGCTGGAGCTGGACGTGGCTAAATAACTTAGTTGTTTTTCCACAGCACCAAAATTTTATAATTTCCTAGACAATAATAAAAGGTTCAAACCAAAAGAGGTTTGAACCTTTTTTCTAAGCAAAAGCTTACTTTATCCTTTTTTTAATCGATCGACAATTTCTTTAGATGGTGTTACATAAATCGTTTTTTGATTGTCATAGATAACATAACCTGGTTTGGCACCATTAGGTTTTCTGACATGACGAATGGATGTATAATCTACTGGTACCGAAGAAGATTGCTGTGATTTACTAAAATAAGCAGCTAATTGAGCAGCTTCTATTATCGTTCGTTCACTCGCTTGCTTATCACGAATGATCACATGAGATCCGGGGATATCTTTTGTATGCAACCAAATATCATCCCGATGTGCTAACCGCATGGTTGCATATTCATTTTGTTTATTGTTTTTGCCGACAAGGATTGTCGTACCATCTGATGAAATATACTCTTCTGGTGCTGGTTTTTGTGGCTTCTTTTTCTTCTTCGCTTGCCGTTGTTTTTTTAAATAACCTTCTTCTCTTAACTCTTCGCGTATTTCCTCGATATCATCTGTACTAGCGACATCTAGTTGTTGTAACAACTGATCTAAATATTGGATTTCCAAGTCTGTACGCTTCATTTCTGACTGCATAACCTGTCTTGATTTCTTTAATTTAGCATACGTTTTAAAATAACTTTGTGCATTTTCACTAGGTGATTTTTGAGGGTTTAGTTTGATTAACACCTTTTTTTGGTCAGGGTCATAATAATCAATTACTTCTACCTGCTTATCGCCTAATTGAACTTCATGCATGTGAGCAGTTAAAAGTTCTCCTAATCGTTGATATTCATCGGCATGCTCTGATTTTTGAACTGTTTGCTGATGTTTTTTAAGTTTCCGTTCATTTTTCTGTTTTTCATTTTTTATAAATCGATATAAATCCTTTGCTTGTTGTTTTACTCTATCTCGTTCTGCTTTTCCTGAATAGAACGTATCTAACATTTGATTTACCGATTCAAAAGATTCATTCTCTGCATTACTTTTTGATGTTAATGGAAGTACGTGGAAATCTTCTTTTCCATTCTTGTAGATTGTTGGAATATACTCATGTGAAGCTAGTCGGTGTTGTACTTCTTCAAACATGGATTGATATTGTTCATTTGTTCCTAACGCTACGCTTGATGCAAGATCCTTTGTAATTAATGGAGAAAAACCCTCGAGCATTTGCAACATTTGCTGGTCAATTTTACCTGAATTAAAATCAATCTTTTGAATAAATTGTTCACTTGAAAGTTCTAATGGATGGAACTTTTGCTGATCTGGTGGAGATTGATATGATTGTCCAGGAAGGATGGACCGATGACGATTTTGAGAATAAGATATATGTTTTAAGCTATCGATGATAGAACCTTTTTCCTGATCAATTAAGATAAGGTTACTATGTTTTCCCATTAGTTCAATGATTAGTTGTTTATAGCTGATATCGCCAATTTCATTCCTTGTACGTATAGAAAATATTACAATTCGCTCTAAACTTTTTTGTTCAATTTTTTCAATAATAGCTCCAGATAAATGCTTTCGTAAAATCATACAAAACATTGGAGGTTCTTTCGGGTTCGTAAAGTTATCATTTGTTACGTGGAATCTAGCATAGGTTGGATGTATCGAAAATAACAAAGTTTGATTAACAGAATTGTTTCTTACAGTCATGACAATTTCACTATCGGTTGGTTGATAGATTTTTGCAATTTTACCACGAACGATTTTATTTTCTAACTCTTCGGTTATAGCTCTAGTAACAATACCATCAAATGGCATAATAAATCACCTCTTGCGACATTATAGCATTTTTTTGCTGCGAACGGCATAGATATGGATTAAGAGCTTGTACAATCTATACTTTGTCGGAGGAATGCTGATGAAATGGTATCAATTAGATGTAGAAAAAGTAGAGCAGAAGCTCCAAGTAATTTCAAATCGCGGTCTAAATAACAAACAAGCAGTGGAAAGAAGAAAACAACATGGCGAAAACATATTAGAATCTAAAAAGCAAGTTTCAAATTGGATTCTATTTTTTAAGCAATTTCAAGATTTTATGGTATTGGTTTTGTTAGCCGCAACATTAATCGCTGGTTTACTTGGAGAATATATTGATGCAATTGCAATTATGGTGATTGTATTAATAAATGGATGTATTGGTTTTTTTCAAGAACAAAAAGCAGAAAACTCACTAGAAAAATTAAAAGAGCTATCTGCACCGATTGCTAGTGTATTACGTGAAAAACAGTGGGAAAAAATATCTTCTCGAGATATCGTTGTCGGAGATGTAGTACGCATTAATAGTGGAGATCGTATACCAGCTGATATTCGTATAATTAAGTCTAACGGTCTGGAGACCGAGGAATCTGCATTGACTGGAGAATCCCTACCTGTAAGCAAACATGCGACAGCAATAACTGCTGATAACCTAGATGTTCAAGACCAAACGAATATGGGATTTATGGGAACAATGGTTACTCGTGGTTCTGGAACAGGTGTTGTTGTTGGGACGGGTATGAAGACAGTGATGGGTCAGATAGCATCTCTCATTCAAGGCACGAAAAAAACAATAACTCCACTTGAGATGAAACTTGCTGAATTGGGGAAAATTTTGATTGTTGTTGCTCTCTTATTGACTGTGCTGGTAGTAGGAGTAGGGGTAGTACAAGGCCATCCTATGTACGAAATGTTTTTGGCAGGTGTCTCACTTGCGGTAGCAGCTATTCCGGAAGGACTCCCCGCAATCGTGACAGTGGCGTTGTCTCTTGGAGTACAACGAATGATACGAAAGAAAGCAATTGTACGTAAATTATCAGCAGTAGAAACATTAGGATGTGCGTCTGTTGTTTGTTCCGATAAAACAGGAACCATGACGGAAAATCAAATGACCGTTAAAGAAATGTATTTGAATGGGGAATATTTATATGTAACAGGAGATGGCTATCAAACTCAAGGTGACTTCTTTTTGAATAAGAATAAAGTGGAACGAACGCATCCAAACTTAGAGACAATGTTACTGTATGGATTGATATGTAACCATTCTCAATTAATGGTGAAAAAAGGAAAAAACTTCATTGACGGAGATCCAACAGATGGAGCTTTATTAGTTGCAGCACGAAAATTAGGGCTGCAAGCTGATAGAAAAGAAGATTATCATGTTATAAAAGAATTACCATTTGATTCTGATCGCAAACGAATGAGTGTAGTCGTTGAAGATAAGAATGGGATGAAGATGCTTATTACAAAAGGAGCTCCCGATGTACTATTACCACGCTCTACCTATAATTTAGATGAAAATGGACGTTCACTATTAAAAAAAGAAGACACCAGAGCGATTGAGGAAGCTGTTTATCATATGGCAGGAAAAGCGCTTCGTACAATTGCGATTGGGGTGCGTATTTTACCGAATAATATGGATATAGACAGTGCAATGATTGAAAATGAACTAACATTTATCGGATTGTATGGATTAATGGATCCACCTAGAAAAGAAGTGAAGTCAGCGATACGAGAATGTAAAGAAGCAGGTATTAAAACGGTAATGATAACAGGAGATCATGCACATACTGCTCGAGCAATTGCTAGTCATTTACAATTGATACCAGAAAACGGGCTCGTATTTGAAGGTAAACAATTAAACAACATGTCGGATCAGGAATTGGAAAATATAATAGAGGATGCATACGTTTTTGCTAGGGTTACTCCAGAACATAAATTACGAATTGTAAAAGCTTTTCAAAATAAAGGACATATAGTTGCAATGACTGGAGATGGAGTAAATGATGCTCCGGCAATCAAAGCAAGTGATATCGGAATAAGTATGGGGATTAACGGTACTGATGTAACCAAAGAAGCTTCATCCCTCGTATTAATGGACGATAACTTTGCAACTATTAAATCAGCAATCAATGAAGGCAGAAACATCTATGAAAATATACGGAAATTTATACGATATCTTTTAGCATCGAATGTTGGAGAGATACTAGTCATGTTATTTGCTATGTTACTAGCATTACCGTTACCCCTCGTTCCAGTACAAATACTTTGGGTGAATTTAGTGACGGATGGATTACCTGCAATGGCTCTTGGGGTGGATAAAGCGGAAGGCGATGTAATGAAGCGTGGGCCAAGGAATCCAAGAGAAGGTATTTTTTCAAGAGGATTAGGTTATAAGATTGTATCACGAGGGATTTTGATAGGGATTGTTACACTTATTGCTTTCATGGTTACGTATCAAAATAATCCAGAGCATTTAATTTATGCGCAGACTACTGCATTTGCTACATTAGTAGTTGCACAATTGATTCATGTATTTGATTGTCGTAGTGAACATTCGGTTTTTGCAAGAAATCCATTTGGAAATATGTACCTTGTTTATGCCGTGCTTTCCTCATTATTATTGTTATTTGTTGTGATTTACTGGGCACCGCTTCAACCTATTTTCCATACAACTGCTCTCAGCATTATAGATTGGCTGTTAGTCGTTGGGTTAGGAGCAATACCGACTGTACTTTTTGGTTATTCAAAAAAATAACTGAACCTTTTACTAAATGAAAATAGTACTTTCCCGAATTTTTACTCCTCTGAAAGTCAGTGCTGTAGAAATTCGGGTCTTTTGTTTTTATTTACTGTGATTATTTCGATTTTAAATAAATTTAAAATCCCTCTTCGTCTTGTTAGTTGTCGCCGCTTATCCAAAGATATTATAATTCTAAAATTGGTTTGCGCAATATTTTTTCTCTTCTAACTCTTCTATACGTATTGTGTCTTGCAAATTTATGGTATAAAATTCGATAAAGATAAAGTATAATGTTACTATTAGAGATGAATAATTAGAGAAAAAGTAGTTGTAATATGATTGAGGGGGAAGTAAGTTGAATTTAAGTCTAATAAATATTGGTTTTGGTAACGTTGTTTCTGCCAATCGAATAATTTCAATTGTTTCACCGGAGTCGGCACCTATTAAGCGTATTATAACTGTTGCTAGAGATAATAATAAACTAGTGGATGCTACATATGGTAGACGTACAAGAGCAGTTATAATTACAGATAGTGACCATGTTGTTCTTTCTGCTGTACAGCCAGAAACTGTTGGTCAGCGAGTAATTAGTAACGATGAAATTTCAGATGAGTAGAATCACATAGTAGGAGGAAATAAGTTGATAAAAGAGAAAGGCATTTTATTTATTCTATCTGGCCCATCCGGAGTGGGAAAAGGGACGGTAAGAAAGAAACTATTTGAAGAAGAAACAGATTTACAATACTCTATTTCTATGACAACAAGAGATAGACGACCTGGTGAAGTAGATGGTGTTGATTATTTTTATAAAACGAAAGAAGAATTTGAACAATTAATTAAAGACGGCCAGCTTTTAGAATATGCTCAATATGTCAATAATTATTATGGAACACCTCGTAACTATGTGGAAGAAACGTTAGAAAATGGTCAAGATGTTTTCTTAGAAATAGAAGTGCAAGGTGCATTGCAAGTAAAAGAAAATTTCCCAGAAGGCGTATTTATATTCTTGTTCCCACCAAGTCTTGATGAGTTAAAAAACCGCATTGTGAGTCGTGGAACAGAATCCCAAGAATTGGTTTTAAATCGATTAAAGGAAGCTCGCAATGAAATCGAGATGATGGATGCTTATGATTATGTAGTGGTTAATGATAAAGTACAGCATGCGGTAGATAAAGTAAAAACAATAATCAAAAGTGAGCATTTGAAACGAGAGCGAATTGCAAAACAATATAAAAAGATACTGGAGGATGGGTTATCATGATGTTAGAACCTTCTATTGACTCTTTACAAAAACGAATTAAATCTAAATACAGTCTAGTAACATTATCTGCAAGAAGAGCAAGACAACTGAGTGAGACAAATCAACCATTAGTTGAAAAGTCTAAATCTCATAAGTTTGTCGGTATGGCTCTTGAAGAGATTGAAGCAGGCAAACTATATATTGAGAATTAAGATGGACCCTCTGCCATAATGCGGAGGGTTTTTCATTGTTGTTTATTAAATGATAAAGTAACGGAATAACTGTAATAGTCAGGTTCCTGTTCTAAGTATCGTTAATACTTTTGAAAAGCGATTGTTCGTATTATATGTTATAAATAAATTAGAAGGATCGGATAGTTGAAGGGGGTAGAGTCATGCTACAAAACAAGAAAATTTTACTTGGTGTCTCCGGTGGGATAGCTGTATATAAGGCTTGTGGTCTGGCAAGTAAACTAACTCAAGCAGGTGCAGAAGTCAGAGTGATAATGACAGAAAGCGCACAAGAATTTGTTTCACCGCTAACTTTTCAAGCATTGACTAGAAATCCAGTGTATACAGACACATTTGATGAAAAAAATCCGAAAAAAATAGCACATATTGATATAGCTGATTGGGCGGATATTGCCATTATTGCTCCAGCTACAGCAAATATTATTAGCAAACTGGCTAGTGGACAAGCAGACGATATGCTCTCAACTACTATGTTAGCGACACAGGCAGAAGTCTATATAGCGCCTGCAATGAATGTACATATGTATGCTCATCCAGCCGTCATGAATAATATGAAACAACTTGAATCTTGGGGATATCACTTTATTGAACCGGGTGCAGGTTATTTAGCATGTGGTTATGTTGGTAAAGGGAGACTAGAAGAACCTGAAGAGATTGTATCTGTTATCCAAAGACATGTATCAAAACAACAATATTTACATGGGAAGAAAATCCTTATTTCTGCAGGTCCTACACGAGAAACCGTAGATCCTGTCCGTTTTTTCTCCAATCGTTCATCGGGGAAAATGGGATTTGCCTTGGCAGAAGCAGCCGCAAATCTAGGGGCTGAAGTTACACTTGTTTCAGGTCCGGTAAGTTTACAAACTAATCATCCTAATATTAATCGAATCGATATAACCTCTGCTCAAGAGATGTACGATGAGATTACAAGTCGGTTTGACCATCAAGATATAGTAATTAAATCAGCAGCGGTTGCTGATTATCGTCCTAAATTCATGCATCAAGGAAAGATGAAGAAAAAGGATAGAGATTATACAATTGAAATGGAAAGAACAAAAGATATATTAGCAACACTAGGTGAGCAGAAGAGACATCAATTTTTAGTAGGGTTTGCTGCTGAAACAGATACACCGATTGAATACGGATTAGGAAAGCTAGATCGTAAAAATTTAGATGCAATTGTAGTAAACGATATTAGTTCAGATGGTGCAGGTTTTGAGGGAGACACGAATATTGTTACGTATATTAATAAGAAAAAACAGCAAAAATCAATTCATCAAGCAACAAAATCAGATATAGCTTATCAATTATTTGAATTAATTTCCCAAGACTTAAAGGATGATGACCGTTGAATATAGCTAGTGTTATTGTGGATGTGCCATCTAGTTCAACAAATCAAACATTCGATTATTGTATTCCTGAACAGTTTCAGGGGGTTATCCAAAAGGGGATGAGAGTAATTGTACCCTTTGGGCCAAGAAAAATTATGGGATTTGTGACAGGTGTTAAGGATGGAACTTCTTTATCAAAGGTAAAAGATATCATTGATGTTTTGGATATAACCCCTGTTCTAACAGATGAGTTATTAAGTTTAAGTAGGTGGGTTTCTGAGAAAACATTAAGTCTTTCTATTACTGTTCTGCAAACGATGCTTCCACAGGTTTTAAAATCACAGTATAGCAAAGACTTAGTGAGAGAGACAGAAGCCGAATTACCAGATGAGCTTGAGGCATTATTTGCTAGTCGTGAGTCGATCGATTTTGATGAGGTTGGAAAATCAACCATCTCTTATAGAATAATTAAAAATCATATTGATTCTGGAGATTTATCAGTGTCATATCATGTGCAATCTAGAATCACGAAGAAATATCAAACGATGGTAGTTCCTTCAAAATCCCCAATTCAGTTAGAAGAGGAGATAATGAGTTTACCGAAGAATGCGAGTAAACAAAAGCAATTATTAACGTATCTTGCAGATAATCAGAGTGAAATAGATAAGAAACAACTATTACAAGAAACCAATACTTCTGTACAAACAGTAAAGGCAATTGAAGAAAAGGGAATAATCAAAACCTATAAGAAAGAAGTCTTTCGTGATCCATACAAAGATCAATATATCGAACCTACTTTCCCACTAAATCTAACGAAAGAACAAGCCCAAGCTATGGAACCAATAAAATATAGTCTGGATAACCACATCAATGAAACTTTCTTATTACATGGGGTAACTGGTAGTGGGAAAACTGAGATTTACTTACAAGCGATTCAACAAGTAATCGAGGAAGGTAAAGAGGCTATTGTGCTTGTACCAGAAATTTCTCTAACACCTCAAATGGTAAATAGATTTAAAGGAAGATTCGGTAGTAAAGTAGCAGTAATGCATAGTGGATTATCTTCCGGAGAAAAGTACGATGAATGGAGGAAAATTCATCGACAAGAAGTACAGGTAGTTGTAGGTGCTCGTTCAGCAATATTTGCTCCTTTTGAAAATTTAGGAATAATTATTATAGACGAAGAGCATGAAACGACTTATAAACAAGAGGATCAACCCCGTTACCATGCAAGAGATGTCGCGATAGAAAGAGCAGCGTATCATCAATGTCCGGTTGTGCTTGGGAGTGCCACTCCATCGCTTGAATCCTTTGCTAGAGCCTCCAAAAATGTATATACCCTATTAACATTACAGGAGAGAACCAATCATCAAACCATGCCAAAGGTTGAGATTGTAGATATGCGTAATGAATTACATGCTGGTAATCGATCGATGTTTTCTCGACCATTAATGGAACAGATGGATGAAAGATTACGTCGCGGAGAACAAATTGTACTTTTATTAAATCGTCGTGGATATTCTACATTTGTCATGTGTAGAGATTGTGGACACGTATGCGAATGTCCCCATTGTGATATTGCACTGACTTATCATAAAAATACACAGCGTTTGAAATGCCATTATTGTTCTTATGAACAATCGGTGCCACAGACTTGCCCTGAGTGTGAAAGTGATTTAATTCGATATTTCGGTACAGGTACACAAAAAGTAGAAGAAGCTTTAGCAAAACAAATACCTGAGGCTAGAGTAATTAGGATGGATGTCGATACAACAAGAAGAAAAGGTTCCCATGAAAAACTCCTGAGACAGTTTTCCGAGAAAAAGGCAGATATTTTATTAGGGACACAAATGATTGCTAAGGGTCTTGATTTTGCTAATGTTACATTAGTGGGGGTACTTTCTGCAGACTCGATGTTACACATCCCAGACTTTCGATCATCGGAACGAACCTTCCAATTACTAACGCAGGTTAGTGGAAGAGCTGGGAGACATGAGCTTCCAGGGGAAGTAATTGTTCAGACGTATACACCAGAACATTATAGTATTGAGTTTGCATCTGTGTATGATTACGACAACTTCTATCGGAAAGAAATGGCGATGAGAAAGGCATTTCAATATCCACCTTATGTGTTTTTAGGATTAATAACAGTAGCTCATGAAAATCATGCGAGAGCAATTCAAGTTACCCAGGAAATTGTACAGATGCTTTCCAATATTGTGGAAGAAAGGACTACAGTATTAGGTCCAACCCCATCTCCAGTGCCTAGGATCAAAGATAGATATCGCTATCAATGCATGATAAAATACAAAAATGAGCCGAATTTGCATGAATATCTAGGACATATACAGGATCATTTTTCGGATGAAATTAGAAAGCAACAAATGCAATTAACTATCGATATGCAACCGTATTATATGATGTAAATAAGTGTTCAATGAAAGAAGGTATAAATAATGAAACGAATTGTGTTTATGGGTACCCCAGATTTTGCGGTACCAGTATTACAGAAGTTACTAGAATTAAAATATGATATTGTGTTAGTAGTTACCCAACCCGATCGTCCAAAAGGCAGAAAAAAAGTTATCACTCCACCACCGGTTAAAGAAGAAGCGATTAAACATGATTTAGATATTTTTCAACCAGAGAAACTTCGAGATGATTATAAAAAAATTACAGATTTAAAACCTGACTTAATAGTAACAGCGGCATATGGACAAATATTGCCGAAGGAGATATTAGAAATTCCAACCTTTGGCTGTATTAATGTACATGCTTCACTTCTCCCAGAATTACGTGGCGGTGCACCAATTCATTACGCAATTATGCAAGGGAAAGAAGTGACCGGAGTTACGATTATGTATATGGCAGAAAAATTAGATGCAGGAGATATTTTAACGCAAGTTGAAGTTCCAATTGAACAGGATGATCACGTTGGAACAATGCATGATAAATTATCATTAGCTGGTGCGAATCTGTTAAGTGAAACACTACCATCACTGTTTAATAATGAAATAACACCGAAGAAGCAGGATGAAAGTTTGGTTACTTTTGCTTCTAATATTACAAGAGAACAAGAACGGATTGATTGGTCGAAAACAGCTAATGAAATTATAAATCAAATCAGAGGCTTACACCCATGGCCAGTAGCGTTTACAACCTATGAGGGGAAAGTAATGAAAATATGGTGGGGCCAAGAATTATCTAAATCATCGAAATCAGGTAATATTGGTGAGATTATTGAAAAAGATACAGATGGCTTTTATGTACAATGTGGTAATAACACGGTTGTAAAAGTTAGTGAAATTCAACCTGCTGGTAAAAAACGCATGTTGGTTGAAGATTATTTGAAAGGTTCTCAAGATCGAATAAAAATAGGAATTAAATTAGGTGAATAAGATGAAGTATCAACTACGTAATACAATGCTCGATATATTAATTCGAATTGAAAAGGATCATGGTTTCAGTAATTTACTTCTAAACCATGAATTAAAACAACGACAATTGAATGAAAAGGATGAACGTTTACTTACAGAAGTAGTGTATGGAAGTTTACAACATCAGATGACATTGGATTATTACTTATCTAAGTTTGTTAAATCAAAGAAAAAGTTAGATATATGGGTCCAATCTTTACTTAGAATGTCATTTTATCAAATGATTTATTTAGAGAAAGTACCTGACCATGCGGTAATTCATGAGTCCGTGGAAATTGCGAAACAGCGCGGGCATAAAGGAATATCATCTTTTGTAAATGGAGTATTACGTAGTTTACAACGTCAGGGAGTACCAGAATTAACTGAAATTAAAGACCCGATAGAACGTATAGCAATAGAGACGAGTCATCCAGAATGGTTAGTGAAACGATGGTCGGAAATGTATGGTATGGAAACGACTGCAAATATGTGTAGAAATAATTTAGAACATCATCCACTTTCCATCCGTATTCAACCTTTACGGACTTCTAGAGAAGATGTTATGGAAGAGTTGAAACAATCTGGTATTGAATGTCGTGCCTCTATATTTTCTAGCCAAGGTATTATTATTGAAAAAGGAAATATCTTTAGGACAAATCTTTTAAAAGATGGAAAAATTACTATACAAGACCAAAGTTCCATGCTTGTTGGTGAAATGTTAGCTGTGGAACCGGAGATGAATGTATTAGATAGTTGTAGTGCTCCTGGAGGGAAAGTGACACATGTCGCTGAGAAGATGCTAGATAAAGGTACAATCCATGCTTTTGATTTACATGCTAAAAAAATAAAATTAATTGATGAAAAAGCAACTACATTGCAATTGTCTTCTATCCTTGCGCAAAAAGGGGATGCGAGGAAGCTAGCAGATAAATATGAAAAAGAATCGTTTGATCGTATTGTTGTCGATGCACCTTGTTCTGGTTTAGGAGTAATTAATGGAAAGCCAGAAATTAAATATGAGAAATCTGAAGAAGATATTCAACGTTTAGCAAAAATTCAACAAGATATTTTAAATGAAGTGATTCCATTATTAAAAGAAAATGGACTATTAATTTATAGTACATGTACGGTTGATACAGAGGAAAATAATCAAGTCGTTCGTCAGGTCCTAAAGAACCACCAAGACATCTCCATTGATTTAAGCTTTCGCGATGAATTACCTGTAGAAATACAAGAGGCTCCTGGGTGGTCGGAAGAAGGATTGCAATTATTTCCACAAGATTTTCACACAGATGGCTTCTTCTTAACGAGATTAAAAAAAATCCGATAATTTCGTTTTGTTATTGGTAAATTTGTGCAATACTTGATGTAAAGATAGTTAATTATGATTATAATGAAATAAAATTGGAGATAGGGGGGGAACAAGTGGAAGGACATTTTCTTACAGACCGCGGTAAGGTTCGAAATCATAATGAAGATGCTGGTGGATTGTTTTACAATAAAAGTAATCAACTAATTGCAATTATTGCAGATGGTATGGGCGGTCACCAAGCGGGTGATGTTGCCAGCAAGTTAGCAACGGAAAGTATTAAACAAAAATGGTTAGAAACTGACCACTTGGGCGGTCCGGAACAAGTGGAAGGCTGGTTAAAAGAAGCAGTTCAACAAACGAATCAGCATATATTTAAAAAATCACAGGAAGATAAACGTTGTGAAGGAATGGGGACAACTGTAGTTATTGCTGTTGCATTAGAGGAATATGTAACGATTGCTCATGTTGGAGATAGCCGCTGTTATCTATTGAATGAAGATGGCTTCCAACAAGTAACCGAGGATCATTCTTTTGTAAATGAATTAGTTCGTATTGGGCAAATTTCTGAAGATGATGCTGAAATACACCCTCGTAAAAATGTGATTCTACGTGCGTTAGGAACGGATAATCAGGTCAATGTAGATTTAAAAACATTAACATGGCAAAAAAATGATCGATTATTATTGTGCTCGGATGGGTTATCGGATAAGGTAACTGAACACGAGCTAGCTGACTTTACAGATTCTACTAAGGATATTGAAGTAATTGGTAATGAACTGATTCAGTTAGCAAATAATCGGGGAGGAGAAGATAATATTTCTCTAATATTAATTGTCCATCCTGATAGTGCTGAGGAGGCAGGTGAGCCTGTTGAATAAAGGAGAACTGCTGAATGAACGCTATAAGATAATTAAGAAGATTGGCGGAGGCGGAATGGCCAACGTCTATCTTGCCCGAGATACAATACTAGAACGTGATGTAGCTGTAAAAGCATTACGAATGGAATATATACATGACCAAGAGTTTATCGCTCGCTTTGATCGTGAAGCACAATCAGCGACGAGCTTATCTCACCCTAATATTGTAAATATATTCGATGTAGGGGAAGAAGATCAATTATTGTATATGGTTATGGAATATGTCGATGGAATGACTTTAAAAGAATACATACATCAACATGGACCAATTGATGTTCCAGAAGCATTAGATATTATGAAGCAATTAACTTCTGCAATAGCACATGCACATGCAAATGAAATTGTTCATCGTGATATAAAACCACAAAATATTTTAATTAATAGTACCGGACAAGCCAAAGTGACAGATTTTGGTATCGCAATGGCGTTAAGTGCTACGGCTCTGACACAAACTAATTCTATTTTAGGTTCTGTGCATTATCTTTCTCCAGAACAAGCTCGTGGAGGAATGGCAACAAAAAAATCGGATATATATTCCATGGGTATTGTCTTATATGAACTATTAACAGGAAAATTACCTTTTTCAGGACAATCGCCTGTGTCGATAGCTCTTAAGCATTTGCAGAATAATACACCTTCTGTAAAAAAAGCAAATCCATCCATTCCCCAAAGTGTGGAAAATATTGTTTTACAGGCAACAGCCAAAGATCCATTCCATCGCTATAATAATATTTATGAATTAGAAGAGGCATTAGAAACTGCATTGGATCCTAATCGATTAGATGAAGAACCATTTTCATTACCAGAGGAAGTCGGCGACGAAACAAAAGCGATTCCAATCATTACTGATCAAGATAATGTAGTCGATAATAATAATGAAGATACCATTATTCATGCGACAAATCAGGGTACAAAAAATTATCCAGAAGAACCGCACGCGAAAGATAATAAAAAGAAGAAAAAAGGAAAAGTGAAAAAAGAACAGAAGAAATCCAAGAATAAAAAACCTAAATCAAAGAAGAAAAAAGTTTTTTGGATTGTATTTTCAATTCTGCTTTTAGCCCTTCTAGTAACTGGTATTACGGTATTTGCTACACAACCAAAAGATATTCCAATGCCAGATGTCATTGAGATGGATTCTGCAGATGCGAAACAGACACTAGAAGAGAGCAATTTAGAGGTAGAAGAAGAGGAAGTATTCTCAGATGAAATCGAAAATGGGCTTGTTGTACGTACTGACCCGAATGCTGGAAGAACGGTTAAGGAAGGCTCAACAGTTACCATGTTTGTAAGTCAAGGACAAGAACGTGTAGAAATGGAAGATTATGAAGGTCAGGACTTTGAACAAGTAAAAGAATTATTAGAAGAAGAAGGATTTACGGATATTACCTCTTATGAAAAATCATCTGAAGCGCCAGTAGGAGAGATTATTTCACAAATACAACCAGAAGCGGGAAGTGAAGTTGTTCCTGGGGAAACAAAGGTGATTTTTGAGATAAGCTCTGGTCCAGAACTGGTTAGTTTAAATAATCTAACTGGCATGTCAAAGGAAGAAGTTCAGGATTATATCGATCGGAATGAATTGACGATGAATTCTCATGAAGAATACTCAGACAACGTGGATGAAGGAAGAGTGATAAGACAAGAGCCACCTTCTGGTACTGATTTAGAGAAAGGTTCAACTGTTGATGTATATTTCTCTATGGGTCCAGAGGAAATACCTCCTCGTTCTCACACGGTCTCTTTCACCGTAAATTATGAGCCTCAGGAAGAAGAAGGTTCGGAGAATGAAGATGGTAATGAGGAAGAGCAGCAGCCTGTAGAACAAATTGTTCGAGTGTATATTGGTGATGTCAATAATGAAATTTCGGATGTTTACGAAGAAAGAGCGATTACAGAGGATGAAGAATTCACCTTTACTTTAATGGTTCCGCCTGATTCAGAGGCAGAGTATAAAGTTACGAGAGATGATGAGGTTATAAAAGAACGAAGTGTTTCATATGAAGGAGAAGAAGATTAGATGGCTGAAGGAAGGATTATAAAAGCGCTGAGTGGCTTTTATTACGTACAATCAGATAATCAACAATTCGTCTGTAAAGGAAGAGGGTTATTTCGAAACAAGAAAATAACTCCTCTAGTTGGTGATTATGTTGAATTTGAGCCAAAAGATGATAATGAAGGATATATAATGGAAATCAAAGAGAGGTCGAATGAATTAGTTCGACCTCCTATTGCTAATATCGATCAAGCAATAATAGTAAGCTCTGCAGTTGATCCTGACTTTACTACGTTACTGCTGGATCGATTTCTAGTATTAATTGAATCCAAGCATATCCAACCAATAATATTAATTACTAAAGTAGATTTATTAAACGAAGATCAACTTGAAAATATCAAGCTATATAAACAACATTATGAAAAAATAGGTTATCGAGTGGAATTAGTTTCCTCTAAAAATCAGGATCTTTTGCCTGAATTAGAACCTTATTTTGATGAGAAAGTATCTGTTTTTGCGGGTCAATCAGGAGTAGGAAAATCATCCTTAATCAATGTGCTAGATCCTTCATTATTATTAGAAACTGCAGAAATCTCTAAAAGTCTAGGTAGAGGCAAACACACTACTCGACATGTGGAATTAATGAAAATAGGAAATGGGTTAGTTGCTGATACACCAGGATTTAGTGTTTTAGAGTTTCGTGAAATTGAAGCAGAAGAATTAGCGGATAGTTTTCCGGAATTTAACGCTCGCATGCATTTATGTAAATTTAGAGGATGTATGCATGACAAAGAACCAAAGTGTGCAGTGAAAGAAGCTGTAGAAAACGAAGAAATTGCGGTTTTTCGTTACAATCATTATCTGCGTTTCTTAGAAGAAATACAGACAAGAAAGCCGAGGTATTAGAATGACAAAAATAGCACCATCAATATTATCAGCAGATTTTGCAAAGCTAGGACAAGAAATAAAGGAAGTAGAAGAAGCGGGTGCAGATTATATCCATGTTGATGTCATGGATGGGCATTTCGTCCCTAATATAACAATCGGTCCTTTAGTTGTCGAAGCGATTAGACCAATTACAGATTTACCTTTAGATGTTCACCTAATGATTGAAAATCCAGACGCATATATTCCTGCTTTTGCAGAAGCAGGTGCATCTATTATCACGGTACATCAAGAAGCGTGTGTACATCTGCATCGAACTTTACAGTTAATCCGTTCACACGGCGTGAAACCAGGGGTAGTTATTAATCCAGCAACACCTGTCGAAATGATTAAACCTATTCTTGCAGAAGTAGATCTTATCTTAATAATGACTGTTAATCCTGGTTTTGGTGGGCAATCATTTATTCAAGAGACAACGTCAAAAATAAAACAATTAGCAGATTGGCGAGAAAAGTATAAACTATCCTATGAAATCGAAGTAGATGGCGGAGTGAATGAAAAGACAGCAGGGATATGTACGACTAGTGGTGCTGATGTATTAGTAGCTGGGAGTGCTATCTTTAATCATGAAAATCGAAAACAAGCCATTGAATTGCTAAGAGAAAAGGCGAAAGTCTAATGAAAACCATTGGAATTATTGGCAATGGTCCGAAAAATATGCTCCCTGATCTAAACCAATACCAATATGAAGTAGATTTTTGGATAGGGGCAGATCGAGGGGCGCTTTATTTGGCAGAATCGAACCTAAATATAGATATTGCCCTCGGTGATTTTGACTCCGTCTCAGACGAAGAAAAACAAAAAATTAACAAACACGCCAAGAAAGTATTAACGTATTCTACCGAAAAAAACTATACTGATCTGGAACTTGCCATTCAAATTGCTAGTGATCTGCAAGTAGATCGTATACTATTATTTGGTGTTACTGGTGGTAGACTCGACCATGAATTAATGAATATTCAATTATTATATCGACTACTTCAAAAAAATGTTGAGGCGAAAATTATTGATCATTCTAATCAGATTGAGATGGTAGAATCGGGGAAGTATACAATTAATAATCAAGGCTACACCTATATATCTTTTATTTCTTTTACAAATAAAGTAGAAGGTTTGACTCTAGAAGGTTTTAAATATCCTTTAATAGATCAAACAATTGAATGGGGATCTTCTTTATGTATTTCAAACAAGCTTACTCAAAAAAAAGGTACTTTTTCTTTTCGGGCAGGCATACTATTACTAATAAAGAGTTGTGATACGATCCAGTAATCTTAGATTGCTGGATGGTAAAACAGGAGGGGTCCTTATTCATGAAATTTTATACGATTAAACTTCCTAAGTTTGTTGGTGGATTTGTGAAGGTTGTTATTGGTATTTTTAAAAAAGATAAGTGATAAGTAAACAGGCTTTTGTCATTGATGGCAGAAGCATTTTTTTTCATAAAACGAATCTTTGCATTCTGTTACTTGCAAGAAAATGTACTACTTCAAAAAAATCCACATAAAAAAACCTTATGCTATCACTAGCATAAGGTTTTTTTAATCATACGGTTATCATTGTATATTAGACGCGCTCAACTTTACCTGATTTTAGGGCGCGAGCGGATACATAAACTTTTTTCGGTTTACCGTCTACCATGATACGTACTTTTTGTACATTAGCTTTCCAATTACGCTTGTTGGAATTCATAGCGTGAGAGCGTTGGTTACCACTACGAGTTTGGCGTCCAGTTACAACACATTTTCTAGCCATGTTATTCCCTCCTTACTCTATAACTGTCTCAGTATTACTAATATAATTTACCATATGTAACCTAATAATGCAATTGAATCTTTCATATATAGGGATTTATAGTACTTTGGTTTCTCTAAATATAGTGTAACCAAATTATGGGATAAAGAAAAAAGACTTGACAGATAAAGGGATTTCGTCCATTGTATAAAGGGGAAATTTTACAAGCACTTATACTTAATCTTAGTACTTGCTTTTAAATTTATTAACGGTGTAGTATAATTTACTCAACTGTGTAGCTTATAATACGCATATACGATAATAATGTTAAATGATAAAATGACGATATATCATATAGGATTGGATTCTTAGTCATTCTTATTCTAAACTAAGACAAAATACAAGTTTTAAAAAAATGATTTTCGCCTAGCCATTTATAGGGGGAATACGAATTTTTCTATAATGGAAGCGCTGATTTATAGAGTACCATAAAGGAGGAACTATAAATGTCCATTGAATTAAACACAAATGACGGCCAAGTAACGATCACAACAGATGTTATAGCAACAATTGCTGGAGGAACTGCAGTGGAATGTTATGGAATCGTAGGAATGGCTTCAAAGAGTCAAATAAAAGATGGAATTGCTGAAATGCTGCGTAAAGAAAATTATTCACGTGGGATAGTTGTCCGTCAAGATGATGATAAGCTACATATAGACATGTATATTATTGTTAGTTATGGAACGAAAATTTCTGAAGTTGCTAATAATGTACAGTCACAGGTGAAATATACATTAAGCCAATCATTAGGATTGTCAATTGACTCTGTCAATATTTTTATTCAAGGAGTTCGTGTAGCGAAGGATTAGTTGCTACAGTTTATGAGGAGGAAATAGAGTGGCGATTGAAAAAATAGATGGTGTAATGTTATCACAAATGGTGCTCTCTGGAGCACATCATCTTTCTAATAACGCAAAGAAAATAGATGCTTTAAATGTATTCCCCGTACCAGATGGTGATACAGGAACGAATATGAATTTGTCAATAACTTCTGGAGCTAATGAAGTAAAAAAACTTGAAACTAATCATGCGTCTGAAGTTGCTAATGCATTCGCAAAAGGATTACTAATGGGTGCTCGTGGGAATTCTGGAGTTATATTATCGCAAATTTTCCGTGGCTTTGCGAAAGGAATGGAAACAGCAGAAACATTAACTGTTAAAGATTTAGCAAAGGCATTTGACGGAGGAGTTGCAACTGCCTATAAAGCAGTTATGAAGCCGGTAGAAGGTACAATTTTAACAGTAGCAAAAGATTCCGGAAAGAAAGCAATGGAAATTGCTGAACAACATACAGATATCATTGAATTTATGGAAGAAGTATTAAAAGAAGCGAAAGCGTCATTAAAACGTACTCCAGATTTATTACCTGTTTTAAAAGAAGTAGGTGTAGTAGATTCTGGTGGACAAGGTTTAGTAACGATTTATGAAGGTTTCTTAGCTGCTTTAAAAGGTGAAGAACTTCCAGAAGATGATGCTTCTAATGTAAATATGGATGAAATGGTAAATGCAGAGCACCATAAAGTTACGCAAGACTTCATGGATACGTCTGAAATAATTTATGGATACTGTACGGAGTTTATGGTTAAGTTTGAAGAAGATAAACTTAACAAAAATCCATTTAACGAAGATGACTTCCGTAATGAACTAAGTGAGTTGGGCGATTCGTTACTCGTTGTTTCGGATGATGAGATCGTAAAGGTACATGTTCATTCAGAGACACCAGGTACTTGTATGAACCTAGGGCAACGATATGGTAGTCTGATTAATATGAAGATCGAAAATATGCGTGAACAGCATACTGCCATTGTTGGAGATAAGAAGAAAGACATTCCTAAAGAAAAAACAGAATTTGCAATCGTAACAGTAGCCATGGGTAGCGGGTTAAAAACATTATTTGAAAGTCTTGGAGTGTCAGTAGTAATTGAAGGCGGACAAACAATGAATCCAAGTACCCAAGATATCAATGAAGCAATTAATCAAACAAATGCAAAAAATGTAATTGTTTTACCAAATAATAAAAACATCTTAATGGCTGCTGAGCAAGCAGCAGAAATAGCTGATGTAAATGTCCGTGTAGTCCCAACCAAAACAATTCCTCAAGGAATTAGTGCAGTTTTATCATTCCATCCGGATGTAGATATTGATGAAAATAAAGCAGTGATGGAAGAAGCAAGTCTACAAGTGAAAACAGGACAAATTACGTATGCAGTAAGAGATACAAAAATTGATGGCTTGCCGATAGAAAAAGGTAGCTTCATGGGTCTGAATGAAGGAAAGATTGTGAATACAAACAAAGACCAGTTAGAATCGGCAAAATCTTTAATTGAGCAATTGGTTACAGATGAAGATGAATTATTAACTGTTCTTTATGGGGAAGATGTTAATGAAGAAGAAGTTGAGAAATTAACAGCTTTTATTGAAGATACTTATGATCTTGAAGTAGAAGTTCATGATGGAAAACAACCTATATACTCTTATATCTTTTCTGTAGAATAGTAAACAAAAACAGGTGATGGAATTTATCCTTCACCTGTTTTAATATATCTGAGTCGATTTCATAATTTCCAATTTTTATTAAACAACCGAATGGTTAATAAGAATATAAACATCTTAAATGAGGTTGAGACATAACAAAAAATTCTTGCTAAAAGACGTATGAAAGCTAAAATAAGTGTAAGAAATATACGGAGACTCCTATGGGAGCAAGGCCTAGGCGAGACTCTGGAATGCGGAGCATCCGGAGGCTCGCCAGCCGCCCATGGAAAGCGCAGTATATTTCTGAAACGGGTTTTCATAGGCCGATCATTCGGATTTGTCTTTTGCGTGAATACTTTTGTCCCATTCTCATTTAAAAATTAAATACCAATTACTTTAAATGCAAATTCCAAGAAGAATAATCCTGAAATAATTAGCAATGGTATTGATATTTCTTCTTTTTTACCTAAAGCCCATTTAACAATTGGATAAGCAATAAATCCAAAAGCCATTCCATCCCCGATACTATAAGTAAAAGGTATCATGACAACAATTAACAGAGCTGGAATACAATCTGCGAGTTGCTGTAGGGGTAAATGCTTTATATTCTGTGCCATAAGAAAACCAACGATAATTAAGATAGGACTAATTGCTGTATTAGGGACTAAAGATATCCAAGGAATGAATATAATCGTTGCTAGGAACAATATCCCTGCAGTAATTGCTGCTTTTCCTGTTTTTCCACCTGATGCAATTACAGCAGCATTCTCAGCACTTGAGACCGTTGGAGAAGTTCCGAACAAAGCAGATGTCAACGAAGATGTTGCTGTAATTCGAAATGCTTTTTTATACCCTTTTTGTTTATCTAACATATCGAGTTGCCCGTTTAATATCCCCATATTTTCAAATATAAGAATTAGTGATAGCGTAAATATTGCCAACCAAAAGGATATATCTCCAATAGCTTGAAAAGATGGTATAAACATCAATTCGTTTAGCTGGAATTGTATCGAGCTAGCTTGTCTCGTTTCAACGCCAGTTACCACCGCGATTACAGTACCAATTACCATCGTTATTAAAAAATTAGCTGGGATATTTTTAACAAACAAGAAAATAGCAATAAATAAGGTAACTAAACCGGTAATCACTGCAGGTGATGTGAAATCTCCAATTGCAATTACGGTGCTATCTCCACTAATGACAATCCCGCTTTTTTCTAATCCGATAAGAATTAAGAAAAATCCTAATCCGACAGTAATAGCATGTTTTAATGAGTCTGGTATAGCTTCTTTTAAGATGGTTCCTAAACGGGTGAATGCAGTAATAACAAATATAAGGCCGGCAATCCATACAATGGCTAGCCCTTCTTGAAATGAGAAGTTGTTATTACCGATAATAGAATATGCAAATAATGCATTAATACCCATTCCAGGAATAAGTATTAGGGGGAGTTTACCAAATATCCCCATGATCATTGTTCCAACGAAACTAGCCATAATCGTTGCAATCATTCCAGTTTCTAAAGAAACACCTGCTTCACTTAAAATAGACCCATTCACAATAACGATATAAACGGTTGTAAAAAAGCCAATTACTCCAGCGATGATTTCCTTTCTTAATGAATCATGTTGCTCCATAATAAACCTCTGCAATCATGCTGTCCCTCTCCCGCCCAATAAAGCCGATATGCTTTATCCACAAAGAATTATTATAGTGACAGAAAGAAGGAAAGTCAAATTTAGCTTAGTATTAGAAGGTATGTTCGTTTTGATTCATGAATTATATAGGGATTTTTGTTATACTTATGAAGTAAGAAGAGATATATAAAGTAAAAAAATAGGCGGTGTTAACACATGAAATATAATTCAGTGTTTGATATAATCGGTCCGGTTATGGTAGGGCCATCTAGCTCACATACAGCAGGTGCTGCTCGTATAGGAAAAGCTGCAAGAAATCTATTTGGAAAACAGCCAAAATGGGCGAAAATTCATCTTTATGAATCTTTTGCAAAAACATACCGTGGTCATGGGACTGATTTCGCATTAGCCGGCGGATTATTAGGATTTGAAACAGATGATCCTCGTATGAATGATGCGTTAGAAATTGCCAAAGATCAAGGATTAGAAATCGAATTTATAGAAGACAGTGCCTCAGCAAGTCACCCGAATACGGCACGTCTTATTATTGGGGATGAAAATGACCAACAAGAATTGATGGGGATTTCTATAGGCGGAGGAAAAGTGGAAATTACTGAGCTAAACGGTTTTGAATTGAGATTGTCTGGGAATCATCCTGCAATTTTAATTATGCACAATGATCGATTTGGTGCAATCGCTTCCGTTACGAAAATACTTGCAAAACATGAAATTAACATTGGGCATATGGAAGTTAATCGGAAAGATGTTGGCAAAGAAGCTTTAATGGTAATCGAAGTCGATCAAAATATAGAAGATGAAATACTAAATGAATTAAATGCAGCAGATCATATCATTTCCATCTCAAAAATTGTAAGTTAAAGTGGTTTGATGTATCTCAAAGGAGGGTTTAACGATGTTTCGTACAGTTAAAGAGTTAGTTGACACAGCAAATGAAAAACAAATACCGATATCTGAAGTAATGATTTTGCAAGAAATGGAAGTAAAAGAACAGTCTCGAGAGCAAGTGATGGCTGAAATGGAAAAGAATCTCCAGGTGATGGGAAACGCAATTGAAGATGCTTTAAAAGGTGTAGAATCTGTGACAGGATTAACTGGTGGAGATGCGGTTAAAGTGCAAAAATATATGAAAGAAAAAACACCTTTATCTGGAAATTTAATGATGGATGCGGTAAGTAAGGCAATGGGTACCAATGAAGTGAATGCAGCAATGGGAATCATTTGCGCAACACCAACAGCAGGTAGTGCAGGATGCGTGCCAGGGACATTATTTGCCGTGAAAGAGCAGCTTAATCCGAGTCGGGAACAAATGATTCGCTACCTATTTACTTCTGGAGCATTTGGTTTTGTAGTTGCAAATAATGCGTTTATTTCAGGTGCAGCTGGTGGTTGTCAAGCGGAAGTAGGATCAGCAGGAGCGATGGCATCTGCTGCTATTGTGGAAATGGCAGGAGGTACACCAGAACAATCTTCACATGCATTTGCAATGACTTTAAAAAATATGCTTGGATTAGTATGTGATCCAGTAGCTGGTTTAGTAGAGGTACCTTGCGTAAAACGCAATGCTGGCGGATCCTCTTTAGCAATAGTATCTGCAGATTTAGCATTAGCTGGTGTAGAAAGTAGAATTCCTTGTGATGAAGTTATTGGAGCGATGTACCGTATTGGAAAACAAATGCCATCTAGTTTACGTGAAACAGGAGAAGGCGGATTAGCTGATACACCAACAGGTCGTTTATTAAAAGAGAAAATATTTGGGGTATCCGTGTAAAGAGAGTGTGATGTAAGTGATACAAAAACCTGTAACAGAAGTAAAAGGAATTGGAGAAAAAGTTGCCGAACAATTAGCGACGATGAATATTTATACAGTAGAGGATATGCTGGAATATTTTCCGTATCGATATGATATCTTTGAAAAAAAACCCCTACACGAATTAATCCATGATGATAAAGTAACTATAGAAGGGATAGTGGTCCATGACCCTTCCCTTACTTTTTATGGAAGAAAAAAATCTAGGCTTACCTTTACAGTAGAAGTTGATGGTGTCGCTGTTAAGGCTGTCATGTTTAATCGTTCATTTGCTAAAAAACAAATAACATCACAAAGTTGGATTACCTTAACTGGAAAATGGGATGCGCATCGTCTGCAAATAACGGTTAGTAACTATCAGCTAGGCAGGATGGAAGAAAAAAGTGCTATAAAACCAATTTATTCCGTTAAAGGCGATTTTACTTCCTATAAATTTCAAAAGCTTATTTCTAATACATTAAAAGATTCCGTAACAGAAATTAAAGAGATACTTCCTGCTACGTACTTAGATCAATATAAACTACCAAGCCGAGAGAATGCGGTTAAAACAATGCATTTTCCAAAAGATCGTGTGGAGTTGAAGCATGCCAGAAGGCGATTTATATATGAAGAGTTTTTGCTTTTTCAATTAAAAATGCAACTCTTTCGTAAAAAACATAGAGAATCTACAACAGGTAATCGTCAAGATTTTGATCAAGAGAAATTGACCTCTTTTATAAAGAGTTTTCCATTCAAATTGACAGATGCACAAAATCGAGCACTGAAGCAAATATTAAATGATATGAAGGATCCACATCGAATGAATCGCTTGCTTCAAGGGGATGTAGGTTCAGGGAAAACGGCTGTTGCCGCTATTTGCTTGTATGCATCTGTAACGTCTGGACAGCAAGGGGCGTTAATGGTGCCTACAGAAATTTTAGCAGAGCAACATTTTCAATCTCTTCAACAAATGTTTGGAGAACGAGCTGAGATTGCTCTCTTAACAGGATCTGTAAAAGGAAAGAAAAGAAGAGAACTGACTGAAAAAATTGAAAATCAAAAGATAGATATTGTCATAGGAACACATGCATTAATTCAAGGCGATGTGTTTTTTAAAAACTTAGGATTAGTTATTGTAGATGAGCAGCATCGTTTCGGTGTAGAGCAAAGACGGGTGCTACGAGACAAAGGGTTACATCCAGATGTGTTATTTATGACAGCGACGCCAATTCCTAGAACACTTGCAATAACAGCTTTTGGAGATATGGATGTTTCGGTGATTGATCAACTTCCTTCAGGGCGAAAAGAAATAGAAACGTTATGGGTGAAAGCCAATACCTTTGATCGAATATTAGACTTCGTAAGGAAGCGTGTTGATGAAGGGGAACAAGCATATGTAATAAGTCCGCTCATCGAAGAATCAGATAAACTAGATATACAGAATGCGGTGGAATTATATCATCAACTCGAAGCTTATTATTCTGATGATATTCGAATTGGGTTAATGCATGGGCGATTAACTGCAAATGAAAAAGAGGACGTTATGCGTCAATTTGCAGAAAATAAAATTCAGGTGCTTGTGTCTACAACGGTAGTAGAAGTAGGTGTGAACGTTCCAAATGCGACAATAATGATTATTTATGATGCTGAGCGTTTTGGATTATCACAATTACATCAATTAAGAGGAAGAGTTGGGCGCGGTGAGAAACAAAGTTATTGCATACTTATTGCCGAACCAAAGGGAGAAATCGGAAAAGAACGTATGCGAATTATGACAGAAACTACGGATGGATTCGAGTTGTCAGAGCAAGATTTGCAGCTGCGAGGACCAGGTGATTTTTTTGGAAAAAAACAAAGTGGAATGCCAGAATTTAAAGTAGCGGATATGGTACATGATTATCGAGCGCTTGAAACAGCAAGAGATGATGCATCCATCATTCTTGAAAATAATCTTTTAGAAGAGGAAGATTATCAACAAGTTCGCTCTATTCTAGAAGAAGAAATAAATCGAATGGAAAAATTGGATTAATAGCCTGTCGTTTTTCGAATTCGGATCTATAAAAACAACGTGATTGTGCTTGAGATGGAGAATGGTGAATCTTCACAAGATAAATGAGATTATTAGATAAATCCGGTGCTTGCTACAATGTGAAAGATACTACATCGAAGTCTACTTAGTACAGCATTCATATTTTATACAGATAGCTTGCATAAATAAGCTGACTATTATATATTACTATTAGTACCAAGTCTTAAATTCGAATGAAAGATAGTTGATGCAGATGAAAAGATCGAAAGTTGAACGTCAAAGTATGCTTAAAGAAAAAATAGAATTAACACCTTTTGTAACGGATGAACAATTAGCAAAAGAATTCCACGTAAGCATTCAGACGATTCGCCTGGATCGAATGGAATTAGCTATTCCAGAATTAAGAGAGCGAATTAAACATGTTGCGACCAATCAATGGAATGAAACAGTTAAAGCATTGCCCTTAGAGGAAGTTATTGGAGAAGTTATTGATTTAGAGCTAGACGAGCGAGCAATATCAATCATGGATATCACACCAGATTTAGTATTTTCGAGAAATAAAATTGCTCGAGGGCATCATATATTTGCACAAGCAAATTCATTAGCAGTCGCTGTTATCAATGATGAACTTGCTTTAACGGCAAAATCAAATTTGAAATTCACGAGACAAGTGAACGAAGGAGAACGTGTTATAGCAAAAGCTATCGTAAAAGGAAAAGACAATCGGGATCGTACGATTGTAGAAGTGAGCAGCTATGTAGAAAATGAACTTGTCTTTACAGGTGAATTTTTTATGTTCCATTCTAGTAATGAAAAAGGAGAAAATTAATATGCGTTTAGCAATAGATGCGATGGGTGGGGACCATGCACCAAAGGAAGTTGTTCTTGGTGCGATGGATGCTGTAAAGGAATTAGATGTTGAAATTACATTATATGGTGATGAAAATCAAATTAGCCCTCATCTAACGAATAATAAAAATATTACAATAGTACATACAGAAGAAGTAATTACTAGTAATGATGAGCCAGTTCGTGCAGTAAGAAGAAAGAAAAACGCTTCACTGGTACTCATGGCAAATGCAGTTAAAGAAAAACAAGCTGATGCGTGTATATCTGCCGGGAATACTGGGGCCTTAATGAGCGCAGGGCTCTTTGTAGTCGGAAGAATTCCAGGGATAGACCGTCCAGCACTTAGTCCAACATTACCAACGGTCGATGGTAAAGGATTTTTAATGCTTGATGTTGGAGCGAATGTAGACGCTAAGCCAGACCACTTACTGCAATATGCAATTATGGGATCCATTTATTCTGAAAAAGTAAGAAAGATTCAACAGCCAAGAGTGGGACTTCTAAATGTAGGAACCGAAGACGGAAAAGGTAATGATCTTACAAAGAAAGCATTTGAATTATTGCAATCTGCACCTATAAATTTCGTTGGTAACGTGGAAGCGAGAGATATTTTAAATGGTGTCGCTGATGTAGTAGTAACCGATGGATTTAGCGGAAATGTTGCACTAAAAACGATTGAAGGAACAGCAGAAACCATCTTCTCTCTGTTAAAAGGAACATTAATGTCTTCTACCAAAACAAAATTAGCTGCTGCGTTAGTCAAGAAGGATTTGGGAGGGCTAAAAGATAAGCTTGATTATTCTGAGTATGGAGGAGCTGGACTATTCGGCCTTGCTGCTCCGGTAATTAAAGCGCACGGTTCTTCCAATGCTAGAGCAATCTATAATGCTATTAAGCAAGCAAAACATATGGTGGAATTTGAAGTTACACCGACGATAACAGCTACAGTGGAATCTATAGGGAAAGTAGAGGAGGAGTAAACTTGAAAAAAGTAGCATTCATGTTTCCTGGACAAGGTTCACAAACAGTCGGGATGGGTAAGGAATTATATGATGCACATCCAATGATTCAAGAGCTTTATTCAGAAGCAAACCAGATATTAGATAAAGATATTCAAGAATTAATGTTTGAAGGGCCTGAGAAAGAGTTAACCCAGACAGAAAACACACAACCAGCTCTTTTATTATCAAGTGTAGCTGTTCAAAAATTATTAGAAGAACGAGGAGTAACTCCAGCAATGACAGTCGGTCATAGTCTAGGGGAATATAGTGCTCTAGTTGCTTCAGGAGCATTTACTTGGCAAGACGCTTTAACATTAGTGCAAATACGTGGACGATTAATGGAAGCAGCATTTCCGAAAGGGCAGGGAACGATGGCTGCAGTACTAGGTCTTGATGCAACTACGATTGAATCGACTTTATCAGAAATTAAAGATCAAGTAGTTGATATTGCTAACCTGAATTGTCCAGGCCAAGTTGTTATTTCTGGATCTGTAAAAGGTGTAGAACAGGCAACTATTCTTTTGAAAGATAAAGGAGCAAAACGAGTACTTCCGTTAAATGTAAGTGGACCATTCCATTCAAAGCTAATGAAGGCAGCAAATGATGAGTTCGCTACTTATTTAGATGATGTAGAAATTAGTGATGCAAAACCACCAGTATATGCAAATGTATCAGCAAGTGCTACATCAGATAGCGGAGAATTAAAGGAATTACTACTTAAACAACTATATTCTCCAGTCAGATTTGAAGAGTCGATAAATCATATGATTGAAAGTGGTGTCGATGCCTTTGTCGAAATTGGGACAGGGAAAGTTTTATCGGGGTTAGTAAAGAAAATCAACCGCCGAATGCCTACTTTTGCAATTCAAGACCAGGCATCTCTAGATAAATTTATGGAATGGTACGAGGAGGAAGTATAAATGCTACAAGGGAAAAATGCGATCGTAACAGGAGCTTCTCGAGGTATAGGTAGATCTATTGCACTTGAACTTGCAAAACAAGGTGCAAATGTTGTAGTGAATTATGCGGGAAGTGAAGATAAAGCAGAAGAGGTAGTTCAAGAAGCGATAAGTCTTGGTGTTCGTTCGTTCAAATTCCAGGCAAATATCTCAAATGAGTCAGAAGTAAAGGAAATGATGAAGTCCGTTACAAATGAATTTGGTACTATTGATATTCTTGTGAACAATGCTGGGATAACAAAAGATAATCTCTTGATGCGGATGAAAGAAGATGAATTTGATCAAGTAGTACAAACAAATTTAAAAGGTACATTCTTATGTACGAAAGCAGTTACACGGCAAATGATGAAACAAAAATCTGGAAGAATTATCAATGTGGCTTCTATCGTAGGGGTGAGCGGTAATCCAGGACAAGCAAATTATGTAGCTGCAAAAGCAGGAGTAATTGGTTTAACAAAAACATCTGCAAAAGAATTAGCTTCTAGAAATATTTTAGTAAATGCAGTAGCTCCAGGTTTTATTTCTACGGATATGACGGATCAATTAAGTAAAGAACAACAAGATTCACTCCTAAGTCTTGTGCCATTAGAGCGTTTTGGTAAACCGGAAGATGTAGCGAGAGTAGTTCGTTTCTTAGCAACAGAAGATGCCAATTATATTACAGGTCAAACAATCCATATTGACGGTGGTATGGTGATGTAATACAATGACATAGCTAAACTTTTAGTTATGGTAGGGATTAACCCAAAAGTAATTGGAAAGAAAACAAACGTAAGCAGTTTATGAAGAATATTCTTTGAAAGGGGGTGAAGGAAGTGGCAGAAGTATTTGACCGTGTGAAAGAAATTATAATTGATCGCCTTGATGTGGAAGAGTCTAAAGTAACTATGGAAGCATCTTTTAAAGATGATCTAGACGCAGATTCTCTAGATGTGGTGGAACTTGTTATGGAATTAGAAGATGAATTCGATATGGAAATCGCAGATGAGGATGCTGAAAAAATAAATACAGTAGGTGATGCTGTAGATTACATAAACAGCAAAGCTTAATTGAATTTATATTGGTTCACTCAGAGGTTGGGATTTAAATAAAAGGTTTAATTTAAAGGCAATTAGTTATATAGCATAACGAATCAATCATACGTAAAGTCCTAATGTGAGATATACTTTTTAAAGCAAAAGTAGCGTATTAAAAAATGTTGTGTTTTCTGCCTCTATTTAAACACTTTTTATATCTCAACCTCTTCTTATCTATAATTGTAAAAGTCTTGAGAAGCTTTAACTAGATTTGATCTTGTTTTATTCTTCTTAGCCAATCACAAGTGTAAGTTTCATTTTATTATAGGAGGTGTCTAAATGGATATACGTCCATTGGAGGAACACTTAGGTATCTCTTTTCAACAAAAAGCATTGTTAAAGGAAGCCTTTACCCATTCATCGTATGTGAATGAGCATCGGAAACAACGACTATCCGATAATGAGCGTCTGGAATTTTTAGGGGACGCAGTTTTGGAATTAGCTGTATCACAGTATTTATATCGTAATAATAAAGATATGCCAGAAGGAGAAATGACAAAGCTTCGAGCGGCCATTGTATGTGAACCTTCCTTGAAAAACTTTGCAGAAGAGTTGGAATTTGGCAAATTCCTGCGATTAGGTAAAGGCGAACAGCAAACAGGAGGAAGAGAGAGACCTGCTATTTTGGCGGATGCTTTCGAAGCATTTCTAGGGGCCCTCTATTTAGATCAGGGCTTTGATAATGTGCTGGATTTCTTAAATATCCATGTTTTTCCTAAGTTAACAACGGGTGCTTTTTCGCATGCGATGGATTATAAAAGTCAATTACAAGAATTTGTTCAACAACATAAAGATCAAAAGATTGAATATAGGATCATCGAGGAAAAGGGACCATCACATAATAAGGAATTTGTTGCCGAAGTAGTCATTCAAGAAAAAGCTGCTGGGATTGGTACAGGTCGCACTAAAAAAGAAGCGGAACAACGAGCTGCAAAAAATGCGCTAGATAGTATCAATAACAGTTAATAAAAAATCTCAAGGTTAAAATTATCCTTGAGATTTTGTGTATTATTTACGTATGCTTGATAGTTCTTGGATGAATGCTTGTTTTTCCAATGCGCTTAACTGCCCTTTGGTTTTTACCATTTCATACATCATCTTTAGATCTTCATATTTGTCAAGGTTGTAATCTTCCACTTCCATAATAGATCGATTCACAATTTGAAGCTCCTCCGCGAGTGTATCCAATATATATTTCATATTTTCAGTGCTTGGTTGATCTAGATTCATCATCTTCCTCCTTCAAATACTTAACTTTTCGTACTATATCATAACATAGGATGACACATTGAATACTACTATTTTTGATAGAATTATTAAAATGCTCTAATTATCTGTCAAAATTAACGAAGTATAGCAACTAAATAGTCTCAACCATATGCGAAATAACGATAATATGGTAAAATATATTAGTTAAAATACAGATAGATTAGGTATTTATTCAGTCGTTTACATAGATATTTTTGCTGTCTCAGATTTGTTTTTAAGGGTTAAACAATTGATTCTGTTACATAGCATGCAAGAGTCAAATCTAAACCATTTTGAAAAAGGAATCCAAAAGAGAGCAGCTGGTTTAAAAATAGGAGAATGATAATGTATTTAAAACGTTTAGAGAGTAAAGGATTTAAATCATTTGCAGAGCGAATAGGTGTTGATTTCGTTTCCGGAGTAACAGCGGTTGTTGGACCAAATGGAAGTGGAAAAAGTAACATTACAGATGCGATACGCTGGGTACTAGGAGAACAATCTGCAAAATCACTACGTGGATCTAAAATGGAAGATATTATATTTCAGGGTAGTGAGACACGAAAAGCATTAAATGTAGCTGAAGTTACACTTGTACTTGATAATCAAGATCAACGTGTTCCGCTGGATTATGAAGAAGTCAGTGTGACAAGACGAGTCTATAGATCAGGAGAAAGTGAATTCTATATTAACAAACAACCATGTCGATTAAAAGATATAATTGACTTGTTCATGGACTCGGGCTTAGGGAGAGAAGCATTCTCGATTATTAGTCAAGGAAAAGTAGAAGAGATATTAAGCTCAAAAGCAGAAGAACGAAGAACGATTTTTGAAGAAGCCGCTGGAGTCTTAAAATATAAACAACGAAAGAAGAAAGCGGAATATAAACTTGCAGAAACACAGGAAAACTTAAATCGTGTAGAAGATATCATCTATGAGATTGAACAACAAATAGATCCGTTGAAAGAGCAAGCTGAACGAGCAAACCGCTATCAACAATTACATGGTCAACTGAGAGATACAGAAGTTGCACTGTTAATAACTGAAATAGAGCGAATTCATAAAGAGTGGCAAGTAGTATTGCAAGATTTGGAAGTAGAAAAAGATAATCAAGCAAAACAGCAACAGCAAGTAAAGTCAGTAGAAAATCGGTTGTTTGAACAAAAACAAGTGTCTTCAACTATTGATGAATCATTAGAGAAATTACAATCTACACTATTGCAAGCTACGGAACAATTGGAAAAATATGAAGGTAGAAAACAACTACTCGATGAACGTTCGAAACATTTGGGTGAAAATCGAGAAAAGTTAATACAGCAACTACAAGAAATAGACCAACAAATAGAAGTACTTGCGAATGATTTAAAAACAGAACAAAGTAATTTAGCAGATATTCAACAATCCAAAAAGCAAACCAAAGACAAAGTAGAAATACTTCGTGAAAAATTATCTACAAGTCAAGAAAAAATTGCAGATCAGATTGAAGATTTGAAATCCGAATATATTGATTTGCTAAATCAACAAGCTGCAAAAAGAAATGAACTACAATCGGTAACACAACAAACGGAGCAAATTGATCAAAAAAGTGAACATCAGTCGTCAAAATTCAAGGATTTGGTAACAAAAAGAGAGCAGTTTCAATCTGAAAAAGAAGATGCCGAAAAAACATTAAACGCAATTGATGCCGAATTAAAAGCCAAAGAAAACGAATTGATGAATGTAAAGGTTGAGTTGCAGTCTGAGCGAGGAAATTTTGAAGATGCACAATCTAAATTGTATCAAGGTTATCAATACATCGAAAAGCTAAAATCCAAGAAAGAGATGCTCGAAGAAATGAAAGAAGATTACCAAGGATTCTTTCACGGTGTAAAATCCATTTTAAAAGCAAGAGAAGACAAAAAACTTCAAGGAATTGAAGGTGCCGTCATCGAATTAATGGAAGTACCAAAAGAGTATGTGACTGCAATGGAAACCGTATTAGGTGGCCAAGCACAGCATATTGTAGTTACGGATGACCAAGCAGCAAGAAAATCAATTGGTTGGTTAAAGCAAACGAATAATGGTCGTGCGACATTTCTTCCACTAGCTTCCATTCAAGAAAGATTTATTTCCAATGAATGGTTGGCGAAGATTAGTACGCAGAAGGGCTTTGTAGGCATTGCCGCAAATTTAATTAAAGTCGATGATAAATACAAAAAAGTACTTAATCACTTAATGGGGCATGTAATTATAGCAAAAACATTAAAAGACGCGAATGAAATTGCAAAACAAGTGCAGCGTCGTTATCGAATTGTCACTTTAGAAGGAGATGTAGTCAATCCTGGAGGTTCGATGTCTGGGGGGGCACAAAAAAAATCAAATCAGTCTTTATTTACGAGAGAAAAAGACCTACAAGAAATTTCTGATCGATTAGAAGAATTTCAACACAAGGCGCTACAATTTGAACATACAGTAAAGAAGCGTAAAGAACTTATACAAGAACTGGAATTCAAGCTTTCAGAAGGGGATAAAGACAAGTCTAAGTTACAAGAACGATTACAATCCCAAACAAATATATTGAATGAATTAGAAATAAAATTGACATCTGTTAATGATAATTTATCTATTTATGATATGGATAAACAACAATATGCCCAAGACGTAGATCGATTATCGACTAGGAAGAATCAGTTAACAAATGAGTTAGATACTATCAAGCAACAGTTAGAGAAAATCCAGTCAGAAATTGATAAATTAACTGAAGAAGAATCTCTTTGGAAGGAAAATCGCGAAAAACTTCAAGATGAATATCATCATTTACAAGTTCAATTAGCAGAACAAGAAGAGAGATTAAAGCACCAGCAATTAAAAACAAAAGAACTGCAAAATCAATATGCAGAAGCTATAGAGCGCAAAGATGATCAGGTTGCTGAATTAACAAATCTGGATGAAATCCACGATTCCGAGGAATCAGAGGAACAAATAGACGAAATTATAGAAGCAAATAGAAAAAGCAAACAAGAAGCCTCTACAGAAATAGCTGAGCAACGTGAAAAAAGAATGCAGCAAGTCCATTACTTAGATCAGTTGGATGAACAATTGAAAAAAGAAAATCACCAACTTGAAGAAATAAATGAAAGAAAACAACAGGCAGAAGTAAAATCCAATCGACTAGATGTAGAATTAGAGAACCGATTAAGTCAATTAGAAAAAGAGTATACAACAACGTATGAAAGAGCATGTGAAGAATTTGACAAGGTGGAAAACATCCAAGAATCTCAAGTGGAAGTAGACCGGTTAAAAGCGGATATAGAAAGGCTGGGTACTGTTAATCTAGGGGCCATTGAAGAATTTGAACGTATTTCGGAACGATATAATTTCTTGTCAGAACAAAAAAATGACTTAGTTGAAGGAAAACAAACACTATACTCTGTTATTAGCGAAATGGATACAGAAATGAAAAATCGTTTTGAAGAAACATTTAATAAAATTAAAGAGGAATTTGCAACTGTCTTTACACATTTATTTGGTGGCGGGTATGCAGAGCTAAAGCTAACGGATCCAACCAATTTATTAGAAACTGGAATTGACATTATAGCACAACCACCAGGAAAGAAATTGCAGCATCTAGGATTACTATCCGGTGGAGAACGGGCATTAACAGCAATTGCCTTGCTATTTGCGATATTAAGGGTTCGACCGGTACCGTTTTGTATTTTAGATGAAGTAGAAGCAGCTTTAGATGAAGCAAATGTTGCTAGATTTGCTAAATATGTAAAACAATATAGTAATGAAACTCAATTTATTGTTATTACTCACCGTAAAGGTACAATGGAAGAGGCGGATGTATTATACGGAGTTACGATGCAAGAGTCGGGAGTATCAAGATTAGTTTCTGTTCGTCTTGAAGATACAAAGGAATTAATTCGTTCATAGGAGGAATGTACTGATGGGATTTATGGATAAGTTAAAGCAAAAATTTAAGCAAGATAATGAAACAAAACAAGTTACAGAAAAGTATCAAGAAGGAATGAAAAAAACACGTAATTCTTTTTCTGGAAAATTAAATGATTTAATTGCTCGTTATCGTAAAGTAGATGAGGATTTTTTTGAAGAACTAGAAGAAGTACTTATTACTGCAGACGTTGGTGTTACAACGGTTATGGATCTTGTCGAAGAGCTAAAAATGGAAGTTAAGCGTCAAAATATAAAAGATTCAGAGCAAATAAAAGACGTTATCTCCGAGAAACTTGTTGAGATCTATTACGGAGATGAAGATGAATCGATTGAAAAACTGAAAATAGATGGTGATGGCTTAAAAGTTATATTGGTTGTTGGAGTAAATGGTGCGGGTAAAACAACAAGTATTGGAAAGCTGGCACATCAGCTAAAGCAAGAAGGAAAGAATGTCGTGTTAGCTGCAGGAGATACTTTTCGTGCAGGTGCAATAGAACAATTAGAAGTGTGGGGAGAACGTGCAGATGTCCCTGTAATTAAACAAAGCGAAGGTAGTGACCCGGCTGCTGTAATCTATGATGGGGTTCAAGCTGCAAAATCACGTAATGCAGATGTCTTGATCTGTGACACGGCTGGTAGATTACAAAACAAAGTTAATTTAATGAATGAATTATCGAAAGTAAAACGTGTGATAGAGCGAGAAATTCCAGATGCACCTCATGAGGTGTTGTTGGTATTAGATGCTACAACTGGTCAAAACGCGCTTAATCAAGCACGTACATTCTCTGATGCTACGGATGTTACTGGAATTGTATTAACAAAATTAGATGGAACTGCAAAAGGTGGAATAGTACTAGCTATTCGAAATGAATTACAATTACCGGTGAAGTTTGTAGGTTTAGGAGAAAAAATAAACGATTTGCAGCAGTTTGATGCATCTGCATTTGTTTATGGTCTATTTTCAGATATAGATATTGAAGCAAAAGAAGATTAATCTACTATTTCCTTGACAATAAAACATGCTGTTCGCTATGATGTTCGTAAAGGAAAATCACTTAACAAGAGGTGTTTCCATTGTTAGATAAAACGACGCGTATTAACTATTTATTTGATTTTTATCAAGAACTATTAACACCAAAGCAACGAAATTATATGGAAATGTATTATTTAGAGGATTATTCCTTAGGAGAAATTTCCGAGTTGTTTCAAGTATCAAGACAAGCAGTTTATGATAATATAAAGCGAACAGAAGCAATGCTTGAATCATATGAAGAGAAACTTCATTTATATTCAAAGTTTGAACAACGTGTTAAGCTGTTAGAGAAGTTGAAATTAATGACAACAGATAAGCATGTACATGAACATATTCAAAAACTAAAAGACTTAGATTAGGGGGACACCTTCTATGGCGTTTGAAGGATTGGCTGACCGCCTGCAGAGCACGATTAAGAAGATAACAGGTAAAGGCAAAGTATCTGAGCAAGATGTAAAAGAAATGACAAGAGAAGTACGTCTAGCTTTATTGGAAGCAGATGTTAACTTTAAGGTTGTAAAACAACTAATAACAAAAATCAAAGAGCGTGCTATTGGACAAGAGGTAATGGAAAGTTTAACTCCTGGCCAACAAGTTATAAAAGTAGTAAAAGAAGAATTAACGCAATTAATGGGTGGAGAACAAAGTAAGATTGCTGTAGCTGATCGTTCTCCTACTGTAATTATGATGGTCGGATTGCAAGGTGCAGGTAAAACAACCACAACTGGTAAGCTAGCCAATCACTTGCGTAAAAAACACAATCGAAATCCTCTTTTAGTAGCCTGTGATGTTTATCGACCTGCTGCAATTAAGCAATTAGAAACACTAGGTACACAACTTGATATGCCAGTATTTTCAATGGGAACGGAAGCGAACCCTGTTGATATTGCACATCAAGCAATTGAACATGCAAAGGAAGAGCATCGCGACTATGTGATTATAGATACAGCCGGTCGATTGCATGTTGATGAGAATTTAATGGATGAGTTACAGTCCATTAAAAATGATGTGAAGCCGGATGAAATATTTCTTGTTGTCGATTCGATGACTGGTCAAGATGCAGTAAATGTAGCTGAAAGTTTTAATGAGCAACTTGATATTACAGGAGTTGTGTTAACAAAACTTGATGGAGATACCCGTGGAGGGGCTGCGCTATCGATTAAGTCAGTTACAGATAAACCAATTAAATTTGCAGGTATGGGAGAGAAACTAGATCAATTAGAAGCTTTCCATCCTGAAAGAATGGCTTCCCGTATCTTAGGAATGGGAGACGTACTATCATTAATTGAAAAAGCGCAAACGAATGTTGATGAGAAACAAGCAAAAGAACTTGAAGAAAAAATGCGTACGATGTCCTTTACATTTGATGATTTCCTAGAACAGATGGGTCAAGTGAAGCAAATGGGGCCTCTGGATGAATTGATGGACATGATTCCTGGAGCAGGAAAAATGAAAGGATTAAAAAATGCACAATTTGACGAAAAACAACTTGGACAAGTAGAAGCAATTATTCAATCGATGACGAAGAAAGAACGTCAAGAACCAAGTATTATTAACGGAAGCCGTCGTAAGCGTATTGCGAAAGGATCAGGTACCTCCGTTGCACAAGTGAATCGTTTATTAAAGCAATTCAATGAGATGAAAAAAATGATGAAACAAATGACCAATATGCAAAAAGGGAAAAAAGGAAAAGGTGGATTTAATTTACCTTTCATGTAACCCTTGATTTATAAGTATTTATGTACTAAAATAACCTTGTAATGGAAAAACACTTTACAGACTTTTGTATTTCTGATAGAATTTAAACTTGTCAGGATAAAAAGTTATTACCTGTATTAATTACAACAAAGGCACTCGTCATAAGAACTGACGATGAAGCTGAGTTTAAAAATGAAAAACAATTTATTGGAGGTGCAAAGCATGGCAGTAAAAATTCGTTTAAAACGTATGGGATCTAAAAGAAACCCATTTTATCGTATTGTAGTGGCTGATTCACGTTCTCCACGTGATGGTCGTTCCATTGAACAAATTGGTACGTATAATCCAGTGGTGAATCCAGTAGAAGTTAAAATAGATGAAGAAAAAGCTCTTGATTGGATGTCAAAAGGCGCTAAACCAAGTGATACTGTTCGTAATCTATTCTCAAATGAAGGCATCATGAAAAAATTCCACGAACAAAAAAATTCAAAATAAGTAGTGTGATATCATGAAAGCCCTAATAGAATCGATTGTTGCCTCGTTAGTGGATTATCCGGAAGAGATTGTTATTAATAAGACAGAGGAAGAATCCAAAGTCGTATATCATTTAACAGTGCATCCGGATGATGTAGGAAAAGTAATTGGCAAGAACGGTCGAATTGCTAAAGCGATTCGAACAGTTGTTTATGCTTCAAAAACGGATGGTAATAAACGTATTTATTTGGATATTATGTAAAGGGAAAGTTGGCCCAACTATTGGGTTCTTCTTTCCCTTTTTATACTTATCCATTTTAATAAATTCCGTTAACTATATAACAAAGTTTGTACTTATACCTTGTGATATTATTTTTGTGGAATCAAAAAATCTATATGTGTAGGGTAGGAGCTGTAGGTATAGTGAAAATAGTAAAAAAAATAAAAGTGAAACAAGTCGTTACCGAAAAAAGTAAACAACGTATATACCAAGGCTTTTATAATCATAAATTGCGTCTTGAACAAGAGTGTCAACAATTAAAGTTTGAAAAGCGCAAGCTTCAACATAAAGCATCTGTAAATCATCAAGAGATAGAAGATCGATTTGAACAAGAAATTAACAACCGAAAAGAAAAAATTAAACTTCTTGATTTTAAAATCGAACAACTAAATGAAATGCAAATTGGAAGTGAAATAATGGAAGATGAGGTTGAAGCTCTTGTTGAAGTCAAAGTTGGCACAAATTGGGGTAAACTAATGAAGGACAAGCAATTATTATTAAAGACGATCAGGTTATACGTATTGATGAATAAAGCAGGTGATTTGAAATGAGTGGAGTTAAGTTTAATATAGGAAAGATTGTAAATACTCACGGCATACGTGGTGAAGTTAAAGTAGTTCGTATTACTGATTTTGAAGATCGATTTGATCCTGGTAATACAGTGTATTTACAAGATAATAAGGAATATAAGCCGTTAGTAATTGCTACACATCGAGTCCATAAAGGATTTGACCTTCTACAGTTTAAAGGATATGGAAATATTAATGAGGTTGAAGCTTTTAAGGGATTGATGTTATCTATTGATGAAGATCAACTAACTGATTTGGAAGAAGATGCGTACTACTATCATGAAATAGTAGGTTGCAAAGTAGTTACAAGTGAAGGGGAGGAATTAGGTAAGGTAAAAGAAATTCTCTCCCCTGGAGCAAATGATGTATGGGTTGTACAACGTATGAATGCGAAAGATTTGTTAATCCCATATATTGAGCAGGTTGTGAAACAAGTAGATATTGAAAACAAAATAATCAAGGTTCAATTAATGGAAGGGATGCTTGATTAATGCATATCGATATATTGACATTGTTTCCAGAAATGTTTCACGGAGTATTTCAGTCCTCAATTTTGAATAAAGCGGTAGAACGACAACAATTTACTTACGACCTTGTAAATTTTAGAGAGTATAGTAAGAATAAACATCAGAAAGTCGATGATTATCCTTATGGTGGCGGAGCTGGAATGGTACTGACTCCTCAGCCAATATTTGATGCGGTTGAGGCTGTAAAAAGTAAGCGTAATTCAAAACCTAGAGTTATTTTAATGTGTCCTCAGGGGGAAACATTAACCCAACAAAAATCTGAAGAACTTGCAAAAGAAGATCATTTGATTTTTATTTGTGGCCATTACGAAGGTTATGATGAACGAATTAGAGAGCACATTGTTACGGATGAAATATCCATTGGTGATTATGTTCTAACTGGAGGAGAGTTAGGGTCGATGGTAGTAGTAGACAGTGTAGTTCGTTTATTACCAGATGTTCTAGGAAATCAACAATCTGCCCCACAGGATTCGTTTTCTACAGGTCTTTTAGAACATCCGCACTATACAAGGCCAGCTGATTTCAGAGGATATAAAGTACCGGAAGTATTACTTTCCGGAAATCATGCTAATATAGACTCCTGGAGAAGAAAACAATCGCTAATTCGAACCTGGAATCGCCGTAGGGATTTATTAGATAAAATTGAATTGACAGATGAAGAAAAAATAACGTTAAACACTGATACGCCAGATGAAGTATAGTAACAGCTCAGTCTAGGTCATAATTGCCAAGGTCTATTATAATAATTAATTAACGTAGGATTTTAAACCTTGGTGCTGATAGAAATGGAAATCGGCAACTACTTTAGGATTGGCTGGGAGCTTTTTAAGCCGTTCCAGTGGTAAGAGCCATATGCAATGGAGATAATTATTATAAAAATATCTAATCATGAAAAATGATTCAGCTAGTTGAACTATCTATTTGCTTATGGTATATTAATAATTGTGCTTATGTGCGTATAAGTACGATAAACGATGTTCCGCTGTCCCATACTTGTTCATGAGCATTAGTTTGGAAGGAGTGAAAGTCATGCAACAAATAATCGCTGACATTACAAAAGATCAATTACGTACGGATCATCCTGATTTCCGACCTGGTGATACTTTAAAAGTACACGTAAAGGTTGTTGAGGGTAACCGTGAGCGTATTCAGGTGTTTGAAGGTGTTGTAATTAAACGCCAAAACGGAGGAATTAGTGAAACATTTACAGTGAGAAAAATTTCTTACGGCGTAGGTGTGGAACGTACACTTCCATTACATTCACCACGAATTGATAAAATTGAAGTTTCTCGTCGCGGTATTGTTCGTCGTGCGAAACTTTACTATCTACGTAACCTACGTGGAAAAGCAGCTCGTATTAAAGAACGTCGATAAAGGTCGAGCAAACAACGATAAACGAAAGAAAAGGAGCTTTGCTATTGATAGCAGAAGCTCCTTTTTACTTATCTATTATATTTGAGTTGTCTAGAATCATATATATAGCTTACAATATATAGTAGAAAGATAAGACACGGAGGGGACTGGATGGCTAGGGATAAAGAAAATAAAAAGAAAAACGAGTGGTTAGATTGGATCAAAGCACTATTAGTAGCTTTTGGACTGGCATTTCTTGTACGAATGTTCCTATTTGCACCAATAATAGTTGAAGGACCGTCGATGTTCCCGACGTTGCACGACCGTGATCAAATGATTGTAAATAAATTATCTTATACAATTGGTGAGCCAGAACGATTTGATATTGTTGTGTTTCATGCACCTACCCAAAAAGATTTCATCAAAAGAATTATCGCTTTACCAGGGGAGCATGTAGCTGTGGAAGATAATAAATTGTACATTAATGGAGAAGAAGTAGAAGAACCGTTTCTTAATGAACAAAAAGAGAACTTGCAATCTTACCAAACACTGACGAATGATTTTACATTGGAACAACTTCCAGGAAATTATGATGTAGTGCCAGAAGGGCATGTGTTCGTATTAGGAGATAATCGCAGTAATTCTACCGATTCGCGTATGATAGGTGTTGTACCAATGGAAGAGCTAGTGGGAGAAGCAAGCTTTGTTTACTGGCCATTTGATCGAATTCATCTGATAGGAAAAGGAGAATAATAATGGCTATACAATGGTTTCCAGGCCATATGGCAAAAGCAAAAAGAGAAGTAGAAGAGAAATTAAAATTAGTTGATTTTGTAATCGAATTAGTAGATGCGAGAGCTCCTCTTTCATCACAAAATCCAATGCTTAAACAAGTGTTAAATAATAAACCGAAATTGATTGTACTAATGAAAAAAGACCTTGCAGACCAAGAAGTAACTAAACGTTGGGTAGATAAATTTAATGAGGATGGCACACAAGCAATTGATGTGAATGTAAATCATAAAGGTGACATTCAAAAGGTTATCCAACAAGCAAAATTACTTGGACAGGATAAAATGGAAAAATTAAAAAGAAAAGGTATTCAACCTCGACCTGCACGAGCAATGATTGTCGGAATACCGAATGTAGGAAAATCCACATTAATTAATCGATTAGCCAATAAAAAAATAGCAAAAACAGGAGATCGCCCTGGAATCACGAAACAACAACTTTGGATTAAGGTAAAAAAAGACTTTGAGTTACTCGACACACCGGGAATTCTATGGCCGAAATTTGAAGAAGAAGTGGTGGGGTATCGTCTTGCTGCAATAGGGACAATAAAAGACCAATTATTACCATTACCTGATGTAACTGCCTTTATTATCCGTTACATGTCAGAACATTATCCAAATCAGTTAAAAGACAGGTATCAATTAGAGGAAATAGAAGACATGGTGGAAGTATTCGAATCCATAGGTAGGATAAGAGGCGCCTTGGAAAGTGGCGGTCAAGTGAACTATGATAAGGTTGCTGACATCGTTATCCGTGATTTACGTGTAGGACGATTAGGAACAATAACGTTGGAGCAACCAGAGGATAGCTCCAACTCATAACATATGACAATAAGAACACAACATAACACATCCATGAATAAGTGGCAGTTTGTCATCTTCATGGATGTTTGCTGTGTTTACGATACCTTCATTTGAGAAATATGACTATTTATTTTTATTTTTTTAATCCGATAAATAAAGAAAGAGTGAAAAGATATGAAACCAGCTTCTATTGCAAGTATAAAATCACAACTAACCAACGGGGAACTAACTCAAAAACAAATCGAAGAATTATACAAAGATAGCAGAAAAGGTGTGCAAGCAATACTAAAGCGTCATGAAAAACAACAAGAAAAACAAGCGCTATTAAAACAAGCATTCATTAAAATGAACACATATGAAAAGGAAGCTTACCGTAATGGGAATCACTATATAGCTGGTGTGGATGAAGTGGGGCGTGGCCCTTTAGCTGGTCCGGTAGTTGCAGCAGCAGTTATTTTACCAAAGGACTTTCAACTTTTAGGTATAAATGATTCCAAGAAATTGTCAGAAGTACAAAGAAATGAATTTAGCCATTACATCAAACAACATGCAATTGCTTATCAAATATCATTTATTGATAATACCATAATCGATAAAATCAATATATATGAAGCATCAAAACAAGCGATGAAAGAAGCAATTAGTGGACTTCAACCTTATCCAGACCATGCATTAATAGATGCTGTGCCGTTAGAGGGGTTAAACTGTACATATGAAGCTATTATTAAAGGGGATGCTGAAAGTGTGCACATAGCTGCAGCCAGTGTCTTAGCAAAAGTTGCACGTGATGATTGGATGAAAGAATTACATGAGAAATATCCTTTATATGGATTTAATTCAAATATGGGCTATGGAACAAAGGAACACCTTCAAGCTATAGAAACCTATGGTGTAACTCCTTATCATCGTTATTCATTTGCCCCATTACATAAATACCGACATAACACGTTATTAAATTAATAATTGGAGGTGATTCTTTGAGCATTCATCGTTTATTAAGCGGTAAAGCTTTACAGAATGTTCATTTATCATCGCATCCACAGTTGAAGACTGGAGATGTTGTACACGGGAAAGTAGTAAAACTTTATCCTGATCATAAAGCGAAAATTAATCTGGCTGGTAAGCAGATGATTGCTCAGTTGGAAGCACCTCTAATAATAGGTGAACGATATCATTTTCAAGTAAAACAAATGCAAGATCAAATACTTCATTTACAAGTCGTAGCAAATAATCTCAAAAATAATTCAGAGCAAACTGCCATACAATTGATTCAGCAATTCGGTTTAAAGCCTACGAAGATGTCAATCGCATTTATGCAATCTTTAATTAAACAACAATTGCCGTTTAATCAGACCTCATTCGTACAAGCAGTTAATTTACTGCAATTAAAAGAGGGTAGAGAACTTACATTAAAACAACAGTTTGGAATATTACAAAGTCTAATGCAAAATAAGCTGCCTATTACCCATGCTGTATTTCAATCGACAACGAAACTATTTACTAGTGGTATTAGTAAATCAATAGAAGCTTTTTTAACCGAAGGTAAGAGCCAAAACATAAAATATACTCCTCTTTTATATCAACTTGAACAAGTCACTTCGGGATTTAAAACAGATACTATGTCAGTCGTAAAATATATGGCTTCAGATATAAATAACACTCAAACGAAGGGAAACTTATATCAACTATTTAGTAATCTAGGTATTATTCCATCATCTATAACGAAAAATGAGTGGAATCAAGTCTGGACGTCAATGGAAAATAGATCGAATTCATTCGTTGAAGGGAGAACGCTACCTTTTTCTTTAAATTATTCATCGTTAATAAGAGAAATTAACCAATTAACTGAAAATAAATCAAATATAATAGAGCTTACTCGATTAATATTACAAGCGAATGAAGGTAATCTATTGTCATCCAAAAGTCAAGTTAATTTTCAAAAATTAGCAGATCTATTACCCGAATTTATGTCCCATAAGTTTACTGAAGCCATCATAAAGGGACAACCAAGACTTTTTTTAGAAACGTTAAATCAATCAAATACATACCATGAACTGGATAAAATGTTGAAATCATTACAAAATCCTGTACTGAATAGTTCGCCACAGTTAGGGAAGATGCAGCAGTTATTTTTACAACAAGTTTCATGGATGAATCAACATGCAGGTATAAATTATGAACATCAGCTAGCTCACCAGCAAATGGATATAAGTAATGTAAAAGCTCAACTAATACAACTTGTTCAGAATAGTAACGGTAGTTTATCTGATAAAGCACAACAACTATTAAATCATATTCAAGGAATTCAAATTAATTCCGTAACAGAATCTAATGGATTTTTACAAGCTTTTTTACAAATACCAGCGCAGAAATTAGGGTTAGCCAAAGATATCGATCTACAATTTGAAAGTAAAAAAACAAAAGATGGAAAGATTGACCCAGAGTATTGTCGTGTTTTATTTTATTTAAGTCTGAATAATTTAAAAGATACAGTGATTGATATGCATGTTCAAAAGAGAAATGTAACAGTAACGATTTATAATGATTTCTCCAATCTAGAAAATTATGTAGGAACTATGAAATCAAATTTAAATCAAGGGTTAGAGCAAATTAATTACAACTTATCATCCGTTCATATTAAAACAATGGATCATTTAAAAGATGGAGACAAAGAACATCCTGAGAAGCGCTATCATCAAACATCTTCATATCAAGGAGTGGACTTTAGAGTATGAAAGAAAAACGACATAAGGCAGCAGCACTTCGTTATAACCAAGATAGTGATGTAGCTCCAAAAGTTACTGCAACGGGAAAGGGATTAGTTGCAGATGAAATTATAAAGCGAGCAACAGAAAATAATATTCCGGTTATGAAGGATGAATCGTTGATAGAAATACTTGCAGAATTAAACATAAATGAATCTATCCCAGATGAGTTATACATGGCAGTCGCTGAAGTATTTGCATTTGTCTATCAAGCAGATAAAGAATTTGAGAATAATAACTCATAAGGCGAAAATTTACTAGATGGTTGGAGGGTACTTCCCCCTCCCAGATGGCCATTCGCGTTCATTTTCGTTTATCCCTAACAATCCTCCCACTTATCCTCTTCGTTTTAACCTCATTGTCTAAAAGAGCGGTTACTACAATTTACAAGTTGCACAAAATTGTCAAACGTTGTTCGCTAATTCTTGTTAATTTCTCATTTTTTTAATACAATGGAAATGCATTGAATTTGATAGGAGGATGGAAGATGAACATTCACGAGTATCAAGGTAAACAAGTTTTACGGGAATATGGGGTTAAGGTTCCTAACGGCTATGTTGCATATACAGTGGACGAAGCTGTACAAGCTGCGGAAAAGCTCGGAACATCTGTAAACGTTGTCAAAGCACAGATTCATGCTGGTGGCCGCGGTAAAGCAGGTGGAGTTAAAGTTGCGAAAAGTCTTGATGAAGTTCGTACATATGCGGATGAAATATTAGGAAAGACATTAGTAACTCATCAAACTGGACCTGAAGGAAAAGAAGTAAAACGTTTACTAATTGAAGAAGGCTGTGACATTCAAAAGGAATATTATGTTGGGGTAGTATTAGATCGTGCAACTTCTAGAGTTGTTATGATGGCTTCTGAAGAAGGTGGAACTGAGATTGAAGAAGTTGCTGAAGCAACTCCAGAAAAAATCTTTAAAGAAGTTATTGATCCAGTTGTTGGATTGACACCATTCCAAGCTAGAAGACTAGCATTTAATATTAATATTCCTGAAGATTTACTAGGAAAAGCAGTTAAATTTATGTCTGGTCTTTATGATGCTTTTGTTGCAAAAGATTGCTCTATTGCTGAAATTAATCCATTAGTAACAACTGGTGATGGTGAAGTATTAGCGCTCGATGCAAAATTAAACTTTGATGATAATGCTCTTTATCGTCATAAAGATATTCAAGATTTAAGAGACTTTGAAGAAGAAGACGAAAAAGAAATCCAAGCTTCTAAATATGACTTAAGCTATGTTTCTCTTGATGGAAATATTGGTTGTATGGTAAACGGAGCAGGACTAGCTATGTCTACTATGGATATTATTAAACATTATGGCGGCGATCCGGCTAACTTCCTTGATGTAGGGGGCGGTGCTACTGCAGAAAAAGTAACAGAAGCGTTTAAAATTATTCTTTCAGATAAAAACGTAAAAGGTATTTTTGTTAATATCTTTGGTGGAATTATGAAGTGTGATGTAATTGCTGAAGGTGTTGTTGAAGCTACGAAACAAATTGGATTAGAGATTCCACTAGTTGTACGTCTTGAAGGTACAAATGTTGACGCAGGTAAGAAAATTTTAGATGAATCTGGCTTAAACATTACTACTGCAACATCTATGGCTGATGGAGCAGAGAAAATTGTTGCTGCAGTAAAATAAACTTAGTAAACCGAGAACTTTACAAAGAGGAAAGGACGGACGAAAATGAGTGTTTATATTAATAAAGATACAAAAGTGATTGTCCAAGGAATTACTGGTGGCACTGCACGTTTTCACACAAAACAAATGCTAGAATACGGTACAAAAATCGTTGCAGGTGTAACGCCTAAAAAAGGAGGTACAGAAGTTGAGGGAGTACCGGTATATAATACGGTTAAAGATGCTGTAGACGCTACTGGTGCTACTGCTTCAGTTATTTATGTGCCTGCACCTTTTGCGGCTGATGCTATTTTAGAAGCAACGGATGCAGAATTAGATCTAGTTATTTGTATCACGGAACATATTCCTGTTATGGACATGGTAAAAGTGAAGCGTTATATGGAAGGCAAGAAAACTCGCCTTGTGGGTCCAAACTGTCCTGGTGTAATCACTGCAGATGAAACCAAAATAGGAATTATGCCTGGATATATCCACAAGAAAGGTCATATCGGTGTAGTTTCCCGTTCTGGAACATTAACATATGAAGCTGTACATCAACTGTCTGAAGCCGGTTATGGCCAAACTACAGCAGTCGGTATCGGTGGAGACCCTGTAAATGGCACGAACTTTATCGATGTGTTGGATGCATTTAATCAGGATCCAGAAACAGAAGCAGTAATCATGATTGGTGAAATCGGCGGTACTGCAGAAGAAGAAGCTGCTGAATGGGTGAAGGCAAATATGAATAAACCTGTTGTTGGCTTTATTGGTGGAGCAACTGCACCTCCTGGAAAACGTATGGGACATGCTGGTGCAATCATCTCTGGCGGAAAAGGTACGGCGGATGAGAAAATACGTACGATGGAAGCCGCAGGCATTAAAGTAGCAGATACTCCTGCTGTTATGGGTGAAACAATGATTAAAGCATTAAAAGAAAATGGTTTAGATGAAAAATGTAAAACACATTAATTAAAGAATAGAGATTGGGATATTTTATACAAAAATGGGTGATTTTGTATGAGTTCTTAAATTCCAATCTCTATTTTCCATATAACTTAATTTGTCATTGCTACGTTTAATAAAAAACCGAATAAGTTAAAGGAAGTGGTAACTTGGATTTATTGAAAACAAAAATTGTCCATCTTTCTAGATGTCGTTCTATTACCCGGTCATTACTTCGGAACATTCTTCAACTTGATCCTTCATTAAAAATAACCTATCAATCCTCTGCGAATCAACTTTCCTCTTGGTTGCAAATCCCCCTAAAAAAAGCAGAATATTTTTATTCTGACCTTCATAATGTAGCTTTACAAAAACAAGTAATTAGAGATATGCAACTGTATCAAACTGTAACCATAGTTGACGAATATTATCCACCTATGTTAAATACTATTAAGGACGGCCCTATCGTTTTATATGCAATAGGTGATATAGATATTTTAAAGAAATTACCTAGTTTAAGTGTAATTGGTACTCGAAAACCTACAGCACAAGCTCAAAGAAAGATGGAAATTATTTTACCTCTAATTCAACAAGGGTGGATAATTGTAAGTGGTATGGCAAGAGGGATTGATAGTTTTGCTCATCAGATGACATTACATCACAATGGAAAAACAATCGCTGTTTTAGGCGGAGGATTTCATCATATTTATCCAAGAGAACATTTATCGCTATTCCATGAAATAACCCAAAAAGGATTAGTACTTACAGAATATCCGCCAGATCAACCACCAATCCGTCATCAATTTCCAGAGAGGAATCGAATCATTAGTGGATTAACGATGGGAACGCTGGTTATTGAAGCGATGAAGCGAAGTGGTACACTTATTACCGTAGATCAGGCTCTTGATCAAGGTAGAGAAGTATTTGCGGTACCAGGTAATCCTTGGGTGCAACAAACAAAAGGATGTCATCAAATGATACAAGATGGTGCAAAATTAGTTCAAGAAACGAACGATATTATTATAGAATTCGAAGGAATGTTACTTGAAAATTAAAAAAGTTTTAACAGAAGTGTTTGACAAAATAGAGATCTATATTTAGTATTAGAAAAGATTTCATTACGTAAAATTGTCAACCTCATTTTGGGAGGAAGGTACATGTCAGATTATTTAGTTATCGTTGAATCACCTGCAAAAGCAAAAACGATTGAACGATATTTAGGGAAAAAATATACCGTAAAGGCTTCCATGGGTCACATTCGTGATTTACCTAAAAGTCAAACGGGTGTAGACGTTGAAAATAATTTCACTCCGAAATATATAACCATTCGTGGTAAGGGTGATGTTCTTAAAGAATTACGAAAAGCAGCAAAAAAAGCAAAAAAAATCTATCTTGCTGCCGACCCGGATAGAGAAGGGGAAGCGATTGCTTGGCATCTTGCATATATTTTAGGTGTCGATCCATCTTCAAATTGTCGTGTTGTTTTTAATGAAATTACCAAAGAGGCAATTAAAGAGTCATTCAAACATCCACGAGCAATTGACCTAGATTTAGTAGATGCTCAACAAGCTAGAAGAGTCCTTGATCGATTGGTTGGATATAATATTAGTCCTTTATTATGGAAAAAAGTGAAAAAAGGATTAAGCGCAGGAAGAGTACAATCTGTTGCTTTGAAGATGATTATAGATCGAGAAAAAGAAATACAAAATTTCAAACCAGAAGAATATTGGTCTATAGATGCAAAATTCCAAAAGGATAAAGAAATTTTTGACGGATCTTTTTATGGAATAAACGGAAAAAAAGTAGCATTAAAAAACGAACAAGATGTAAAAGATATCAAGCAACAATTAAACGGGAAGAAATTTGCAGTGGATAAGGTTAAGAAAAGGGAAAGAAAGAAAAATCCTGCCTTACCCTTCACTACTTCATCTCTTCAACAAGAAGCTGCTAGAAAGTTAAACTTCCGTGCGAAGAAGACGATGATGATTGCTCAACAGCTTTATGAAGGTATTGACCTAGGGAAAAAATCCGGGGGGATTACTGGTTTAATCACATATATGCGTACTGATTCTACTCGTATATCCAATACAGCAAAAGATGAAGCGAAAAACTACATTGTAGATAATTATGGTGAGAAGTATCTAGGTAAGCAAGCATCAACGAAGAATAAAGAAGGAGCACAAGATGCTCATGAGGCAATTCGCCCAACTTCTGCGTTAAGAGATCCGAAAAACTTAAAGAATATTTTATCGAGAGATCAATTCCGATTATATAAATTGATATGGGAACGGTTTGTAGCAAGTCAAATGGCTCCGGCAGTAATGGATACGATGACCGTTCATTTATTAAATAATAATATCGAATTTCGAGCAACTGGCTCAAAAATTAAGTTTAAAGGATTCATGAAAGTTTATGTGGAAGGTAATGATGATAACAAGAAAACGGAAGATAAGTTATTACCTGAATTAGAAGAGGGTATGGAAGTAGATTCAAAAGAAATTAAACCGAATCAGCATTTTACACAGCCACCTCCACGATATACAGACGCACGTCTTGTGCGAACGATGGAAGAAATAGGTATTGGAAGACCGTCTACTTATGCACCTACACTAGATACGATTCAACGTAGGGGTTATGTAACGATGGATAATAAGCGTTTCATTCCGACTGAGCTTGGCGAAATTAAATGTGATCTCATGATTGAATTTTTCCCTGAAGTAGTTGACGCAGATTTCACTGCAAAAATGGAAGATGATTTAGACTCTATTGAAGAAGGGAATATAGAGTGGAAACAAATTATTGATAGCTTTTATAAAGATTTCAAAGTAAGACTGGATAAGGCAGAAGACGAGATGGAAAAAGTTGAAATAAAAGATGAACCAGCAGGGATTGATTGTGAGAATTGCGGTCATGAAATGGTTTATAAGATGGGGAGATATGGTAAATTCCTCGCTTGTTCAAACTTTCCGGAATGTCGCAATACAAAACCGATCTTAAAAGAAATTGGTGTTGATTGCCCGAAATGCGAAGAAGGCAATGTGGTTGAACGAAAATCAAAGAAAAAACGAACATTCTATGGTTGTGATCGCTTCCCTGAATGTGACTTTGTTTCCTGGGACAAACCCATTGCTAGAAAATGTCCAAAATGTGAATCTATGTTAGTAGAGAAAAAGAATAAAAAAGAAACTCAAGTACAGTGTACAAATTGTGAATATAAAGAAGTAGCCCAGACTTAATTTTAAGGCTTGTAGAGATGGATTATTCCACTCTATAGGTCTTTTTTATGGCCTGAAAAATTATAAAATTATACAGTAGTGGATAAACACGTCCAGCGCAAGCGACCATCACCTGTCCTTCCGGAAACCTCCTTACTTACGCTTATTGTCTTTCCTTTATCTCAAAGAAATAAAGTAGTTCGACTATTCGAACCACCCATTGAAAAACAGGGGCGCAGAAGATGCGGTGATAAATGGGCGCTTGCGCTTTTGTTCTTCTATTACGTTTTACTTGTATATACGATGGGAATAATGTTGTATATAAGGAGTGTTTTATGAATGAATACTAAACAAACTTATTATGTAACCATTGATACGAAGGAAATTAGACCATTTTCTGTTCCAGATAATGCAGTTGAATTTGAAATTGAAGCTACAAATGAACAAGTGTTAGAAATAGAAGAAATATTTTCTCGTCTTGATAAGGAATCAAAAAACGCAATAAATTATATTGGTTTGAAACCTTTTGATGAATGGGGAGTCGATGATGAACGAGATAGTTATAAGAAGGATATAAATAACCTATTTTCGATGATTAAAAAATTGGGAACGACAGAAACACAAAGAAAATTATCTGAAATGGGTATAAGTAACCCTTAAAATGGAAATATAAAGACTATACCGTTCACAGAATATTCAACAATATCAACTTTTTATGCGTTTATAAGATTTGATATTTGACTGGGAGCTATTTTATTATTATAATCACTCTTTGGTAAGGTAAAATACTTTACACATGACAATCGGCTATCTTGCAATAAACATCTTTGCAAAATCATTAAGATTGTATATCATTCTGAATTTTGTTACAATTTAGTTAAGTTCATTGCTTTATCGGTTAGAGTGTGTTATTATTTATTCGCTGTGCAATGAGGTGAAGGTATGAACCAATTAGAATTATATATAGATACATTTGTGGAATATCTGCAAATAGAAAAAAACGCTTCACCTTATACCGTGAAATATTATCGGAATGATCTGGAAATTTTCGCGGATTTCCTCCGTTCAGAGGGGTTATCACATATTGCGAATGTGACATATAAAGATGTACGCATTTTTCTAACTTCTTTATATGAGCAAGAACTTAGTCGTAGGTCCGTTTCAAGAAAGATATCAACCTTAAGAAGTTTTTACCGTTTTCTAGAACGAGAAGGTTATGTAGAAGGAAACCCTTTTGTACAGTTACATCTACCGAAAACAAGTAAACCGGTTCCTGGTTTCCTATATCAAGAGGAATTGGATAAATTGTTTGAAGTTAACGATATAACGACTCCATTAGGGCAAAGAGATCAAGCTTTATTAGAGATGTTATATGGAACTGGAATTCGTGTCAGTGAATGTCAAAACCTGCGTTTACAAGATATTGACTTTGCAATAGGTACTATCTTCGTTCGAGGGAAGGGACGTAAGGAACGTTACGTGCCGTTTGGAAGTTTTGCTGAAATAGCGTTAGAGACCTATCTTCAGGAAGGAAGAACTAAGTTACTGGAAAAAAGTAACTCAGACACGGAATTTATTTTCTTAAATTCCCGTGGAGGACATCTAACCAATCGAGGAATTCGTACCATTTTAAATAAAATCGTCGAAAGAGCCTCTTTGACTGTACATGTACATCCTCATAAGTTGAGACATACATTTGCAACGCATCTATTAAATGAGGGTGCTGATCTTAGATCCGTACAGGAGTTGCTCGGCCATGAAAGCCTATCCTCGACACAAATATATACACATGTGACAAAAGACCATTTGCGGGAAGCTTATATGAAAAGCCACCCAAGAGCAAATGGCAACAAAAGCTGAGGTGAGGGTAATGACAATGGAAATGCATGCAACAACTATTTTTGCTGTGCAACACCAAGGTCAAAGTGCCATGTGTGGAGACGGTCAAGTAACATTGGGAAATTCCGTCGTAATGAAGCACAAGGCGAAAAAAGTTCGAACGCTCTATAATGGAAAAGTTCTTGCAGGGTTTGCTGGTTCGGTAGCGGATGCGTTTACCTTGTTCGAAAAATTTGAAACTAAGTTACAATCATTTAATGGTAATTTAACAAGAGCTTCGGTAGAACTAGCTCAAGAATGGCGCTCAGATAAAGTACTTCGTAAATTAGAAGCAATGTTAATTGTGATGAATAAAGAACATATGTATTTGGTATCTGGAACTGGTGAAGTGATTGAACCTGATGATGGTATATTAGCTATTGGGTCAGGTGGGAATTATGCTTTAAGTGCTGGAAGGGCGCTTGTCAGATATGCTGACAATATGTCAGCTGCGGATATAGCCCGTTCGGCATTAGAAGTTGCAGGAGAAATATGTGTGTTCACTAATGATCAAATAACCTTAGAAGTACTTGAATAAAAGGAGGCTATCCATTAATGGGAATGGATTATACCCCAAGGCAAATTGTTGAGCAGTTAGACCAGTTTATTGTTGGTCAAAAGCAAGCAAAAAAATCAGTAGCGGTTGCTCTCCGTAATCGTTACCGGAGAATGAAGTTAGACGAAGGGTTCCGTGATGAAATTGTCCCTAAAAACATTCTCATGATTGGTCCAACCGGTGTAGGAAAAACAGAAATTGCTAGAAGACTTGCAAAATTGGTGGGAGCACCTTTTATAAAAGTTGAAGCAACAAAATTTACTGAGGTTGGGTATGTTGGTAGAGATGTAGAATCCATGGTAAGAGATTTAGTTGAAATGGCAGTACGAATGGTAAAAGAAGAAAAAATGGCTGGAGTAATGAATGAAGCTGAGGAAGAAGCTAATAAAAGATTAGTAAAACTATTAGTTCCAGAATCAAAAAAGAAACCAGCAATGAAAAATCCATTCGAAATGTTATTCCAATCAGATGGCTCCGATGGAGATGACGAAACGACGGAACAAGATTCGCATGATGAAATTCGTTCGAAACGAAAAAGAATTGCACATCAATTAGCTCTCGGAGAGCTTGAGGATCACATAGTTTCTGTAGAGATTGATGAAGTTCCACCATCCATGTTTGATATGTTGCAAGGATCGGGTATGGAGCAGATGGGAATGAATATGCAAGATGCTTTTGGTCAGTTTATGCCAAAGAAAAAGAAAAAAAGAAATTTACCAGTTTCAGAAGCTCGTAAAGTGCTTACGCAACAAGAAGCTCAAAAGCTGGTAGATATGGATGAAGTAGCACAAGAAGCTACTAGTCGCGCAGAAGGATCGGGTATTATCTTTATTGATGAGATTGATAAAGTAGCTGGAAAGCAAGAGAATGCTGCAAATGTGTCTAGAGAAGGTGTACAACGAGACATTTTGCCAATTGTTGAAGGTTCTACTGTTGTAACAAAACATGGAACTGTAAAAACAGATCATATGTTATTTGTTGCTGCTGGTGCTTTTCATATGTCAAAACCATCCGATCTAATACCTGAACTGCAAGGGAGATTTCCAATTCGAGTAGAACTTGAGAAATTAACGGTGGAGGATTTCAAACGAATTTTAACCGAACCTTCCAATGCTTTAATTAAGCAATATCAACTTATGCTGCAAACAGAAGGTATAAATGTTGAGTTTACTGACGAGGCTATAGAAAGGCTAGCAGAAATTGCTTATCAAGTAAATCAAAACACGGATAATATTGGTGCTCGACGATTACATACGATATTAGAAAAGCTATTAGAAGATTTATCGTATGAGGCACCAGAAATAACAATGGAAAAAGTTGAAATTACAGTTGGTTATGTCGATGATAAACTATCATCTATTGTTCAAGATAAAGATTTAAGCCAATTCATACTATAATTTTAAATATCGAATGGAGGAAATATCATGGATTTATTAAGTAGAGCAAGAAAAATCAATGCAATGTTACAAACAGCAACAGGAAAGTCAGTGAATTTTAACGAAATGTCTGCATCGTTACGCGACGTTATTCGTGGTAATGTTTATATTGTAAGTAGACGTGGGAAATTATTAGGTTTTGCTGTAAATCAAGAGATTGAGAACGAGCGTATGAAATCAATGCTGGAAGAGCGTCAATTCCCAGAAGAATATACAAGAGGATTACACGATATTCGTGAAACTACTCCAAACTTGGATATCGAAAGTACTCATACCGTTTTCCCAGTAGAAAATAAAGAATTATTTAAAGATGGACTTACTACAATTGTCCCAATTATCGGTGGTGGAGAACGTCTAGGTACGTTAATTCTAGGAAGAGTTAATGAAAGCTTTAGTGATGATGACTTACTATTAGGTGAATATGGTGCAACAGTGGTAGGAATGGAAATTCTTCATGAGAAAACCGAAGAAATTGAAATGGAAGCACGTAGCAAAGCTGTAGTACAAATGGCGATTAGTTCCCTTTCTTACAGTGAATTAGAAGCTATCGACCATATCTTCGAAGAACTAAACGGTAAAGAAGGATTGCTTGTTGCTAGTAAAATCGCAGATCGCGTTGGAATTACTCGTTCCGTAATTGTTAATGCACTACGTAAGTTAGAGAGTGCTGGAGTAATTGAGTCTCGTTCGCTTGGTATGAAAGGTACGTACATTAAAGTACTAAATGATAAATTCTTAGTAGAATTAGAAAAATTACGTTCAAGATAAGTACTGCTTTTATAGCGGTGTTCAAAAAACAGTGGTTTATGTTGAAAATTTGTATATAATGTAAAATTTTCACAAATATGTTAAAGAGTCGATGAAAATCGGCTCTTTTTTTGTTATACTTAAATTACGATATGTGGGTAATAAATCCCAGTATATTAGACTAACTATATACATAAATTTTCCAGTTTACCATTAAATCTTTAATAATATTCCATTTAATACCAATTTAGAGTAGCGAAAATTGTCGTGTATCAACTGATATTACAAAAAAAGGAAATCATGCAGGCTTAAAGACCTAGTTAATTATGGTCATTTTTGTTTCATATGAAAGAAAATGTCGAAAATACATAGACTTTGTATAACTTATAACTTAAACTATTCGTATCAGCATCGGAATTTTTGGGTGTTAAAATAATGAAGGGGTTGATTAAGAGGTGGATTTATTTTCAGGAACTATATCTCAATTACAGCATTCACTAGATTATTCAACAGCAAAGAATAATGCAATTTCTAATAATATTTCAAATGTAGATACACCGGGATACAAATCACAAAATGTTGTTTTCAAAAATACATTAGAAAATGCAATGTCTACAATAGATGCGAAAAGAACAAATGATCGTCATCTGACGTTTGATCAAACATCCTCATCACCTTATCGACACATTACAAATCAATCTACTACATACAACCATAATGGAAATAACGTTGATGTTGATAAAGAAATGGCGGAACTTGCCAAAAATCAAATTTACTATAACGGATTGATAGATCGAATAAATGGTAAGTTTGGCAGTTTGCAAACTGTAATAAGAGGAGGTAACTAGAATGTCCATATTTAATTCTATGAACACAAGTGCGAGTGGATTAACTGCACAGCGATTAAGGATGGATATTGTATCTTCTAACGTTGCCAATGCACAATCTACTAGAGCAACGATAAATGAGGATGGAGAATTTGAACCATATCGAAGAAAGATGGTTACTTTACAATCCGAACAAAATCAGTTTAAAAATGTCTTGAAACATGCAACGTCATCTTCGTCTACATCAACATCAGGTGTAAAAGCAACATCTATTACGGAGGATAATACTCCATTTAATTTAGTGTATAATCCGCAACATCCGGATGCGAATGAACAAGGGTATGTAGAGATGCCAAATGTGGATCCGTTAAAAGAAATGGTTGACTTAATGAGTGCGACCAGATCCTATGAGGCAAATATAACAGCCTTTAATGCTAGTAAAGGTATGTTGATGAAGGCATTAGAAATTGGTAAGTAGATAAGGAGAGAATGAAATGACGATATCAATAATGGGGAATAATGTTACTCCGATTCAACCCAATGAATCAGTCAATCAAGTAAAACGTTCACCTAGTGAAGCGCAAGCGAATTTTGCTTCTACGTTAAAAAATGCGATTGAAGACCTGAATCATATTCAATTAGAGTCGGATAAAAAAACAGAAGCATTTGCAAGTGGGAAAATTGATGATTTGCATGATGTTATGATTACTGCTCAAAAATCAAGTGTAACACTTGAAACTACTGTTCAGGTGCAAAAGAAAGTTATTGACGCATATAACGAAATAATGAGGATGCAAGTATAGCAATAGAATTTATTCATATTCATAATAGTTTAAACGTATGTGCGTTGTAGTGGGGGAAATATATGAAGGAAAAATTGTTGAAAGGGAAGGATTCTGTCTCGTCATTTTGGGCTTCTCGTTCCAAGGTTCAAAAGGGAAGTGTCATTGGTGGGTTTCTTCTAATCATTTTACTAATAGGTGTAATTACCTTTGCATCGACAAACACGAACTATGTACCACTCTATAACAATTTATCAACACAGGAAGCTGGCCAAATTACAACTGAGTTAGAATCTCGAGGCGTTCCTTTTGAATTAGAAAATGGAAGGTCAACCATTACAGTTCCTGAAGAACAAGTTGATACATTATTACTAGATTTAGCGTCCATGGGACTTCCGAATAATGGTAGTATTGATTATTCGTTTTTTAGTGAGAACACCTCTTGGGGAATTACAGATAATGAGTTTAATGTAATGAAGTTAGATGCTATGCAGACAGAGCTTGCCAATTTAATTAAAAGTGTTGAAGGAATTCAAGATGCACAAGTCATGATCAATGTACCAGAAGAACCTGTATTTGCAACGGATGTTACCGGTGAGGCAAGTGCTTCAATTGTGCTTAACACTCAACCGGGATATCAGTTTGAAGGGAATCAAATAGAAGGACTTCATCATTTAGTTGCAAAAGCAGTTCCAAATTTACCGGAAGAAAATATTGTAATTATGAATCAATACTTTGAGTATTTTGATCAAAATACTCAACAAACTGCAAATCAAGATACATATACACATCAACAAACAGTAAAAAAAGAAGTGGAAAGAGACATACAACGTAGATTGCAACAAATGCTCGGTACGATGGTGGGCAATGAAAACATTGTAGTATCCGTTACAGCAGACATAGATTTCACACAAGAAAATCGTAAAGAAGAATTAGTAGAACCAGTGGACATAGAAAATATGGAAGGTTTACCTGTTAGTTTAGAAACGATTCAAGAATCTTATGTCGGAGAAGGTGCCGCAGAAGCTGGGACAAATGAGGAAGTAGGGACTGGTGAAGGAGATGTGCCTGGATATAATTCTGGGGATAATGGAGACGGAGAATACGAATTAGATAAAGAAACGATTAATTATGAATTTAATCGGATTCGTCGTGATATTGTAGAAAGTCCTTACAAGCTTCGAGATCTAGGTATTCAAGTGGCTGTTAATAATACGAGAAGCGTAGACAATGAATTGGAGTATCTCTCGCAACAAGAGCAGACATCAGTGGAGGAAGGAATTAATTCTATTTTAAATTCGATTATAACTTCGTCTATCGATGGGGAGTACAACCAAGACTTAGTACCTGATGATAAAACCTCGATCGTATTTCAAGAATTTACAGAGACAACCACACCAAGCGCAGAAGGAACAACTGGTATTCCAACTTGGTTGTATGTTGTAGCAGGAATATTACTACTTATTATAATTGTATTGTTGTTCTTCTTAATAAGAAACCGAAAAACATCGGATGAGGTAGTCGATCAGTATGAAGAAATTAATGAACAAACACCAATACCGGACTTGCCTGAAAAAGAAGAATCAGAAGCTACAATCAGAAGAAAACAATTAGAGAAAATAGCGAAAGAAAAACCAGAGGACTTTGCAAAATTATTGCGTAGCTGGATTGGTGAAGATTAGGAGGATGTGAAGTGGTTAGAACAAAAGGTGCGTTAACAGGAAAACAAAAAGCAGCAATTCTTCTAATATCTTTAGGACCAGACGTCTCTGCACAAGTATATAAATATTTATCCGAAGAAGAAATTGAAAAATTAAGTCTTGAAATCTCTTCTGTTAAAAAGGTTGACTCCCATTTAAAAGAAGAGGTCTTGGAACAATTCCATCAAATTGCTTTAGCTCAAGATTATATTACTTCTGGAGGTATTGGTTATGCCAAAACGGTATTAGAAAAAGCATTCGGCAAACAGGAAGCATCTAATATCATTAATCGCTTAACATCATCATTGCAAGTTAGACCATTCGATTTTGCGAGGAAAGCAGACCCTCAACAAGTACTTAATTTTATTCAGGGAGAGCATCCGCAAACCATAGCACTGATATTATCTTATTTAGATCCTGAGCAGGGAGGACAAATCCTTTCCTCTCTGCCTCAGGAATTGCAAGCTGATGTTGCTAGAAGAATTGCTACGATGGATTCAACATCACCAGAAATAATTAATCAAATCGAACAAGTGTTGGAAAAAAACATATCTTCATCTGTAACCGAGGATTACACTCAGACAGGTGGAATACAAGCAGTAGTAGAAGTATTAAACGGTGTAGACAGAAGTACGGAACGAACTATATTAGATGCGCTTGAAATTCAGGATCCTGACTTAGCTGAAGAAATTAAAAAACGTATGTTTGTCTTTGAAGATATTGTTATTCTTGACAATCGTGCTATACAACGTGTTGTACGTGAAGTAGATAATGAAGATCTTCGTTTAGCATTGAAGGTAGCTAGTGAAGAAGTAAAAGATATAGTATTCCAAAATATGTCTGAGCGTATGGCGCAAACCTTTAAAGAAGAGATGGAGTTCATGGGACCAGTTCGATTACGAGATGTCGAAGAAGCTCAAACTCGTATTGTAGGACTAATTCGAAGATTAGAAGATATTGGTGAAATTGTAATTGCTAGAGGTGGAGGAGACGATATCATTGTCTAATCATACAAAACAAATCTCAATCAGATCTATTGAATCTATTGTTCCAAGGCAATTAGAACCAGAGCAAACGGAAGAAGTCATTTCACGGAATTTGCAACAAAAAATACAAGAAGAGAAAAAATATTTGCAATCCATTCAAGAAAAGCAAAATTCGTTAATTCAGGAAACAAAAGAAAAGATAGATGCTGCTCAAGTAAAGTGGCAGGAAGAAAAGCAAAAACTAATTGAAGAAACAAAACAAATTGGTTATCAGGATGGATATAAACAAGGTGTTCAGGAAGGCTATGATTCCTATAAGGAAAAAATAACCGAAATGAACAATATTGTAGATGCGACGATCAAAGATTATCACAGTGAACTGGATAAAAGCACAGAAACTATATTGGGACTATCGGTACTGGTTGCAGAGCGGATTTTAGAAAACCAACTCACTGAGCATCCTGATCAATTTTTAAATATTGTGAAAGCTGCAGTTCATGATATAAAAGGTCAACCAAAAGTATCCATAATCCTACACCCTACGAATTATGAATTAGTTTCCACACACCAAACTGAATTAAAACGCATGCTTGGTAAGGATAGTAAACTAGCTATTTATGTGAATGAAGATTTGAAAGAAACAGATTGTCTGATTGAACATCCGTTTGGGCAAATTGAAGCTAATATAGATAGTCAATTGACGAAGATTCGTGAAGCGTTAATGGATTATTTAATGGAGTCGAAAGTATAATGATAGATCAATATAGAGATGTTATAGCTAAAGTGGATACGTATAAACGTTATGGGAAAGTAATTAGAGTTGTAGGGTTAATGATAGAATCTGAAGGTCCAACTGCTAATATTGGAGAGGTTTGCAATATTAAAACTTCTGCAAATACAGATCATGCATTATTAGCGGAGGTTGTCGGATTTCGAAATGAAAAGATTATATTAATGCCTTATACAGAGGTTACTGAAGTTGGTCCAGGTTGTTTGGTTGAAGCAACAGGAAAGCCTTTAACAGTCAAGGTAGGCAGAGGATTGGTAGGGAAAGTTTTAAATTCATTAGGAAAACCTTTGAATGATACTGAAGAATTGCCGAAGGGGTTAGCTAATTTTATGACCGAGCAGACACCTCCAAATCCCCTTGAACGTCCTCCGATTCGTACTCCGTTACAAGTAGGGGTAAAGGCAATTGATTCATTACTGACTATGGGAGAGGGACAAAGAGTCGGTTTATTTGCCGGGAGTGGTGTCGGTAAAAGTACACTTCTTGGGATGATAGCGAGAAATAGTAGCGCTGAAATTAACGTAATTGCCCTAATTGGTGAACGTGGCAGAGAGGTTAGGGAATTTATTGAAAATGATCTAGGCCCAGAAGGATTAAAAAAGTCAATTGTAGTAGTCGCAACGTCTGATCAGCCAGCTCTAATGAGAATTAAAGGAGCTTACACTGCTACTGCAATTAGTGAGTACTTTCGCGATTTAGGATACAAAGTTAATTTAATGATGGATTCAGTAACTAGAGTTGCAATGGCACAACGAGAAATTGGACTAGCGGTTGGTGAACCGCCAACAACCAAAGGGTATACACCTTCTGTATTTTCGATATTACCTAAACTTTTAGAACGTACGGGAACGAACGCTAATGGAACAATTACTGGTTTCTATACTGTGTTGGTAGATGGTGATGATATGAACGAGCCAATTGCAGATGCGGTCAGAGGGATATTGGATGGCCACTTCATTCTCGATAGAAAATTAGCAGAGCGAGGTCAGTTTCCAGCAATAAATGTACTAAAGTCAATTAGTAGAGTGATGAATGTTATTGCTGATGAGGAACATAAAGAGCAAAGCCAAACATTGCGAAAACTGTTGTCTACCTATGAAGAAAACCAAGAATTAATTACGATTGGAGCTTATAAAAAAGGGACCAATCATGAGATTGACCAAGCAATCAGTTTCCAGCCTTACATTCTAGAATTTCTAAAACAAGGTATACATGAGAAACGTACGTTTGATGAAACAATACAAATGATGAAGAATCTACTGCATGGAGGAGTGTCCTAATGGTAGAAGTAATTGGTTTAACTAGAATAAGAGAGATTAGAGAAAACGAAAAAAAGGTTGCACAATCTTCGTACAATCAGTCAAAAGAAACATTCGAAAAAATAGCAACCGAACTTTATAACTTGTTAAAAACAAAAGAGAATGCGGAAGCTTCATTTGAATCCTATATTCAAAATACAACTTCTATTGAAAAAATAAAGGAACAATCTTCCTACATTGAGAAATTAAATCAGCGAATTCAAAGTGTTCAACTTCTTGTGCAACGGGCGAGAAATGACATGGAAATAAAACAAGAAAAACTTTCAAATGCTTATGTAGAAGTGAAGAAATTTGATAAGATAATTGAATTTAAACAAAAGAATGAAATAGAGGAAGCGAAAAGAAAAGAAGCGAATTGGATGGATGAGATGTCCATGCAGCAATATCTAGGCCACAAGACAAGGTGAATATTATGAATAATAAAGAAGAAAAGAAAAAAATTAATCCTTTTATCTTGGTGTTTTTTGCAGGTGTTATACCACTATTCGTTGTTGCTATATTAGCTGTATTTATTTTAGAAATGGCTGGCGTGGAAGTCGTTGATTGGGCGAAAGAAAAGACAAGTAACGTTCCCATCGTAGGGGAAATGATTAAAGAAGATCAGCCTGTAACTCAATCTTCACCAGAGCTAGAGACTGCACAAGCAAAATTGCAAGAAAAACAAGATGAAGTTATAGAATTAGAAAATTCTATCGGAGATTTAGAATCTACTATAAAGCAATTAGAAGATGAAATCCTTCGTCTTGAGCACCGAGATGATTCAACCAATAATACAGAAGAAGATCAGAATCCTGAAGAAGAAGTTGCGAATGAAATGATTCAATCATTTACAGAAATGAAGGGAAAGCAGGCGGCACAAATTCTTGAATCAATTGAAGATGATCAATTAGTTGTTCGTATCCTGGAAGGAATGGAACCCGCTGATCGTGGAGAAATATTGCAACGTATGACTAAAGACAAAGCAGCTAGATATACTGAACTCGTCATGGCAGCAATGGAAAATGAGTAATCAAGCCCTATTTGAAAGGAGGTGAAATAGTGAACATCATGATGTTGCAACCATTGCAATCTATCCCAAATACACCAAAGTCTCATTCATCGTTATCAAATATGAAAGTAGAAAATTTTCAGGATTTACTAGCAAATTCCGAGGCAAAGGGTAATGAATTGTCGATGGATAAAGACCTTACGTTGATTTTATCTGAAAAGCTAGTCAATGAGAAAGTTCCTGAAGAGTTATTGCAATTCCTTCAAGAGACTAATTTATATGATTCGTTATTGGAACAAGTTCAATTGGTACTATCCGATAGTTTTAAAGAGAACAATTCCTTAATACAGATGGAAAAGTCGGTTGCTGAATTAAATGTTGAACAATTAGCTTATCAAATTCTTGCTGATCATAATTATTTACATACCTATGTGAATCAGTTGGTGGAAACTACAAATTCCGGTTGGACAGAAGGCCTTCCGCAAGTATCTGCAAGTATGAAATCGCAACAAATTCAGCAGAGTGCAATGGAATTGTTACAAAATGTTTCGACTAAAGGGGATATTCATAAGGTTGCTCCAAAGATTGCATCATTGTTAGAGCACTATTATCAACAAATGAAGTCACAACCAACACAACAAGGACAAAGTTCCCTATCTAATCAGGTGAATTCCTTTAATGAAGCTGAATTAGATGAGATTTGGTCTAAACTCTTACAGATAAGTAATCAACAGGGAAATACATCGAGAATAGCATCAGCGGATGTCAGCCAGTGGTTAAATAAGATAATTGATCTTGATAAACCTTTTACTTATACTTCAATGAATCAATCTGTTCCGATATCTAAATTAGAGCAATTTTATATCCATCTTAGTTCTAATACAGTAAGCCAGACTCAAGAACAACAGTTGATGGACAAATTTAAACAAGTTATACAATCTAATAAATTGCAAAATTTCTGGAATGGAAGTAGTGGATTATCTATCAAGTTAAGTCCTGAGCAATTGGGGGATATGACGATTAGAATGGCGAAGGTTAATGGAGAAATGACTGTGAGAATCTTGGTTTCTTCCATGGCTGCAAAAGAAATGCTTGATTCGAATTTACATCAATTGAGAAATATTTTCTCGCCGCACCAAGTCATTGTTGAAAAACAAGATGTATCAATGACTCTTAATAATAACTTACAGGAATCTAAGGATAGTGCAGATGAGCAATTTCAAGAGCAAATGAATGGTTCGAACCAACAAACAGATGATGATGAAAAAGATACAGGATCATATGATTTTGAAGAGTTTATGACGGAATTACTCAATGAAAAAATTTAGGTGGGTGAAAAAATGACTTCAATTGATTCATCTTTATATTTAAACAACCAACAGAAAGCACGTGTACCTAGTCAAGAGTTAGGAAAAGATGAATTTTTGAAACTATTGATGGTGCAGTTACAAAATCAAGATCCAACTAAGCCGATGGATGATTCACAATTTATGTCGCAGATGGCAACTTTTTCATCCTTAGAGCAAATGATGAATATGTCCAACTCAATAGAAATGTTAGTGAACAATTCACTCGTTTCTCCTGTTCTTCAATACAGCCATATGATTGGAGAGGAAGTGTCGTATATGACATTTGATGAAGAAACAGGGAAAGAGACTGGGATAGAAACCAGTATAGTAGTTGGAGTCACTCAAAACGAAGGCTGGGCAGTTTTTGAATTAGAAAATGGTGAACGAATTTATGCAGATACAGTTATTCAAGTTGGGGAATCAAATGCTGAAGATGGTGACGATGATAGTGATATAGATGGTGACGAAGATGACTCTGATTCTGGTGATGGAGAGGAAAGTGAAGACTAATGGATCACCGTATTTATCAGACACCACCATTAATTGTACCACCAACGAAAAAGAGTCAATCACCAAAACAATCAACTGTTTCATTTAAAGACGTACTGCAAGAACAAAATCAATTAAAGATAAGCAAGCATGCTACTGAAAGAATGCATGAACGCAATATTTCCATTAACGATAAGCAATGGGAACTGATTCAAGACAAAATGCAAGAGGCGAAGGATAAAGGGGTAACCGATTCCCTTGTTGTTTTAAATGACGCAACACTAGTTGTTAGTACAAGCAATAATACAGTAATTACCGCGATGGATCGTCATGAGTTTTCAAGTAAGATATTTACAAATATAAATGGAACAATCTTAATTCAAGATTAGGCTGGACCTATGGGGAGCTTAAAAAACTGCAGAATGACAGATGCAGAATAAATAATAAAGGGGAAATGATTATGCTACGGTCAATGTATTCAGGTATTTCTGGAATGAAAAATTCACAAACGAAATTAGATGTTATTGGTAATAATATCGCTAACGTTAATACAGTCGGTTACAAAAAATCAATGGTAAATTTCCAAGATATGATGAGTCAAACAACATCTGGTGCACAAGGCTCGACAGCCAATCGTGGAGGAGTAAACGCTTCTCAAGTTGGTTTGGGTTCTACGATTGGTGCAATTTCTAACATTCATACGCAAGGGTTTCAACAAGTTACAAATAATCCATTGGATTTTGCTATAGAAGGTGATGGAATGTTTGTGTTGGTGGAAGGTGTAGATGCTGATGGAGAAGGAGGGACTAATATTGACTTAGATAATGTCAATACTGCTTATTCACGTGCTGGAAACTTCTACTTGGATGATAATGGAAACATCGTAAATTCTCAAGGGTTGTATTTAGTAGGATTTGTTGGTGATCCGGCACAGGAATCAACGATAAATATTCCAGAGTCCGCACAAAGTTTCAGTGTACAATCCAATGGAACAGTCAACTATATTGATGCAAATGGAGACACACAAGTGGCTGGTCAAGTTGCATTAGCTTCATTCTCGAATCCATCTGGATTGCAAAAAGCAGGAAATAATTTATATTTAGATTCTCCTAATGCAGGACTAGCAGAACAATTATATACGCCAGAATCTGATGACTTAGGTTCTTCTGTTGTAAGTGGTGCATTAGAAATGTCGAATGTGGACTTATCTGAAGAATTTACCGAGATGATTACAGCACAACGTTCTTTCCAAGCGAACACTCGTATCATTACTACTTCAGATGAAATTTTACAAGAGCTTGTGAACCTAAAACGATAAAAGGGAGGTAGGGGGTAACGACAAAGTCTCGTTACCCCCGCCAAACAAATGATTCATTTGACAAGATTAAATAATGAGAAATTTGTTTTAAATGCTATTTATATTGAACAAATACAATCGTTGCCTGATACGACAATTTCCTTAATAAACGGGAAAAAAATTGTTGTAAAGGATAATGCAAATGAAGTACTGCACCAAGTTACAAATTATTATCAAACGATTGGACTGCAACAATTATCTTCTAAGGTAGGTGAAATAGATGAGTAAACTTATGAAAACAATGATTACTTCATTAGTAATTTTACTTGCAGGTGCGATTACAGCATTAGTAATAGTTATAAATATTAGTACGCCTGAAAAAGTTAGTGGAGAGCAATCGATTGATGACATGGTGGAATATTCATTCGAGTCCCCTGAAGTTACAACGGATTTAGAAGATGGTACCTTTGTTCGTGTACAATTCCAAATTATTACAGATAGTAGTGATGCTAAAAAGGAATTAGAAAAACGAGATTTCCAGTTGAAAAATATCTTAATAAAGGAATTGGCAAAAAAGAATAAAGAAGATTTTCAAGCTGGATTAGGTGATATAGAAGAAGCTCTAAAAAATGAATTAAATAACTTAATGACAGAAGGAAACGTTACTGAAGTATATACGATAAGTAAGATCCTTCAATAGAAGCTAGCTCCTGCTAGGAGGTGAACGTAATACATGGATGAAGTTTTATCGCAGAATGAAATTGACGCTTTATTATCTGCTATCTCTTCTGGAGAGATGGATGCTGATGAGTTAAAAAAAGAAGAAGAAGAGAAAAAGATACGAGTTTATGATTTTAAACGTGCGCTTCGTTTTTCAAAAGATCAAATACGAAGTATCTCTCGAATACACGAGAATTATGCTAGAATGCTTACAACTTTCTTTGCTACTCAACTACGCAGCTATGTTAATATCTCAGTTACATCCGTTGATCAAGTACCATATGAAGAATTTATTCGCTCCATTCCAAAGAAAACAATACTTAATCTATATGGTATGGAACCGTTAGATGGTAATTTGATTATGGAAATCAATCCTAACATTGCTTATGCGTTACTTGACCGTTTACTTGGCGGAAAGGGAAGTACCATTACAAAAGATGGTAATCTAACAGAGATTGAGAAAACATTATTTATGCAGATGTTTGAAAAAGCAGAAGATGCATTAAGAGATGCCTGGAGTTCAGTGGTTGAAATTGAGCCAGTATTAGAAGAATTTGAAGAAAATCCGCAATTTATGCAAAAGATTGCACCTAATGAAACCGTGGTCGTCGTATCTCTTACTACGGTTATCGGAGAAACAACGGGAATGATTAATATTTGTATTCCTCATGTAATTTTAGAACCGATTATTCCAAAGCTGTCAGTACATTACTGGATGCAATCTAATTCAAATAAAGATGAACAAGCTTATGGCAAGATGCAGCAGAATTTGAAGAAGACAGAGGTTGAATTAAAGGCTATTCTTGGGGCGACAACAATATCAATTCATGATTTTCTCAACTTTCAACAAGGAGACATCATTTCGCTTGATCAACCAATTGATGCACCATTGCTGTTATCGATATATGATCAACCGAAGTTCTTTGCACAACCAGGAAAATTCAAAAATAAGATGTCTGTTCAAATTTTAGAAGAAATTAAAGGGGTGAATGAAGATGATGAATGATGGAATGCTTTCTCAGGATGAAATTGATGCATTACTTAAGGTATCTGAGGATGATTCTGAAGAAATATCAAATGAAGACACATCACAAGCCTATTTATCTAGTATTGAGATTGATGCATTAGGAGAGATTGGAAATATCTCATTTGGTAGTTCTGCTACAACATTATCCACATTATTAAATCAAAAAGTAGAAATAACAACACCTAGTGTAGAGGTAATTGAAAAAGCTGATATTGATAACGAGGTTACGTTTGAACCTGTCAGCGTACAAGTTAATTACATAGATGGATTTTCTGGTAAGAATGTATTTGTGATAAAAGCGCGTGATGCAGCAATCATTGCAGATATTATGTTAGGAGGAGATGGTACAACTCCAGATGAAACATTAAATGATATTCACTTAAGTGCTGTCCAAGAAACGATGAATCAAATGATGGGGGCAGCTGCCACTAGTATGTCTACTGTTTTTGATATGAAGGTTGATATATCACCTCCCGAAATTATAAATGGTATTGAAGATAATGCTAATACGGTTGTATTTGATGAAGATGTTTACGTGAAAGTGTTTTTTAGATTAACAGTAGGAAATTTGATAGATTCCAATATGATGCAATTGATTCCGTTAAGTTTTGCAAGACAACTTGTGGATCAATTATTACACGCTCCAACAGAAGAAGCTGCTGTTGTAGAGCTAGAAAAAACAGCTTCAGAGCTTGCACAATCGATACCGAATAAAGAGAATGTAAGCGAAGATATTAACCCAACTTACCAAGAACAGCCAAAAGAAGAATGGAGAAGGGAAACAAATTATTTAGGAAATGCATCTGTATCTAGTAGTCCGACTGTACAAGAAGCGGCGTTTTCTAATTTTGAAAGCCCTACATTGTCAAAACAAGAACATAGAAATTTAGATATGCTTTTAGATGTTCCGTTAAAAGTCACTGTAGAATTGGGTAGAACGAAACAATCAATAAGTGACATTCTTGATTTATCAGCCGGCTCGATTATTGAGTTAGACAAGTTAGCTGGTGAACCAGTCGATATACTAGTCAATGAGAAACTAGTTGCTGAAGGGGAAGTAGTTGTTATCGAAGAAAATTTTGGTGTAAGAGTAACGGATATTATTAGTCAAACGGATCGAATTAAGAACTTAAAAAAATAATTGTTTGAAAGGGAGTTTAAGAATGGGACAACGAATTTTAATAGTGGATGATGCAGCTTTTATGCGAATGATGATTAAAGATATTTTGACAAAAAATGATTTTGAAGTAGTGGATGAAGCACAGGATGGAAACGAAGCGATAGAGAAATTTAAAGAACATAAACCAGATTTAGTAACAATGGATATTACAATGCCAGAAAAAGATGGTATCAGTGCTTTAAAAGAAATTAAGCAATTTGATTCGGAAGCAAAGATTATTATGTGTTCTGCTATGGGGCAACAAGCAATGGTGATTGATGCAATTCAGGCAGGAGCGAAAGATTTTATTGTAAAGCCATTCCAAGCAGATCGTGTAATTGAAGCTATCCAAAAAGCGTTATCTTAAAAGTGAGTTGAATAAAGTGATCGTCAATAGAATTTTACTAGCATGGGGAGCAGGAATAATTTTTATTTTATGCATACTCCCCCTTCCTGTGGGGGCTTCTCCAAATGTATCTGATTGCATTGAAAATAATAAAGAATGTACAAGTGAAGAAATAAATTCGGAAGAAGAGACCGAAGTGTTAAATGAGGATAATAATGACTTGGTGGTAAACGGTGATAATTCCAGTCCATCATTAGTGTTTGAGATTATTCAGTTGTTTTTTGCATTATTACTTGTAATAGGACTGATTTATGTAGTATTAAAACTGCTAGGAAAACGAAATAAGCTAGGCAGTAATATGAAGTCCTTAGAAAATGTCGGTGGAATATCCGTTGGGCAAAACAAATCGATACAAATTGTACGAATAGGAAATCAAATATACATGGTAGGTGTAGGAGACAATGTGCAATTACTTCAAGAAATCACAGATGAAGAGACGATACAACACATTTTAAATGTTGAGCAACAATCAGAGGATTTCCTTGGTACCAACTTTACGTCTTTGTTGAAAAAGAAAAATAGCAGTGAAAATAATTCAGACCAATCGTTCGAAAAACTTTTTGAACAGGAACTGAATAGCCTTAAATCCAATCGAAATAAAATGATACAAAAGTATAAGGAAGATTCTCATGAATGAATTTATTGACATTTTTTCTAGCTCTGATCCAACCAATATTTCTACTTCCGTAAAATTATTATTACTATTAACGATTTTTTCATTAGCACCAGGAATCCTAATTTTAATGACAAGTTTTACTAGAATAATTATTGTTCTTTCATTTGTAAGGACATCCTTAGCAACACAACAAATGCCTCCTAACCAAGTTTTAATAGGGATTGCATTGTTTATGAGCTTTTTTATTATGGCTCCAACTTTCACAGAAGTATATGAAGAGGGACTTGGCCCACTATTTAATGAAGAAATAACCTTGGATGAAGCATATGAGAATGCAAGTATTCCGTTAAAAGAATTTATGGCTCAACACACAAGGCAAAAAGATTTGGAGTTATTTTTAAATTACACTCAAGCCGATCCTCCTGAGACTATTGAAGATATACCACTCACTACACTTGTCCCGGCATTTGCAATAAGTGAGCTGAAAACAGCTTTTCAAATGGGATTTTTGATATTTATTCCCTTTTTAATTATTGATATGGCTGTAGCGAGTATTTTAATGTCTATGGGTATGATGATGCTTCCACCTGTAATGATTTCACTGCCATTCAAGATATTATTATTTGTACTTGTGGATGGATGGTATCTTATCACTCAATCTTTATTAGGTGGTTTTTAGAAAGGAGCATATGTCATGAGTAGTGAATTAGTTTTAACGTTAGCTGAACAGGGCGTCGTTACTATCTTATTAATTACCGTTCCTTTATTGTTACTAGCATTAGGAGTTGGTTTACTCGTAAGCATATTCCAAGCAACGACACAGATTCAGGAGCAAACATTGGCATTTATTCCAAAAATAATAGCCGTATTAGTTGGATTAGTATTTTTTGGACCTTGGATGTTAACAACAATTGTAGAATTCACATCAAATTTATATCAAAATTTAAATCAAATTGTAGGTTAGAGTATGTTAGAGTATATAGATTTAAATACGTTGCCTGCATTTTTATTAATATTTGTCCGAGTCTTAGCATTTTTTGTTATTATGCCTTTATTTTCTTATCGGTCAGTTCCCGTGCAATTTAAAATAGGAATTAGTTTTTTTCTAGCAATTATTATGATATCTACTGTTGATACTGCAGGAATAGCGGTCAATAACCTATATATATTCCTTATTGTAAAAGAAATTCTCGTCGGAATATGCATTGGCCTGATTGCTTATATTATTGTATCTGCTATACAAGTTGCTGGAGGATTTATCGATTTTCAGATGGGATTTGCCATTGCTAACGTGGTTGATCCACAAACTGGTGCACAGAGCCCATTAACAGGTCAGTATCTTTATATTATTTCATTATTATTTTTATTATCCGTTAATGGACATCACATTATCATAGATGGAATTTTTAATAGTTATTCATACATACCTTTAAATCAATTTCTACCATTTGGAGAAGAATCGATTGTTCAGTTTGTGCTAACAACCTTTAACACGATGTTCTTAGTTGCATTTCAAATTGCGATCCCTATCGTAGGGTGTTTATTTTTAGTAGATGTTGCTCTTGGGATAATAGCTAGAACGGTTCCGCAAATGAATGTATTTGTTGTTGGACTACCATTAAAAATTCTTGTTAGTTTCGCAGCTATATTAGTATTTCTCGCACTATATATAAATCTAGCACAACGCCTTTTTGAGACAATGTATCGAGTAATGAGCGGTTTAATGTCGTTGTTTGGAGGTGTATAACTTGCTTTTAAAATTAGATATACAATTTTTTGCAGGTGAAAAGACAGAGAAAGCAACTCCAAAAAAGAGGTTAGATGAACGAAAAAAAGGTCGAGTAGCTAAAAGCCAGGATGTTAATACGGCGCTTTTGCTATTAGGGTGTTTTATAGCTTTGTTTGTATTCGGAAGTTATATGCTGCAATATATGACCGGTTTTTTCGAAAAATCATTTACAGAGTACATTCATTGGGATCTCACAGAAAAAAACGTTCAATTAATGTTTAATAGTGCTTCACTAGATGCAGGGATGATGTTGGCTCCAATAATGATAATTGCTATTATCACTGGAATGGCAGCAAACTTAGTGCAAGTTAGGTTTTTATTTAGTACGGAGCCATTAAAATTTGATTTAAAAAAAATTGATCCGATTCAAGGTGCAAAACGTATTTTTTCCATACGTGCATTAGTCGAATTTCTGAAATCTATGTTAAAAATTGTGTTTGTCGGCATCGTTACATTTTATGTGATTTGGATTTTTAAAGACGATATGTTAATGACGGCATTTTTAGATGCCAAAGGCGCATTAGGGTTCTTTGCCACTGTTACAGCAATTATGGGATTTGCTGCAATTATTTTACTTGTTTTCCTTGCATTATTTGATTATTGGTACCAAAAATTTGATTTTGAAAAAAACATCCGAATGTCAAAGCAAGACATAAAAGATGAATATAAAAATGTTGAAGGCGATCCGTTAATTAAATCAAAAATAAAAGAAAAGCAGCGCCAAATGGCAACAAGAAGAATGATGAGTGAAGTGCCAAATGCTGATGTAATAATAACCAACCCTACCCATTATGCAGTAGCGATAAAATACGATGAATCAAAAGCAAACGCACCGTACATACTCGCAAAAGGAACCGATCAAATCGCTCAAAAAATTAAAGAGATCGCTAAAAATCACGATGTAATAATGGTAGAAAATCGCCCCTTAGCAAGGGGGCTACATGATGCTGTAGAAATTGGAGAAATAATACCTGAAGCATACTTTCAAGCAGTAGCAGAAGTATTAGCTTATGTGTACCGAATGGAGAAAAAAGCATAACAAGTTAGGAGAGAGTTGTATGAAAGCGCGAGATATATCCGTCCTTCTGGGAGTTATATTAGTAATTATCATGTTAGTGATTCCGCTGCCAGGAGCACTTCTTAGCTTTTTTATATTAATTAATATTATCTTAGCGCTAATCGTTATTTTAGTTGCAATGAATACGACCGAGCCATTGCAATTTGGAGTATTTCCAACATTAATCTTACTGTTAACTTTATTTCGACTTGCGTTAAATGTATCTACAACTAGATCGATACTCTCTGAAGCAGAAGCTGGTGGAGTCGTTGATACATTTGGAACGTTTGTTATTGGAGATAATCCTTTTGTTGGTTTTGTTGTATTTATCATATTAGTAATTATTAATTTCTTAGTTATTACAAAAGGTTCTGAGCGAGTTTCTGAAGTGGCTGCAAGATTTTCTCTTGATGCGATGCCAGGAAAGCAAATGAGTGTTGATGCTGATTTAAATGCTGGCCTGATTTCCGAAGCGCAAGCAAAAGAACGTCGTGAAAAAATTGAAAGAGAAGCAGATTTCCATGGCTCTATGGATGGAGCTAGTAAATTTGTGAAAGGGGACGCCATTGCTGGAATTATAATCGTCATCATCAATATATTATTTGGCTTAATTATTGGGATGGTGCAAATGGGAATGTCCATGGATGAGGCAGTAAACACTTTTATGAGATTAACGGTAGGTGATGGTTTAGTAAGTCAGATTCCCGCACTTTTAATTTCTACTGCCACAGGTATTGTAGTTACACGTTCTGCAGGTAGCAATAACTTAAGTGCTGATGTTATGGATCAATTATTACAGTTCCCTAAGTTACTTTATATCGCAGGAGGTACTATCTTCCTCTTAGGACTAACCCCGATTAATTTCTTCTTAACCACAAGCTTGGCAGCGATTTTAATATTAGGTGGATATTGGATGCAAAACCGAGCGACGAAGGAGGAAGAGCCAACTGTTGAAGAGGAAGAAGAAACGGAATCTACCGCTTTAAAACAACCAGAAAATGTCGTTAGTTTATTGAATATGGACCCTATCGAGTTTGAATTTGGTTATGGGTTGATTCCACTTGCTGACACAGCTCAAGGTGGGGATTTACTTGATCGTGTAATTATGATTCGTCGTCAACTAGCCATTGAGTTAGGTTTAGTTATCCCGGTAGTACGAATTAGAGATAATATTCAATTAAACCCTAATGAATACCGATTAAAAATCAAGGGTAATGAAGTTGCTAATGGAGAATTAATGTTAGATCACTATCTAGCAATGACTCCAGACTTTGGCGAAGAAGAAATAGACGGAATTGACACGAAGGAACCGGCTTTTGGATTACCTGCAAAGTGGATTAATGAGGATGTAAAGGATGAGGCGGAATTATCTGGCTTCACAGTGGTTGATCCACCTTCTGTAGTGTCTACACATATTACAGAAGTAATTAAACGTCATGCACATCAATTATTAGGTAGAGAAGAAACAAAACAATTAATTGACCACTTGAAAGAAAGTAATCCAATTTTAGTAGAAGAAGTTACACCAGAACCATTATCTACAGGTGATATACAAAAAGTACTTGCAAAACTTCTACGTGAAAGTGTCTCGATTCGTAATTTACCGATCATTTTTGAGACATTAGCTGATTTTTCTAAAATGACGAATGATACAGAATTACTTGGGGAATACGTGAGGCAATCACTATCTGCTCAGATTACGAAAAACTACGCTCAAGAAAATAATCAAATGAAAGTGATAACTGTATCAGGAAAGGTAGAAAAAACCATCGCTGATAACATTCAGCAAACGGAACATGGGAATTTTTTGTCTTTAGATCCAGAAACACAGCAACAAATTATAAAGACCATTCATGCGGAAGCAGAAAAATTATCATTACAAGAAGAAACAACCATTCTTATATGCTCGCCCGCTATAAGAATGTACTTAAAACAGTTACTAGACCGATTTTTACCTCAAGTCGTTGTGCTATCGTACAATGAACTCGAACCAACTGTTGAAGTTCAAAGTGTAGGGGTGGTGAATATAGCATGAAAATAAAAAAATATACAGCACCAACAATGCCAGAAGTGATGAAAGAAGTAAGGAAAGATTTTGGAACGGACGCAGTAATTTTACAATCAAAAGAAGTTAAAAAGGGCGGTTTACTTGGGATGTTTAAAAAGACATTCATTGAAGTTGTAGCTGGAGTTGATCCAGAACCAGTAAATAGTAAATCAATTCCTAGAGAGAAACAGATTACAGAATATAATCAAGATAATCATAATAGAAAAACAAAAGATGAAAATCCACTTCGGGAAGAGATACTAAATATACAGCGATTGATTGAAGCACAAGGAAGACAAAGTAATCATGAATTTACACCCATTTATCAATTAGCTTATGAGCATCTCATAGCACAAGAAATATCACCAACCATTGCGGAACAATTAATTAAAGAGGTAAGAGATGATGAAACGAATCAAGATGAGTATCATAACTTAGAGTCGATTTTAATTAACGTAAAACAATTAATTGTTAACAGACTAGAACAAGTGGATATCGGATTTACTTATGATCATCGAATTATTCAATTTGTAGGACCGACCGGAGTTGGAAAAACGACAACTATCGCAAAAATTGCAGCGAAACTTTATTTAGAAGAAAAAAAGAAAGTTGCATTTATTACGCTAGATACTTATCGTATCGCCGCAGTAGATCAGTTAAAGACATATGCGAAGATATTACACATCCCAGTAGAGGTCGCTTATAGTAAGGAAGATTACCGAAAAGCAGTAGAGAAGTTTTCTTCTTTTGACGTAATTTTAGTAGATACTGCAGGCAGGAATTATCGAGATAATCAGTATTTGAACGAAATTCAAGAATGGCCGAGTTCTCTTAAAGTGACTAATTATTTAGTGCTGTCGATGACCTCAAAGCCTAAAGATATGTTAGATATCTTTCAGCGGTTTCAATTACTCGGTATTCATGGTGTAGTCTTTACAAAATTAGATGAGACGGAACAATACGGGAACCTATTAAACATTAGTTGGAACAATAAAATAAGAATTGGTTATATGACAAATGGACAAGATGTTCCCGAAGATGTTATACAACCATCTGCCGAAGAAATTTCACATTTAATTTTGAGTGATAATGATGAAAGTTGATCAAGCACAAGGGCTGCGTCAAAAACTAAATCATTCCGTTCGTCAAGCAAAAACGATAGCTGTAGTCAGTGGTAAGGGAGGCGTAGGGAAATCAAATTTTGTGGTTAATTTTTCTCTACAACTAACAAAGCGAAATAAAAAAGTATTAATCTTAGATTTAGATATTGGAATGGGTAACATTGATATTTTAATAGGGAATCGTTCTACTTACTCTATTGTTGATTTACTCAAAAACGATATATCGCTTAATCGTTTAATAGAAGAGGATTCAAATGGGTTACATTATATTGCAGGTGGTTCGAGTTTAAACCATTTATTTAAATTAACGGACCTCCAAAGAAACAGGTTTTATGAAGCTTTTGAGACGCTTGTACATCAGTATGATTATATATTTTTTGACATGGGAGCAGGAGCTACCGAAGAGTCTTTATTTTTCACGCTGTCTGCTGATGAATGTATTGTTATCACAACACCAGAGCCGACATCCATTACAGATGCATATGGAATGGTAAAGCATATTGTATCCAGAAATGATCAACTTCCTATTTATGCAATATTAAATAGATGGAATAAAAAGAGCGATGGCATAGCCTTATTAAAAAAATTCCAAAATGTAATCCAACAATTTTTATCAGTGGAAGTAAAAACTCTTGGAGTTATTCCAGATGATGCATTCGTCGTAAAGGGAGTTACAGCGCAGCAGCCTTATTCTGAGCTTTACCCAAAGGCAAAAGCCTCAAAAGCCATAACACAACTAGCAGAGGTTTACTTAAAAGAAAGAAATATGATTGATTCCGTAAATACAAGCTTTCTAGGTAGGTTAAAGAACTGGATGGAAGGGTGACCTTATGAGAAAAGTTCGGGCAATAGTAATTGATGACTCCGCATTTATGAGGAAAATAATTTCCGATATTTTAGATAACGACCCAAGAATTGAAGTGGTAGCTGTTGCCCGAAACGGTGAAGATGGACTAAATAAAGTCATACAGCTATCACCGGATGTGGTAACCCTTGATGTGCATATGCCAAAAATGGATGGCATGCAAGCATTACAACGAATTATGAATGAACACCCCGTTCCTGTAGTAATGTTATCCAGTGTTACGAAAGCAGGAGCAGAAAAAACAATTCAAGCCATTTCAAATGGCGCTGTAGACTTTATCATGAAGCCCTCAGGTTCGATTTCATTAGATATTCGAAATGTAGAGGACGAAATTCGAAAAAAGGTTATATTGGCTTCTACGGTTAGGGTGAAATCTACCCAAGAAGCGTCCGAGGAAGATTTTCAATCGACAAGGACCGTTCCTACTATAAATAGAGAAAAAAAGTATCGAAGAAGTATAGTTTCTATCGGTACTTCTACGGGCGGACCGAAAGCATTACAAAAGGTTTTAACAGAATTGCCTAAAGATATACAAGCTCCAATCGTTATTGTACAGCATATGCCACCTGGCTTTACAAAATCATTAGCTGATCGATTAAATTCCATTTGTGCCATTTCAGTTAAAGAAGCGGTTCACGGAGAAATATTGCAATCTGGTACTGCTTATATTGCACCAGGAGGTTTTCATATGCAGGTGGAGAATGTAGGTATGTCCTTAGCAATAGCGTTAGATAAATCTCCTCCATTAAAAGGGCATCGGCCATCTGTAAATAAACTTTTTAGTTCTCTTCAACATATTAAAAATTACAATAAGATTACGTGCATTTTAACGGGAATGGGAAACGATGGAACGGATGGTCTACAGCAATTAAGGTTAAATGAGGGGTCTACGATATCTTTGGCAGAATCAGCAGATACTGCCATTGTATATGGAATGCCAAAAGCTGCAGTAAATGCAGGGTTAATCGATTATGAAATGTCTTTACATGAAATACCTAGTTTGATAGTAAAACAATTAACATAAAAATTTTAGGAGGTACTGGTCATGGTACAAGAAATGATAAAGAGCCAAAAAATGATTGTTTTTGATTTAGAAGGTGGGGAATATGCACTTCCAGTTGAGTGGATTGGTTCTATAGAAAGTATGATGCCGATTACTCGAATACCGCACAAAGAAGATTATGTAAAAGGAGTTATCAATCTTCGAGGAGTCGTTATCCCAGTTATTGATTTACGTTTAAGGTTAGAAAGAACGAAAACAGATATTAACGAAGACAAGCGAATTATCATTTCAAGAGTTGGTGACCAAGAAGTAGGATTAATTGTTGATGAGGCAAATGATGTAATTGATATTCCAGAAAACATTATCGAAGATGCTCCAGAAGTTATTGATTCGGTGAAACCGGAATATATAAGCGGAGTAGCGAAAGTAGATGAACGATTATTAATTTTACTAGATATGCATCACATCTTATCACTAAACTCAGAAGATTCAACCTGGATGGAAGAAGAGGATGAATAGAAAAAAATTAAATGAAGACCAGCGTGACTTGTTAAGAGAAATTGGCAATATTGGTGCGGGTAATGCTGCCACTGCTTTATCTCAGTTGCTGAATCAAAAGGTTGATATGAAAGTACCAAAGGTAAATGTAGTAGGTTTTGATGAAGTGATGGATTTGATTGGTGGTCCAGAAAAGACAATAGTTGGGTTAATGTTTCGTATTAATGGCGACATTCCTGGGACAGTATATGTAATTTTACAAATTGAAGAAGCAGAATATCTAGTACGTAAATTGACAAATAATCCTGATTATTCCTTGTTTGATAATAATGAAAATCAAGAAATCGCCATATCTGCATTAAGTGAGATTGGCAATATATTGACAGGGAATTATTTATCAGCTCTTTCTGATTTTACTACCATGAATATTCAACCTTCTGTCCCTTACTTAGGTATCGATATGGCTGGGGCTATTTTGACAGTAGGTTTGATTGAAATCTCACACACAAATGATTATGTAATTATTATTGATACAGAAATGCATCAAGATGATAAAAAGTTTGAAAAAATCAGTGGGAATTTTCTATTTATACCGGATCCAGAATCATTCCGTAAATTATTTACAAAGTTAGGGATTGACTATAATGACTAGTATTGAAACAACTGTTGTAAAAGTAGGTATTGCTGATTTGAAAATCATTCAATTTCCCCAATTGATTCGTACTTCAGGATTGGGATCTTGTGTGGGCACAGTTATATATGATGATAAAAAAGAGATTGCTGGACTATCGCATGTATTACTACCTTATTCACAACAAGGGAAACAAGCAAATACAAATCCTTATAAATATGCAGATACAGCTATTTCTTATCTATACAATGAACTTTTAAAACGAGGAGCAAATCAATCTTCATTAAAGGCTAAATTAGCCGGGGGAGCTCAAATGTTTCAACTACGTACGGGTTCTGATTTGATGAGAATTGGACCGAGAAATGTAGAATCCGTAGAACTTGCATTAGCTGAATTTGGTATACCGATTGTAAGCAAGGATGTTGGGGGTAACCTAGGGAGAACAATTGAATTTGATCCTAGATCAAAATTACTTGCTGTTCGTAAAATAAATCAAGAAGTAATAATGATTTAAATTCAGAATTAAGAATAGAAAGGGGAGCTCCAAAGTGAATATGACAAATTCTCCTCTGGAACAAAAGTTATGGGACAAATGGAAAAATCATCAAGATGGGGAAGCGGCCAATCAATTGATTAATAATTATATGTATCTTGTTAACTATCATACTGAGAGAATAGCAAGTCACCTTCCGAATAATGTAGTGAAAGATGATATTAGAAGTTTTGGAATTCTCGGTCTATATGATGCTCTTAAGAAATTTGATCCTTCCAGAGATTTGAAATTTGATACGTATGCTTCTTTTCGAATAAAAGGTTCTATTATGGATGGTTTAAGAAAAGAAGATTGGTTACCTCGATCTATACGAGAAAAAACAAAAAAAGTTGAACAAGCAATGGAAGAATATGAACAAAGCTATCAAAGGGAAGCAAATTCATCAGAGATTGCTAATCTAACAGGAATGACAACTGAAGAAGTAGAAACTACGATGAAAGATGCGTTATTTAGTAATATTTTATCTATTGAAGAAAAACCAAAAGGTAACTCCGATCAATTAAAGGAAGGCATTGGGTATTCGATATCAGATGAAAGAGCTATATTACCAGAAAACCATATTGTTAATGAAGAATTAAAAGAAGAGCTTATCCAAGGTATCAAACTATTGAATGAAAAAGAGCAATTGGTGGTCAGTCTGTTTTATAATGAAGAACTTACATTTACTGAAATTGGCCAGGTGGTTGGCTTAACCACGTCGAGAATCTCTCAAATTCACAAACGATCTATCTTTAAATTGAAAAAAACGTTAGAAAAAGTCCAAGCCATGTAGTTGCTTGTACATAAGCGATAAAGGGGTAAGAGGGATGAAAGTAGATAATCCGTGGAGAATTTATACGAGTAAAGACAAAATGGCAGCCTATATAGAAATAGAGAAAGAGGCATTTCTAGAAGAAGATGCAGTGTTAATTCACGAATCAATTGAAAAACAACTTCATGATCAAGGAATAGTACATGGTATCAAGGACAGTAAACTGACTAGCATCGATTTATCCGTTAATGAACCTATTCTAATTGCAGAAGGTAAAAAACCAATAAATGGTGAGGATGGGAGATTGGAAATTCTTGCTAATCTAGACACTTCTATTAATAGAAGGGACCATTGGGATTATCGAGAAGTTATGCGAATACCTAATGTGACAAAAGGTCAACTGCTTGCCAAATTAATCCTACCTAAACAAGGCATAGATGGACTAGATGTTACCGGAAGAGTTCTAAAAGCAAAAGATGGAAAACCCAAAAAGGTACGAGCTGGTAAAAATGTGGTTTGGAAAGAAGATGTCCATTCTTTTTTTGCCGCTAGTGATGGGCAAATTAGTATAAATAATCAGCAAATTCAAGTATTACCTGTATTTAAGGTAAATGAATCTATATCCATGAAGACGGGGAATTTGGATTTTGTCGGTAATATTGAAATACATGGAGATGTACCTTCTGGCTTTGAGATGAAGGCTGAAGGAGATATACGTATACATGGCGTGGTTGAAGGTGCAAAAATAATAGCTGGTGGATCTGTCTTTATTATGGAAGGAATAGCCGGAAAAAATATTGGGAGTATCCAGGCTGGCAATGATATTATCCTTGGTTATTGTAATCATTCCTTTATTCAGGCGGGGAATGATCTATATGTAGAAAAGTCCATTCTTCATAGTGATTGTACAGTAATTGGACATGTGTATTGTAAATTAGGGAATATAATAGGTGGATCGGTATCTGCAGGGAAAACAATGGAAGCGAAAGACATCGGAAATCGATTAGGAATAAAAACGGAAATTGCATTTGGAATTAACAAGAATGAATACGAAAAGGAAAAACAATTAATTTATCAAAAGAACAAGTTAGAAGAAGATGCTAAGAAAATAAAGAGTCTTGGGCAGCGATTACGTAATGGAAGTGCAGAAAATAATCAGAAGTTGCGTTTATCATTGTTACGCCAACGCAATTTATTAAAACAAACAGAGGAAGAGATCCATTTAATTGATCAATCTTTACTCGTAATTCAATCGACGATTGGTTCTGAACATGAAGCGTCTTTAATCGTCCGTAACTTTATTCATCCTAATGTCATTATTTCTTTTGGAAAGTATAAGAGAATTATTAAAAGTGCGCATCACTTTGTTAAAATAAAAGTATCAAAGAATGAAATTGATATTATTCCTTTATTTGAATAGCTAGGGAGATGCTTGTATGAGTTGGAAATCAATTGAAATGCAGGTAGCGTTACCGCGAGTCCAAGATGCAGGGAAATTACAAAATCAAATCGATAAACAAGGACAATATTTTCAAGAAGCCCAAGCGCATTTACAGGAGAAAAAACAAGTACGGAAAAGTAAAAAAGTAAATGAATTGGATCATGCATACAAAGTAGATCCAGACAAAAAAGGTAACCAACAGAATAAAGATGAAAACAAGGAAGAAGATCAAGAGTCAGAGCATCCTTATTTAGGGAGCAATATAGATTATAATGGATAGTTAAGGGGTGAATTATGTCTTCACTATTATGGATTGTCAGTTTTCTTTTACATATGATTGCCTTACTAGCAATTTACAAATTATTACAACAAGTTCAACATTTAAAGCAACAATCTATCTCTGAATCGAATATGGATTCAAAATTAAAACAATACATAGAAGAAATCAAGCAAGAGAATAGAAGTCTAGAAGCTTATATGTATAAAGGACGCACTAATCAAAAGCAACAAGATGATTATATTCACGAAGAAAGTGAAGAAACAAAGATAGTCGATCCACAGACGGTACAACAGGATGACCAATCAAAAGAGGACTACTGGAGTGAAGATGCAGAAGATACAGTAGAAGCATCATTAGATGCAAGGGTATTACAACTGTATAATCAAGGTAAATCAATTGACGAAATTGCAAGTGAATTGAAATGCGGTAAAACAGAAGCGGAGATTATTATAAAGCTCCACCAAAAAAATATGTAAAATAACTTGCTTCACTATTCATGTTGTGATATAGTAACTTTTGGTGTAAATAGTCTAGTCATGAACGATTAGAACAAAAAAACACACGTATGGTGATTTGTAGAATTGGTGCTGATGCAGAATCAGTGTTTCTATAAAGAAGATCCATACGGAGGAAAAAAACCATTAGGAGGAATGTAACATGGCAGCAATTTCAATGAAACAATTGCTAGAAGCTGGTGTACATTTTGGACACCAAACTCGTCGTTGGAACCCGAAAATGAAGAAATATATCTTCACGGAGCGTAACGGCATTTACATCATCGACTTACAAAAAACAGTTAAAAAAGTGGATGAAGCATATAACTACGTAAAGGAAATCGCATCAAACGGCGGTACAATTCTTTTCGTTGGTACAAAAAAACAAGCACAAGATTCTGTGCGTGATGAAGCAATCCGTTCAGGTATGTATTTTGTGAATCAACGTTGGTTAGGTGGAACATTAACAAACTTCCAAACTATCCGCAAACGTATTAATCGATTGAAATCCATTGAAAAAATGGAAGAAGACGGTACATTCGAAGTACTACCTAAAAAAGAAGTTGTAAACTTATTAAAAGAAAAAGAACGTTTAGTGAAATTCCTTGGTGGAATTAAAGAAATGAACAAGCTTCCTGATGCATTATTTGTAATCGACCCTCGTAAAGAGCGTATTGCAATTGCTGAAGCTCATAAACTAAACATTCCAATCATCGGTATTGTAGATACAAACTGTGATCCAGATGAAATTGACTACGTAATTCCAGCTAATGACGACGCTATCCGCGCCGTGAAGCTTTTGACTTCCAAAATGGCAGATGCTATCTTAGAAGTGAAACAAGGGGAAGAAACAGAAGTAGTTGAAGAAGAAGCAAATGAAGCTGTTGCTGAAGAAGAAGCAGCTGAAGAAGTTTCAACTCAAGAGTAATCATTGAAAAGGTGAGGGTGATAAGAGGATTGAAGCCTTTTATCACCCTTTTTTAAAAGAAACTAATTATTGAATCTAAGGAGGATCATACATGGCTATTACTGCACAAATGGTTAAAGAATTACGTGAAAAAACTGGTGCTGGAATGATGGATTGTAAAAAAGCACTACAAGAAACGAATGGTGATATTGAACAGGCAATTGATTTTCTTCGTGAAAAAGGAATGGCGAAAGCTGCGAAAAAAGCAGATCGTGTAGCAGCAGAAGGATTAACTCATATTGAGGTTGAAGGTAATAAAGCTGCAATAATTGAAGTTAATTGTGAAACTGACTTTGTTACAAAAAACGATCAGTTCAAACAATTGTTAAGTGAGCTTGGTAAGCATATTGTTGCAAATGAACCAGCGACAGTTGAAGAAGCTCTTCAACAAAAACTTCATGGAGATGGAGAAACAGTTGAATCTGTAATCACAAACGCAGTTGCAAAAATTGGTGAGAAAATTTCCTTACGTCGTTTTGAAGTACTAGAAAAAACTGATAACGATGCATTTGGTGCTTACTTGCACATGGGTGGTACTATTGGTGTACTATCATTGTTAGAAGGTACTACAGATGAACAAGTTGGAAAAGATATCGCTATGCACGTTGCAGCAGTAAATCCTCGTTATGTAACTCGTGATGAAGTTGCTGAAGAAGAAGTGAATCGTGAACGTGAAGTGTTGAAAACACAAGCATTAAATGAAGGTAAACCAGAGAATATTGTTGAGAAAATGGTTGAAGGTCGTCTTGGTAAATTCTTTGAAGACATCGTATTATTAGAACAAAGCTTCGTTAAAGATCCAGACCAAAAAGTGAAAAAATATGTAGCTGATAAAGGTGCGGCTGTAAAAACATTTGTTCGTTATGAAGTAGGCGAAGGAATGGAAAAACGCGAAGAAAACTTCGCTGAAGAAGTAATGAGTCAAATTAAAAAATAGTTGCAACAAATTAGGGGACATTAATTTGTTCCCTATTTTGGCAAGTAAAGGATATATTTTTTCTTGCTATATGATTATTACCGAATACTTTTATCGTTTGGTTGGTTGATAAACCGATTTTAAAAAGTTGAAATCATATATATAGTAAAAACTTTTCTCTGGAGGTTATTATGACGACAGCACGTTACAATAGAGTTGTGTTAAAATTAAGTGGAGAAGCTTTAAGTGGTGATCAAGGATATGGAATCGACCCAAAAGTAATCCAATCCATTTCAAAGCAAGTAAAAGAGGTTGCTGACCTTGGTGTTGAAGTAGCCATTGTTGTAGGTGGAGGTAATATTTGGAGAGGTAAAGTCGGTAGTGAGATGGGAATGGATCGTGCATCTGCTGATTATATGGGGATGCTTGCTACGATTATGAACTCTCTTGCATTACAAGATGGCTTAGAAACAATTGATGTTGAGACAAGAGTACAGACGTCCATTGAGATGAGACAAGTAGCAGAACCTTACATAAGAAGAAAAGCTATTCGCCATCTAGAGAAGAAACGTGTTGTCATTTTTGCAGCAGGAACGGGTAATCCATATTTCTCTACAGACACTACTGCCGCATTAAGAGCAGCTGAAATTGAAGCTGAAGTAATTTTAATGGCAAAGAATAATGTTGATGGAGTATACACTGATGACCCTAAGTTAAACAAGTCAGCTAAGAAATACGAATCGTTAACATATCTTGAGATGTTAAATGAAGGATTAGGTGTAATGGATTCAACAGCATCTTCATTATGTATGGATAATAACATTCCATTAATTGTATTCTCAATTATGGAAGAAGGAAACATTAAACGGGTCGTTCAAGGTGAGACGATCGGAACTACAATAAGGGGGAAATAAAAATGTCAGCTTCTGAATTAAAAGAAATGGAACAAAAGATGGAACAAGCGGTACAAGCTCTTTCTAAGAATTTAGCTTCCGTAAGAGCAGGACGTGCTAACCCAAGTATTTTAGATAGTGTATTTGTAGATTATTATGGTGCTTCTACACCTTTAAACCAATTAGCATCAGTTGGAGCTCCTGAAGCAAGACTTCTAACGATTACACCATATGATAAGTCTGCAATCGGTGATATCGAAAAAGCAATTCAAAAAGCAGACCTCGGCCTATCTCCTTCCAGTGATGGTAATATTATTCGAATTAACATTCCAGCTCTTACGCAAGAACGACGTAAAGACCTTGTTAAAGTGGTTGGAAAGTACTCAGAAGAAGCAAAAGTTCAAATTCGTAATATCCGTCGAGATACAAACGACCAGTTGAAAAAAATGGAGAAAAATGGTGACTTAACAGAAGATGATCTTCGAGGATTCCAAGATGATGTTCAAACTTCTACGAATGACTATATTAATAAAATTGATCAATTAGCTAAAAATAAAGAAAATGAAATTATGGAAGTTTAATTACATTCTCTAATCAGTTCTTTAATGGTTTATCGTTGCTGATTACAGAGGATTTCCATTAAATGTACTGCATTTTGTAAATTATTATTTAAAAATCGATTTTCTAGATGACAGTTTTCTTCTTACGTAGTAAGATGCCATTAAGCCCTCTTATTAAAGGGGGCTTTTGTATTCTGCAAGAAATATCGTTATAATTAGGTAAATGAAAAAGTCATTTACAATATTTAATTGGCATGGTCATGCCTTTCATACCTTTTTCTTCAAGTTAGAAAGAAAGGTTTGTGAATTAACAACCATTCGGGGGACGGATTATGTCTATCAAAATTCCTTTTTTATCAAAACAAGTAAAAGAAACGGAACTAGAAGATTGGGATAACATACCCAGTCATATTGCTATCATAATGGATGGAAACGGTCGTTGGGCACAAAAACGAGGGTTACCTAGGATTGCTGGACACAGAGAAGGCGTCTCTACTGTTAATCGAATCGTCAAAACCGCTGTCAATGCAAATGTAAAAGTATTAACACTTTACACATTTTCAACAGAGAACTGGAAACGGCCAAAATCTGAAGTGGATTTTATTTTAAAATTACCAAAAGAGTTCCTGCATGTATATTTACCAGGTTTAATAGAAAATAATGTTCGTGTACAAACAATTGGTGATTTTAATGCAGTACCTAAGCATACACAGGATGCGATAGAATATGCAATGGAGAAAACAAAGGACAACGATGGTTTAGTACTTAATTTTGCGCTAAACTATGGAAGTAGGTATGAAATCATACATGCAGTAAAACAAATAGTGCAAAAAACAAAAGCATCTGAACTAGACGTAGAACAATTGGATGAAAGCTATTTTGAAAAACATCTATTTACGAATGGTTTATCTGATCCAGATTTATTAATTCGTACTGGAGGAGAGTACCGTTTAAGTAACTTTATGCTTTGGCAGCTTGCTTATACGGAATTTTGGTTTACGGAAAAGCTCTGGCCGGAATTTGATGAAGATACATTTCATCAAGCGTTGATGGAATATCAACAACGAAAAAGGAGATACGGAGGTATATAAGGTGATGATTTCTTAATGAAACAAAGAACAATTACAGCATTACTTGCACTATTAATCTTTGTCCCATTCATCCTTATCGGTGGACTTCCATTTATGGTATTGATCTATCTGCTTGCTACAATTGGTTTGTTGGAGCTTTTACGGATGAGGCATATAGGAAACTACCTATTCCCTTATATTTTATCGGTTTGTTTAGTTTGGCTAATACTATTACCGACTTATTATGGTGCAGTATTTAATTGGTTTTCAAGATATGAGCTGATTGCCTTATTAATCCTGATATTTTTAGCTTATACCGTGTTAGTGAAGAATCGATTTACATTTGATCATGTCGGTTTTGTGATTTTAGCAGCATTCTATGTAGGTCTTGGATTTTATTATTTATTGGAAACTCGAAATGGAGATAATGCATTAAATAATATTTTATTTGCTTTCTTCATTGTTTGGGCAACAGATACAGGAGCTTACCTGTTTGGCAGAAAATGGGGAAAACGGAAGCTCTGGCCAACCATTAGTCCTAAAAAAACAATTGAAGGGGCATTAGGTGGAATACTAATAGCTTGTATCGTAGCTACTGTATTTCATTTGATTTCACCATTTGATCACACATGGTTAATTGTAATTATTGTTACCATTCTGGCATCGATTTTTGGCCAAATTGGTGATTTGGTTGAGTCTGCATTTAAACGTAATTATGATGTAAAGGATTCAGGGAAAATCCTACCTGGTCATGGTGGCATTTTAGACCGGTTTGATAGTATGTTATTTGTATTTCCGTTATTACATTTTATACATTTTTTCTAAATTAATTTAGACGATTTCCGTCGAAAAGGTTAATCTTAACCTATTGGTGAATATAATTAACGGAGAGCTTGTATACTTAATTCAAATGCCTGCTCCACTAAAAGGAAGGTGTTATTATGACAACGGTTGTTGCATTTATACTTATGTTTGGAGTCTTAGTCTCCATTCATGAATGGGGACATTTAATTTTTGCAAAACGAGCAGGTATGCTCGTACGAGAATTTGCGATCGGTTTTGGCCCCAAAATTTTTTCCTTCACCAAGAACGAAACTCTGTATACGATTCGTTTAATACCTGCTGGTGGATACGTTCGTGTAGCTGGTGAAGATCCTGAAATTATCGAATTAAAACCTGGACATCATATCGGTCTTGAATTCAATCAAGCTGGTGAAGTTTCTAAAATCATTGTAAATAACAAATCAAAGCATCCTTATGCTAGAGTGATTGAAGTAGAGAATGTAGACCTTGATCATAAATTAATTATTGAAGGTTACGAATTAGATGATGATGAAAATCGATTATCTTTCAATGTTAATGAAAAAGCGATGTTTGTTATGGACGAGCGAGAAACACAAATTGCTCCATATAATCGACAATTTGCTTCGAAGTCTACAGGGAAACGTGCCATGCAATTATTTGCTGGACCAATGATGAACTTTGTATTAGCGATAGCAATTTTCCTTATTTTAGGAATAATTCAAGGTGTGCCAGTGGAGGAAGCCAAACTTGGTGAAATTCAGCCCGATACACCAGCTGAACAAGCTGGTTTCCAACAAGATGATGTAATTACGCAAATAGGAGATCAGTCTATATCTACATGGGAAGAATTTACTTCTATTGTACGAGAAAATCCTGGACAGGAATTAGATATGGTTATTCAACGAAATGGTGAATCACAGGATATTTCTGTTGTTCCTGGTGAAGCAGAGGCCGTTAATGAAGTTGGAGATCCTATTACGATTGGACAAATTGGTGTTTACCAGGGGTTTGAAAAAGATGTATTAGGAACATTTGTATATGGTATAGAAAGAACGTATGATACAACCACCATGATTATACAAAACTTATTTATGTTAGTAACTGGGCAAGTTTCTATTGAACTTCTATCGGGACCGGTTGGCATTTATGATGCCACAGACCAAGTGGTACAGACTGGTTTCTCAAACTTCCTATTATGGACAGCGATGTTAAGCATTAATTTAGGAATAATTAATCTCGTTCCATTACCAGCGTTGGATGGTGGACGTCTGCTCTTTGTTGGACTTGAAGCTGTTCGTGGAAAACCAATTGCTCCTGAAAAGGAAGGCATATTCCATTTTGTAGGATTTGCTTTACTTATGTTATTAATGATTGTAGTTACGTGGAATGACATACAACGATTATTCTTGTAAAATATATAAAGAGAACTTAGAGGTTGGGACTCAATAAAAAGTATGGTTCAAAAGACGATTGGTTATTTTGAAGTAGTGCCAGAAGTATACATTGACGCTTGTTTAAGTAGCACAAGAAGCCTTGAGGAAAATAAGGTTCGATTGCTGCACATGGATAAGCGGAATATATTTCTGAAGCGATTTTAAAATACAGATCAATGGAATTTATCTTTTGATTAAATACTTCTGTCTCAACCTCTTCCTTTTTGATTCATCTTTTGTTTTGCATATAGAGGAGGGCAAGAAGTGGACATTTCAAAGAAGGAAAAGCTGAAATTATTACTCGAGCAAATTCGAATGCCAGACAATGAAATAGAAGCACATTTTTCTAATTCATATTTAGACAAAGTAGAAGTACATAAAGCAGATAAGAAATGGCATTTTTATATAAATATAGATCATGTACTTCCTTTCCAAACCTATCAATTATTTCATCATTCACTTAAAGAATCCTTTGCATCCATAGCAGAGGTAAGTTTAACGTTGTCTGCTGAAAATAGACATTGTCCTGAAGGAGATATACAAATATATTGGAAGCATTTTATTGCACAAACTTCTTTGTCTCCTGCTTATCGTGATCTAGTATTAGATCAAGCGCCTGAAGTATCCAATAATAAGATTATGTTAACTGCTAGAAATGAAGCAGAAGCATCAGCACTAAAGAAAAGGCTTGAAGCTAAATTTCATGACTTCTGTTTATCAATTGGAAGTTTGCCATACACGCTTGAAGTTGAAGTGAAAACTAACACAGAAGCTATGCAAGAATTTAGAGATAAAAAAGCATTGGAAGACCAGCAGTTAGTTATGAAAACTGTACAAGAAAAAGAAAAGAGAGATAAGGATAAGTCTGTTCCAGATCAACAACCGTTAGCAATTGGTTATAAGATTCAAGATGAACCAATAACCATGGATCAAATCATAGATGAAGAGCGACGCATAACGGTACAGGGATATGTATTTGATGCAGAAGTGCGAGAATTGCGCTCTGGAAGAAGCCTTTTAATAATTAAAGCAACGGATTATACAGATTCCATACAAATAAAAATGTTCTCCAAAGGTGATGAAGATGCAGCTAAATTTGCATCTGTAAAAAAAGGTATGTGGGTAAAAGCAAGGGGAAGTATTCAAACCGACATGTATACGAATGAACTAGCTATGATGGCAAAAGATATTCATGAAATTCACGTATCACAACGAATGGACGATGCTTCGGAAGATAAAAAGCGAGTTGAACTTCACACACATACGACGATGAGTCAAATGGATGCAGTAGTTTCTCCAGAGGCTTTAGTGGAGCAGGCTGCGAAATGGGGACATAAAGCTATTGCTATAACTGACCATGCCGGTGTACAAGGGTTTCCTGATGCACATAACGCAGGTAAGAAACATGGTGTCAAAGTACTTTATGGTGTAGAAGCAAACTTAGTCGATGACGGTGTACCTATTGCTTATAATGAAGCCGATCGAAACTTATATGAAGATACTTTTGTTGTATTTGACGTAGAGACAACGGGACTTTCTGCCGTATATGATACCATTATTGAATTGGCAGCAGTAAAAATTAAAGGCGGAGAAATTGTTGATCGATTTGAGTCATTTGCTAATCCGCATCATGCATTGTCTCAGACAACTATCGATTTAACTGGTATTACTGATGACATGGTAAACGATGCTCCAGAAGTGGCGGATGTACTTAAGGATTTCCACACATGGATGGGTAACGATATATTAGTAGCGCATAATGCTAGTTTTGATATGGGATTTCTAAATCAAGGATTCCAAAGAATTGATTATGAAAAAGCTTCTAACCCGGTCGTTGATACATTAGAATTAGCACGATTTTTATTACCTGAACTACGAAATCACCGCTTAAATACACTTTGTAAGCATCTAGACATCGAATTAACACAGCACCACCGTGCCATTTATGATGCTGAAGCCACTGGATATCTCCTTTGGAAATTAGTTCAGCGTCTCGTAGAAAAAGAAATTAGCAATCATTTAGAACTGAATAATCATATGGGTGAAAACAATGCATATCAACGTTCAAGGCCATATCATTGCACATTAATCGCACAGACAGAAGAAGGCCTAAAGAATTTATATAAATTAGTATCTAGAGCCCATATTGATTTCTTCTACAGAGTACCAAGATTACCTCGCTCTGTATTACAAAAGCATCGCGAAGGAATTTTAGTAGGAACGGCTTGTGATAAAGGAGAAGTATTTGAGACGATGATGCAGAAATCAGAGGAAGAAGCTGAGCAAGTTGCTGATTTCTATGATTATATTGAAGTACAACCTCCTGAGAACTATACCCATCTTATTGAAAAAGATCTGGTTCAAAATGAATCACAAATATTAGATATTTTACGGAAGCTTGTGAACCTTGGAGATAAAATGAAAAAAACCGTAGTTGCTACTGGTAATGTACATTATCTACATGAACATGATAAGCAGTATCGTCAAATTCTAATTGGTTCGCAGGCAGGAAATCCATTGAGCCGTCATAAGTTACCAGATACGCCATTCCGTACGACGACTGAAATGATTAACTGTTTTCACTTCTTAGGCGAGAAAAAAGCAAATGAAATTGTTGTTGATAATACCCAAAAACTAACAGATTCGATTGAGGAAATATCACCGGTAAAAGATGGATTGTTTACGCCAAATATTGAAGGTGCTGAACAAGAAATGCGTGATTTATGTTATAACAAAGCGAAAGAGGTATATGGAGAACCTGTCCCGCAAATTGTTGTCGATCGTTTAGAGAAAGAACTTGAAAGTATTATTGGTAATGGATTTGCGGTTATTTATCTTATCTCGCAAAAACTTGTAAAAAAATCTTTAGATGACGGCTATCTTGTGGGGTCTCGAGGGTCTGTTGGTTCGTCTTTTGTAGCAACCATGACGGAAATTACAGAAGTAAATCCATTGGTACCGCATTATGTTTGTAAACATTGTCATCACCATGAATTTTTTACAGACGGTTCCGTTGCTAGTGGATTTGATTTACCTGATAAAGATTGTCCAGGATGTGGGAAAGGCTTAACGAAAGATGGACAAGATATTCCATTTGAGACATTTTTAGGATTTAAAGGTGACAAAGTTCCGGATATTGATTTGAACTTCTCTGGTGATTATCAACCTCGGGCGCATAATTACACGAAAGAGTTGTTTGGTATTGATAATGTATATCGTGCAGGAACGATAGGAACGGTTGCTGAAAAAACAGCCTATGGCTATGTGAAGGGATACGCTTCAGATAACCAATTTGTGTATAAAAATGCAGAAGTGGATCGGCTTGTGCAAGGATGTACAGGAGTAAAACGAACAACAGGACAACACCCTGGTGGAATTATTGTTGTTCCATCTGATAAAGAGATTTATGATTTTACTCCAATTCAATTTCCTGCTGATGATCGTAATAGTGAATGGAGAACAACGCATTTTGATTTCCATTCCATTCATGATAATTTGTTGAAACTTGATATACTTGGACACGATGATCCTACGGTAATACGCATGTTGCAAGATTTAAGTGGAATGGATCCAAAAAATATTCCCACGGATGATGAAGAAGTAATGAAAATCTTTTCAGGTACAGAATCTTTAGGGGTAACTCCGGAACAAATAAATTGTAAAACCGGCACGTTAGGTGTTCCAGAATTTGGTACTAAATTTGTTCGACAAATGTTGGAAGATACAAAGCCAAAGACCTTCGCAGAGTTACTAATTATTTCTGGATTGTCGCATGGGACGGATGTGTGGCTTGGAAATGCCCAGGAGTTAATAAATGATGGTATTTGCCAATTACCAGACGTAATTGGGTGCCGTGATGATATTATGGTTTATTTGATGCATAAAGGTTTAGACCCATCGATGGCCTTTACCATTATGGAATTTGTTCGTAAAGGAAAAGGGCTTAAAGATGAATGGATCGACGAGATGAAAAAACACGCTGTACCAGATTGGTATATCGAATCTTGTAAAAAGATCAAGTACATGTTCCCGAAAGCACACGCAGCTGCATACGTGTTAATGGCTGTTCGAATCGCTTATTTCAAAGTTCATCACCCAATCCTTTTTTATGCTGCATACTTTACAGTACGTGCAGATGACTTTGAACTTGATACGATGATCAAGGGCTCTGATGCAATTCGTAAGCGAATAGAAGAAATCACTGTTAAAGGTAATGACGCCTCACCAAAAGAAAAGAATTTACTTACAGTGCTAGAAATTTCATTAGAAATGTGTGAACGAGGATTTTCTTTTAAAAAAGTTGATTTATATCAATCGAGTGCGACCGACTTTATAGTTGAAGGAGACAGTTTATTACCCCCATTTAATGCTGTGGATGGATTAGGCACAAACGCAGCGTTAAATATAGTGAAAGCAAGAGAAGAAGGGGAATTCTTGTCTAAGGAAGATTTAAGGGAACGTAGTAAAATTTCGAAGACAGTATTGGAATACTTAGATAACCATGGGTGCTTAGAAGGAATGGAAGATAAAAACCAGCTATCCTTATTCTAATACGTGTCAAATAGCATAGTTTTTATATAAACAGGACATCCTATAAACAGATGTTGACTAGATTAACAAATTGTTCTATTACACAAGTACTAGAGCAGTTTGCATTGGTAAGATAACTATGCTATACTATTTTTTGGAAAGAACGTTCGATACGTACGGATTAAAAGAGTGGGTGATTCGCCCACTCTTTATTCTTACCCATTTCCATGAAGAGTTTAGCTTCCCCCTAGCCGATACATCTGGCAGGGGTTTTATATTGAATGAATTTAATTTAAGCCGGAAGATAAGGAGGATGAAAATATGAGTTCTCACGTAGTTTCTTTAACAGAAGAGTTGGTTACACCAATTTTAGAAGAAAAGAATCTAGAGTTAGTAGATATTGAATATGTAAAAGAAGGCAAGAATTGGTTTCTACGTGTCTATATAGATAAAGAGGGCGGTATTGATATCATGGAGTGCGGAGAAGTTTCAGAACTTTTAAGCGAAAAGCTTGATGAATCAGATCCAATTACGGAAGCATATTTTTTAGAAGTGTCATCTCCAGGAGTTGAACGTCCGTTAAAGAAAAAAGAAGATTTTGATGCCAGTATTGGGAAAAATATCTTTGTGAAATTATATGAACCTATTGATGGAAGTAAAGAGTATGAAGGTACATTACAATCCTTTGATGGTGAAACTGTAACAATGGAATATAAAGTGAAAACGCGTAAGAAGCAAGTAGAGATACCTTATAGTAAAATTGCCAAAGCAAGAATTGCTGTTACGTTTTAATACAAAGGGGGAAAAGAAAAAGTGAGCATGCAGTTATTTGATGCGATTGAGAATTTAGCAAAAGAAAAGGGAATTGATAAGGATATCTTAATGGAGGCCTTAGAAGCAGCTTTAATCTCAGCGTATAAGAAAAATTTCAAATCTGCTTCCAATGTAAGAGTAGAGTTGAATGAAGAAACAGGAAAAATGGCAGTTTATGCACGTAAAACAGTGGTAGATGAAATAGAAGATGTACAGCAAGAAATTCCATTAGATGAAGCAAAGAAAATTGATCCAAACTATGAAGTTGATGATGTGATCGAAGTAGAAGTAACACCGAAAGATTTTGGACGTATTGCTGCACAAGCTGCAAAACAAGTTGTGACTCAACGAGTTCGAGAAGCGGAGAGAGGCGTGATTTTCTCAGAATATGTTGATCGAGAAGAAGATGTCATGACTGGTATAATACAACGAAAAGATCCACGCTTTGTTTACGTTAATTTAGGTAAAATTGAAGCAAAATTAGCTGAGTCTGAGCAGATGCCTACGGAAGATTATCATGTGCATGATCGACTAAAAGTGTTTGTTACGAAAGTAGAAAATACAAGTAAGGGTCCACAAATTTTTATTTCTAGATCACACCCTGGTTTGTTGAAAAGACTATTTGAAATGGAAGTACCTGAAATTTATGATGGAACTGTAGAAATTAAGTCAGTAGCTCGTGAAGCAGGAGATCGCTCAAAAATTTCTGTGTATGCCCCAGATCCTGAAATAGATCCAGTTGGTTCTTGTGTTGGACAACGTGGACAACGAGTGCAGGCAATAGTAACAGAACTCAAAGGTGAGAAAATAGACATTGTTCAATGGTCAGAAGATCCAGTGGTATATGTATCTAATGCGTTGAGTCCATCTAAAGTGGTTAAGGTTTCGGTAAACGAGGAAGAGAAATCAACGACAGTAGTCGTTCCAGATTACCAATTATCCCTAGCTATTGGTAAGAGAGGCCAAAATGCCAGATTAGCTGCTAAACTAACAGGATGGAAGATAGATATTAAAAGTGAATCCGAAGCAAGAGAAGAAGGATTGCTAGACGATGGTGAATCTTATTCTGACAATGAAAACGACTTGTTTGAATAAGGAGGTAAATGTCATTGGTTAAGAAGAAAAAAATACCAGAGCGTAAATGTATAGTCACCAATGAAATGAGACCGAAGAAAGAATTAATTCGTGTCGTGCGAAATAAGGAAGGGGAAGTGTTCGTCGATCCATCTGGTAAGAAGAATGGTAGAGGAGCGTATCTTTCCAAAGATAAAGAAGTAATTGAACAAGCAAAACAAACAAAAATTTTGAATCGAACTTTTCAAACAGAGGTTGATGAATCTCTTTACGAAGATTTGTTGCAAGTAGTAGAAGGCACGTATCATGAATCCTAATTACCTAAACGTTCTTGGGCTTGCAGTACGCGCGCGGAAATGTGCATTTGGTGAAGAGATAATCTTAAAAGAAGTTCGTTCTAACCGTGCACAATTGGTCTTATTAGCAAGTGATATCGGACCTCAAACGAAAAAAAAGATAACGGACAAATGTAATTATTATCAAGTTCCGTTTCGATTTGTTGATGATCGTGATACTATATCACATTCAATCGGAAAGACCCATAGAGTAGCTGTCGCTATTTTAGATGCAGGCTTTGCCAAGAAGCTCATATCTCTCATTGGGGAATAAATTCGGGGGTGAACGTATGAGTAAAATACGTATATATGAATATGCAAAACAAAATAATTTAGCAAGTAAAGATGTAATTAACTTCTTAAAAACGGAAAATGTAGAAGTATCAAATCATATGTCTGCAATTTCTGATGAAGTTGTTAAAAAACTAGATAATAAATTTAAGGCAAAACCAGAGAATGCTAAAAAAGGGCAAAATCAAAAGCAATCTAACAACCAACAACAGAATAGACAGAAACAAAATCAAAAAAATCAGTCTAAACCGAATAAAAACAAGAAACAAAAAGGTCCCAAGAAAAATCAACAACAAGAGAGACCTGCCGCTAAACCAGCAGAAACTCCTGGAAAAATAACGTACCATGGTACGTTAACTGTGCAAGATTTAGCTGGAAAGCTTAATAAGGAGCCTGCTGAACTTATTAAAAAGCTAATGTTCCTTGGAGTAATGGCTACGAAAAACCAAGATATAGATGATGATGCGATAGAGTTAATTTGCGGTGAGTATGATGTAGAGGTTGAAAAAGAAATCATACTAGAAGATACAGACTTAGATAAATATATTGAAGAAGATGCAGAAGAAAATCTACAAGAACGTCCAGCTGTTGTAACGATTATGGGACATGTTGACCACGGTAAAACAACTTTGTTAGATTCTATTCGTCATACGAAAGTTACAGCAGGTGAAGCAGGTGGTATAACACAGCATATCGGTGCGTATCAAGTAGAAAACGACGGTAAAAAGATTACTTTCTTAGATACACCTGGACACGCTGCATTTACTAGTATGCGATCTCGTGGTGCACAGGTTACGGATATAGCTATATTAGTTGTTGCTGCTGATGATGGTGTAATGCCACAAACAGTAGAAGCGATTAACCACGCTAAAGCAGCAGAGGTTCCAATTATTGTTGCGGTTAATAAAATGGATAAAGAAGGAGCAAACCCTGATCGTGTCATGCAAGAACTGACTGAGCATCAATTAATTCCTGAAGATTGGGGCGGCAACACGATTTTTGTTAATCTTTCTGCGATTAAAAATGAAGGTATCGATGATTTATTGGAAATGATTCTTCTTGTTTCTGAAGTGGAAGAATTAAAGGCGAATCCGAATGCAAAAGCGTTTGGTAGTGTTATTGATGCTCAATTAGATAAAGGAAGAGGTTCTGTTGCAACATTACTCGTTCAAAATGGTACACTTCATGTTGGAGATCCATTAGTTGTAGGAAGTACTTTTGGTAAAGTTCGTGCTATGGTAAATGACTTGGGTAATCGTGTAACTGAAGTTGGTCCGTCTACTCCAGTAGAAATCACTGGTTTACATGGTGTTCCTCAAGCAGGGGACCAGTTCCTTGTCTTTAAAGATGAGAAAAAAGCTCGTCAAATCGGAGAGGCACGTGAGCAAAAACAAATTGATGAGAATCGTGGAACTCAATCTACCGTAAGCTTAGACGATCTATTTGAGCAAATTAAGCAAGGTGAAATGAAAGAATTAAATATTATTGTCAAAGCAGATGTACAAGGTTCTGTGGAAGCACTAGCTGCATCTTTACAAAAAATTGAAGTAGAAGGCGTTAACGTTAAAATCATTCACACAGGAGTAGGTGCTATCACAGAATCAGATATTATACTTGCTTCTGCGTCTAAAGCGATTGTTATTGGATTTAATGTTCGTCCAGACGTGAATGCGAAAAACGCTGCAGAGTCAGAAAAAGTAGATCTGCGCCTTCATCGTGTTATCTACAACGCGATTGAAGAAATCGAATCTGCAATGAAAGGGTTACTCGATCCTGAATATCAAGAGAAAGTAATCGGTCAAGCAGAAGTACGCGAAATCTTTAAAGTTTCTCGAATTGGTACCATTGCAGGAAGTTATGTAACGGATGGGAAAATTACAAGAGATGCTGGCGTTCGTTTAATTCGTGACGGAGTTGTATTATATGAGGGTGAGCTTCAGGCTCTTAAACGATTTAAAGACGATGTGAAAGAGGTTCAAACGAACTACGAGTGTGGTATTACCATCTCCAATTTTAATGATATTAAAGAAGGGGATACAATCGAAGCATTCGTTATGGAAGAAATTGAACGTAAATGATTGTCTACGCAGAAGTAGAATGTATGCTATATGATGGTCATTCCTTAAAGGATAAGCGTTCGATTATTAAGAAGGTAATATCTAAACTTCGCCAGACATCCAATGTATCTGTTACTGAATTAGATTTTCATGATTTATGGCAGCGTACTAAGTTTGGGATCGTAGCAATCTCTACGGATTATGTGCATGCGGAGAAAATAATTCAGCATGCCATTGGTCAAATTGACTCTTTTTCAGAGTTAGAGAGAACAATTACAAATGTGGAAAGATTATAAAGCACATGTACTGAGGTGATAGATATGGCAGAATTAAGAGCTCATCGAATTGCAGAGCAAATGAAAAAAGAGCTTGGTGAAATTCTCTCTAGAAAGATAAAAGATCCGCGTGTTGGATTTGTAACTGTAACTGATGTAGAGGTTACTGGTGACCTTCAACAGGCAAAAGTGTATATATCTGTCCTTGGAGATGAGAAGAAAAAACAAGATACACTATTGGGTCTTTCAAAAGCAAAAGGATTTATCCGTTCTGAAATTGGTAATCGAATTCGCTTAAGAAAAACACCAGAAATTACGTTTGAATTCGATGAAGCATTAGAACAGGGAAATCGTATAGAAACAATCCTTAGAGACTTAAATAAGTAATTGAAGAATCTGATCCAGCCCTAAGCGTTGGGTCAGATTCTTTTATAAGTGCTCAACTTTTAGTGTTTTTAAGGTTACATAATCGTTCGTGTACATTGAAATCAAATAGGAAAACATCAAATTTTTTACATAATATCTGAACTTGATTCAAGTAAAGTAGAAGGGAGCTTTACAATGCATGGTATTCTTCCGTTATGGAAACCAAAAGGATTAACTTCACATGACTGTGTGATGCGTTGTCGTCGATATTTTAAGACGAAAAAGGTTGGGCATACTGGAACTTTGGATCCAGAAGTTGAGGGTGTGTTACCTATATGTATTGGACAAGCAACAAAAATTGTTCCGTTCTTGACAGATACAAAAAAAGTATATGAAGCTACGGTTCAACTAGGATATTCAACCGAGACAGAGGATGCAACGGGAAAAATAGTAGAAACAAAGGAAGTTTCTGATTTTCCAACGAACAAGAATTTGGAAGAAGTACTTCAGACTTTTATAGGAAGAACAAAGCAAATTCCACCAATGTACTCTGCTGTAAAGGTAAACGGAAAAAAGTTATATGAATATGCTAGAGCAAATGAATCAGTGGAAAGACCTGTACGTGAAATTGAGATATTTGAATTAACGCTTACCAGTGTCGATGAGAAAAATCATTCCTTTGACATTCGCATCGTTTGTTCAAAAGGCACTTATATACGTACTCTTTGTGTTGATATAGGAAAAGCACTGGGATATCCAGCACATATGTCTTTACTTACTCGTACAAAGACAGGGGCATTTTCTGAGAAAAATACGGTAACTTTTGATATGATAGAAGAAGCCGTTTCCAATCAATCAGAAGAACGGTTACTTGAACCAATTATAAACGGTTTACAGCATTTGGAACAAATAGAAGTAAATGAAGATATGGAAAAAAGAATTTTAAATGGTCAGAAACTTTCATTACAAAGAAATCAACCCAAGCAAACAGATCCGTTTGTATTTGTCAGGGAAGGAAATGTACTGGCTATCTATCAATCTCACCCAACTAATGAAGATCAGATAAAACCAGTACGTGTATTTGCAATTGAAGATAAAAAAGTGTAGGTGAAGAAGTTGAGGACAATAGAGTTAACATATCCACATAGCTTGCATATGGAAGAATTACCAAAAACCGTAAGTGCGATTGGATTCTTTGATGGTATCCATCAAGGTCATCAAAAAGTCATCACAACTGCAGTAAGGGAAGCTGAGGAAAAAGAAATGGATAGTGCAGTGATTACGTTTCACCCACATCCATCTGTAGTATTGAAGAAAGATACGCAACAGATTCAATATATAACTACATTAAAAGAAAAACAGGATGTTTTACAAGAGCTTGGTGTGGATCGTCTATACATCATTACTTTTAACGAACAATTATCTAAGCTAAGTCCACAAGAATTTATTAATCATTTTATCGTTGGGTTACATATAAAACATCTAGTTGCGGGTTTTGACTATTCATTTGGATACAAAGGGAAAGGGAATATGAATAATATTTCAGACTATTCCAATGGAAAATTCACTTGGCAAAAGGTGGAGCAAGTTTCTTTAGATGAAGAGAAAATAAGTTCAACAAGGATTCGTAAAGAATTAAAAGCGGGTAATGTAGATAAGGTATATCAATTGCTAAACAGACCATATCAATCAGCAGGGATGGTAATTAAAGGAGCACAGCGCGGAAGGGAACTTGGTTATCCTACAGCAAATATTGATGTCCCCAATGATTCCCTCTTACCACGCCAAGGTATATACGCAGTCTATGTGTGGGTGAAAAATCAACGTTATGAAGGAATGGCGAATATAGGTACTAACCCCACTTTTACTGAAGACAGACAAGATGTATCTGTCGAGGTATATATTTTTGATTACTCCAATGATTTATATGGAGAAGAATTAATCATTGAATGGCTGAATTATGTTCGTCCAGAAGAAAGATTTGATACCGTTGAAGCTTTAATTAATGGAATGAAAGAGGATGAACAGGAAATTCGATCTTACTTAACAAGAGAATAATTATCATACTTGATTTTTTTCGTCAGAAGCTGTATGCTTATATTCGTACAACCGTCGCTTGGCATCACGTAACTCCGACGTATGCTAGGGGACTGGGGATCAAGAATTTTAGGAGGTGTGCCATATGGCAATCACACAGGAACGTAAGAATGAAATTATTAGCGAGTACAAGGTTCACGAAACGGATACTGGTTCTCCAGAAGTACAAATCGCTGTACTAACGGAAGAAATCACTTCTTTAAATGAGCATTTACGTGTTCATAAAAAAGACCACCATTCTCGTCGCGGTCTATTAAAGATGGTTGGTAAACGTCGTAACCTATTAACGTACCTACGTAACAAAGATGTTACTCGTTACCGTGAATTAATTAAAAAACTCGGCTTACGTCGATAATGTTAAAAGCAGGAGAGATCCTGCTTTTTCTATTACCCAAAATTGTTGTTACATATGATTCTGAGATTGATTCCTATTTATGGATAGTTTATGCTATAAAAAGAGAATGTTTTTAGATGTAACACCGAATTACATTTGAATATAGAACTGCTACAGATATATTATCGTAGCATGAAAGGAGAACTAGAAATAATGGCAGAAGAAAAACAACTATTCTCCACAGAAATTTCTGGTAAGAAATTTACTGTAGAAGTTGGAGAATTAGCAAAACAAGCAAATGGTGCTTGTATGATTCATTATGGCGATACATCTGTCCTATCCGTAGCAACTGCTTCCAGTGAACCAAAGGACCTTCCTTTCTTTCCACTAACAGTAAACTACGAAGAACGACTATATGCAGTCGGTAAGATACCAGGAGGATTTATAAAGCGAGAAGGGCGTCCGAGTGAAAAAGCGATCCTTTCATCTCGTCTAATAGACCGACCTATCCGTCCATTGTTCCCGGATGGTTTTCGAAATGAAGTGCAAGTAATTAGTACGGTAATGAGCGTAGATCAAGACTGCCCTTCAGAGATTGCCGCTATGATTGGCTCTTCAATTGCACTTAGTGTGTCTGATATTCCATTTGAGCAACCAATCGCTGGTGTGAATGTTGGAAGAGTAGACGGGGAATTTATTATAAATCCAACAATTGAACAAGAAGCAAAAAGTGACATTGAATTAACAGTCGCTGGTACAAAAGATGCGATTAACATGGTAGAAGCAGGAGCAAATGAAGTTCCAGAAGATATTATGTTAGAAGCAATTATGTTTGGCCATGAAGAAATTAAGCGCTTAGTAGCTTTTCAAGAAGAACTTGTGAAGGCATGTGGACAAGATAAATTTGATGTTGTATTAGCTGAATCTGAAGAAGAGCTAGTTGAAAATGTTCATTCAGAAGCGAAAGACAAGATTGTAAATGCAATACAGGTACAGGAAAAGCATGCACGTGATGAAGCGATAAAACAAGCGAAAAATGAAATTGTTGCTCATTATGAAGAACAAGAAGTCGAAGAAGATGTAATCAAACAAGTAAAATCAATTTTAGATAGCATGGTGAAGGAAGAAGTTCGTCGACTAATCACGAAAGAAAAAATTAGACCTGATGGACGAAAAGTGGATGAAATTCGACCACTGTCTTCTAGAATACATGTATTGCCACGTACGCATGGCTCTGGATTATTTACACGTGGACAAACACAGGCACTTAGTGTGTGTACTCTTGGTGCACTTGGGGATGTACAAATCTTAGACGGTTTAGACTTAGAAGAATCAAAAAGATTTATGCATCATTATAACTTCCCTCAGTATAGTGTCGGGGAAACAGGTCCAATTCGTGGACCAGGTCGTCGTGAGATAGGCCACGGGGCATTAGGTGAACGTGCTTTAGAAAAAGTAATTCCGGATGACAAAGAATTTCCGTATACGATTCGACTTGTATCAGAAGTTTTAGAATCAAATGGTTCTACATCACAGGCAAGTATTTGTGCTAGTACATTAGCAATGATGGATGCCGGTGTACCAATTAAAGCACCAGTTGCAGGTATTGCAATGGGGCTTGTTAAATCAGGTGATGATTATACGATTCTGACGGATATTCAAGGTATGGAAGATGCGTTAGGAGATATGGACTTTAAAGTTGCTGGAACCGCTAATGGGGTTACTGCATTGCAAATGGATATTAAGATTGATGGATTATCTCGTGATATCTTAGAAGAAGCACTTTCTCAAGCGAAGAAAGGTCGCATGCAGATTCTAGATTCTATGTTAGCAACAATTAAAGAACCGAAAGAAGAACTATCTGAGTTTGCACCAAAAATCCTAACAATGGCAATAGAACCAGATAAGATCCGTGATGTTATTGGACCAAGCGGAAAACAAATCAATCAAATTATTGATGAAACTGGTGTGAAAATTGATATTGAACAAGATGGAAGTATCTTTATTTCCTCAACAGACAATGAAATGAACAAAAAAGCAAAACAAATCATTGAAGATCTTGTCCGTGAAGTAGAAGTAGGACAGATTTATCTTGGTAAAGTAAAACGTATCGAGAAATTTGGAGCTTTCGTTGAATTGTTTAAAGGAAAAGATGGTCTCGTTCACATTTCAGAGCTTGCAGAAGAACGCACGAATAAAGTGGAAGACGTTGTTTCTATAGACGATCAGATTATGGTTAAAGTAAAAGAAATTGATCGTCAAGGACGTGTGAATTTATCTAGAAAAGCCGTTATTCAAGACGAGAAGAAAGCAAAAGAACAAGCAAAATAAATGTATAAAGGCGATAAAAAGAAGCTGAACCATTCTAATTTCAGTTTCTTTTTTGCATGCGTCTTTACTTATGAAAGAAGAAATACATATCATAGGTTGTACATACTCGTCCTCCTTTTGCATAGACATGTAAGGGGAGGGGTTTGTATGAGACGCTATCAAAAATTTGTAAATGTATTTGTTTTTATTATTTTAGTTTTTACTGTAATCGATCTTAATTATAATCCATTTCAGTTAAATCCATTAGAGGTATCGATGGAAGCACCTACTTCTTCCACGGATGAACTTTATATGGAGATAGAACAAAAAAGTAAGGAATATAAGGAAGAACCACAGAATGCCTATATAGATAATGTGTGGAAGAAAACACCAGGTAGAAATGGTAGACAGGTGGATGTAAATGCATCCTATAAGAAAATGAAAGATGAAGAAAATCGTTTCAATGATGATTTATTTGTTTTTGACGAAATTTCGCCTGAGGTTTCATTGGATGAACTACCCGCTTCTCCTATTTACCGAGGTCATCCGGAAAAGCAAATGACTGCTTTTTTAATTAATGTTTCTTGGGGAGAAGAGTATATTCCTGAAATTCTACAAGTGTTAAAGAAACATGAAGTAAAGGCGACTTTTTTTATTGAAGGTAAGTGGGCGAAGGAAAATTCAGAAATTGTACAAATGATTGATGAGCAAGGACATTTAATTGGTAATCATGCATACAATCATCCCGATATGGCAACACTTTCCAAAGAGGAAGCCTATGATCAAATTAATCAAACGAATCAAATTTTAAATGCAGTAATTGGTGAAACACCAAAATGGTTTGCTCCACCAAGTGGTAGTTTTAATGATAATGTTGTACAGACCGCTGCAGATTTAAATATGGAAACCATTCTTTGGACAGTAGATACTATTGACTGGAAAAATCCCTCTGTATCTGTAATGGTCAATAGAATAAGAGAAAAAATTCATCCTGGGGCAACCGTATTGATGCATCCAACAGCTTCGAGTACACGAGGATTAGAAGAGATGATAACGATTATTAAAGAAAAAGGATATAAAATTGGTACAATTGAAGCACTATTAAGTGAAGATAGATAACCGGATTTTAGGAGGAAATTTTGTGATAGAAAGACATACATGTAATAACGGTCTACGAATTGTACATGAACAAATTCCAGCAGTACGTTCAGTAACCATTGGTATATGGGTATTAACAGGATCTAGAAATGAATCCCAACAAAACAATGGAATCTCTCATTTCTTAGAGCATATGTTTTTTAAGGGGACTGATAAAAGATCCGCACAAGATATTGCAGAAGAGTTTGATTCTATTGGAGGTCAAATTAATGCATTTACTTCCAAAGAATATACGTGCTTTTACGCGAAAGTATTAGACACACATAAAGAATATGCCTTGGAAATATTAGCTGATATGTTTTTTAACTCTACTTTTGATCCAGAAGAGATGGAAAGGGAGAAAAAGGTAGTATTAGAAGAGATAAAAATGTATGAAGATACGCCAGATGACATAGTCCATGATTTATTAGCAAAAGCATCATATGGAACACATCCTTTAGGTTATTCTATATTAGGTACAGAAGAGCAATTACTTTCTTTTGATTCAGCTCAATTGAATGATTATATTGAACATGCATATTCTCCAGATCGTGTAGTTATTTCTGTAGCTGGAAATGTAGATTCTTCATTTATGAAGACAATTGAATCTTCATTTGGAAGCTATAAGGGTAAATCCAATTCAGTTGAAATAATCAAACCTACATTTTTAGCTGAGTCAATTGATCGGCATAAAGATACAGAACAGGCACATCTATGTCTTGGTTATCAAGGATTAGAGCAAGGTCATCCATTATTGTATAGTTTAACAATTATGAATAATGTATTAGGTGGGAGTATGAGTTCTAGATTATTTCAAGATGTGCGTGAAAAGCAAGGTCTTGCATATGCGGTGTTTTCTTATCATTCCACATTTATTGATAGTGGGTTACTCACGATATATGGTGGAACAGGAAAAGAACAATTATCGGTTCTTGAAGATACGATTCAATTGACGGTAGATACGCTGATTCAAAATGGTTTAACAGATAAAGAACTTAGGAATAGTAAAGAGCAATTAAAAGGCGGTTTAATGCTAAGTCTAGAAAGTACCAATAGCCGTATGTCACGTAATGGTAGAAATGAACTGCTATTAAAAAGACATCGTACACTAGATGAAATGATACAAGAAATTGATGCGGTAAGTCATGAGACTATTCAACAAGTCATTAATGAAGTATTCAAAGAAAAAGCAGCTCGTGCATTAATTGCACCAAAGGCGATCTAAATAAAATTATTGATATAAAGTGAATCCGTTCCGTTATTGAGGAACGGATTTCTTTTGCATAAAGGAGTTTACCTTAAAAAGAAAGATTTTATTTTAGATTCCATTATCATGATTATTACTTGTAGAGCATAATATTGATTAAATAGGAAGTAATAAGGGAGTGATATTTTGGTACGATTTCGGGATATGAGTGATAAGGAGATCATCAATGTAAGTGAAGGGAAGCGACTGGGTGTTTTAGGACAAACAGATTTAGAGATAAATGAAAAAAATGGCCAGATTGAGGCATTTATTATACCAAGTTATAAATGGTTTGGACTTGTTAAAGAAGGAGAAGAGACAAAAATTAACTGGAAATCGATTCGGAAAATTGGTGAAGATATGATCATGATCGATACAGAATTGATGGATTCTTAAACTAAGGCTATTGTCACAATTGAAGTGACAATAGCCTTTTTCTTTGCATTAATCGTAGGAAATATTCACTCCCTGCCGCTAAACACATAAGCTATAAAGAAAAATGAATAAAGGAAATGGGAGTTTGGAGGTTTATAACCCTTATGAATCGATTAATAGCAGTAATTGGTGGAGATGCAAGATATTTAGAGCTTATTAAGCAATTAAAAAATGTGCCAAATAATAAGCTTCTTTTATGTGGATTTGATAAATTAGAACAAGGATTTACGGGTTTAAATGAATTAGAATTAGATGAACTAGATCCTTCGACTTTAGACGTGGTTATATTGCCGATTACAGGTACAGATCAACACGGGAAAGTCGAAACGGTGTTTACGGATAAAGAAATTTCCTTAGGACCTGATTGGTTCCAACAATTGAAAAAATCATGTGTGGTGTTCACCGGAATAACGAATGATTATTTAACAGAACAAACGAAAAATGCAGGAGTAACATTAATTTCATTGTTAGAGCGTGATGATGTAGCTATTTATAACTCTATTCCAACTGCAGAAGGTGCCATCATGATGGCGTTTGAACAAACGGATCAAACGATACATTCATCACGGGTGATGGTGGTTGGCTTTGGAAGAGTAGGAAACACAGTAGCAAATAAATTTTCGGCATTAGGTGCAAAAGTGTCTGTATGTGCAAGAAGCATAAGAGATTTAGCGCGTATTACAGAAATGGGCTTACATGCAATTCCATTGAATAAAATGTCAGAGTATACGGCTGAGTGTGATATCTTGATTAATACAATTCCTGCACTCGTTGTTACGAAGGAGTCTATTCAACACTTACCAACGAATGCAGTGATTATTGACCTAGCATCTAAGCCAGGAGGTACAGACTTTACGTATGCAAAGAGAAGAGGTATTAATGCTATACTAGCGAGAAGCCTACCTGGGATAGTTGCCCCAAGAACGGCTGGGAAAATCTTAGCAGACGTAGTTAATCAAATATTGGATGAGGAGAGGAGCGAGTCATGACACTTAATGGTAAGCGAATAGGATTTGGGTTAACTGGTTCTCATCATACATTTGAACACATATTTCCTAAAATTGAGGAGCTTATTTCACTGGGTGCTGAAGTAGTTGCTTTTGCTACAGAGACAGTACAATTTACAGATACGAAGCATGGAAAAGCAGCTGATCATATCGAGCGCTTAGAGGAAATTACAGGCCACCCAGTTATTCGTACCATTCCGGAAGCAGAACCTTTTGGTCCCAATCGTCCGTTGGATGTGATGATTGTTGCTCCACTTACAGGTAATTCAATGAGTAAATTTGCACACGCCCATACAGATAATAGTGTATTAATGGCAGCGAAATCTACACTACGTAATAATCAGCCTGTCGTATTAGGTATGACAACAAATGATGCGTTAGGATTAAATGCTGCAAATTTAGCTACATTATTAAATAGCAAAAATATTTATTTCATTCCATTTGGGCAAGATAATCCTTTTAAAAAACCAAATTCACTATCTGCAAAATTAGATTTTCTAATCCCAGCAGTAGAAGAAGCATTACAAGGGAAACAACTTCAGCCGATAATTGTACCTTATCAAGAGTAAAGTATGTTAGAATAGTTTACTAGAGAACAGAATTAGAATGTGGAAGGGAGTCATTTTAATGACACAGGAAACAAAGTATAACGTGGCAGTAGTTGGCGCGACAGGCGCTGTAGGACAAAAAATCATCGAACTATTACAAGGCAAATCATTCCCAATTAACAATTTAAAATTACTCTCGTCAAAACGTTCAGCTGGTTCTGCTGTTACAGTGAATGGCAAAGAAATTATTGTAGAAGAAGCTACACCCGAATCTTTTGAAGGAGTAGATATTGCTCTATTTTCTGCTGGTGGATCTGTCTCGAAGCAACTTGCTCCTGAAGCAGTAAAAAGGGGTGCGGTAGTTGTAGATAATACAAGTGCTTACCGTATGGATCCAGATGTACCTTTAGTTGTTCCGGAAGTAAATCCGGAAGATTTAAAAAATCATCAAGGAATTATCGCAAATCCTAACTGCTCTACGATTCAAATGGTAGCTGCATTACAACCTATCAAAGAAAAGTATGGCTTAAATAAAGTTATTGTTTCTACCTATCAGGCAGTGTCTGGTGCAGGAAATGAAGCAATTGATGAATTAAAGACACAATCACAGCAACAACTTAATGGCGAAGCATTAGAAGCAAATTTACTCCCTGTTAAAGGTGATGAAAAACATTATCCGATTGCTTTTAATGCTTTACCACAAATTGATGTTTTCCAAGAAAATGGGTATACATTTGAAGAAATGAAAATGATTAATGAAACGAAGAAAATCTTACATGATGATGCATTACATGTAGCAGCAACGTGTGTACGTCTTCCATTTGTTACTTCACATGCAGAGAGTGTGTATGTAGAATTAGAAGAAGCTGGTGTACAAGTAAAAGATATTTGGAATTTACTAGAATCCGCAGATGGAATTATCTTAGAAGATGATCCAACCAATCAGACATACCCTACTCCGCTATCAGCTGAAGGGAAAGAAGAGGTCTTTGTTGGTCGTGTGCGTAAAGATTTAGATGAGGATAAAGGATTCCATCTCTGGGTAGTATCTGATAACCTATTAAAAGGGGCAGCTTGGAATACAGTCCAAATTGCACAAACTTTAATTGAGAAAGATTGGTTAAAAAAATAACCCAATACAAAAATACAATCATCCAATAGTCAAACTTGGATAGCTTATAGAGGTGTTTTAAAGTGCAAGTGATGGTCCAAAAATTTGGAGGAACTTCGGTGCAATCCTCAGAAAATAGAGAGCATGTCATTCGTCATATTCGTGAGGCATTAGTTCAAGAATATAAACTAGTTGTTGTAGTATCTGCTTTAGGTAGAAAACCAGATCCTTATGCGACGGATAGCTTACTTGGACTTGTAGACTTCCCAACGAATACGAATTCATCACGTGAACTTGACTTGCTTATGTCTTGTGGAGAGGTGATTTCTTCTGTCGTTTTATCGAATGAACTTCAAAAAAATCATATTTCTGCGGTTGCTTTAACTGGAGCACAGGCAGGCTTTGTTACGAATGAAGATTTCAATCGAGCAAAAATAAAAGAAGTGAATCCTACTAGAATCTTAAAAGAATTGGAAACACATGATGTTGTAGTCGTAGCCGGGTTCCAAGGGCAAAGTGAGTCTGGTGAAATAACAACGATAGGACGCGGAGGTAGTGACACATCTGCTGCAGCTCTGGGTGTTGCTTTATCTGCAGAAAGAATTGAAATTTTTACAGATGTGGAAGGTATTATGACAGCTGATCCGCGTGTTGTAAAAAATGCTAGACCACTCGATGTTGTAACGTATACAGAGATATGTAACTTGGCCTATCAAGGAGCAAAAGTAATTCATCCACGAGCGGTAGAGATTGCGATGCAAGGTAAAATACCGATGCGTATTCGGTCAACTTATTCCGAACAGTTAGGTACATTAGTTACTTCATCTCGAGTACATGAACTTGGAATGGATATACCTGATCGAATGATAACTGGTATTGCACATATCTCTCCAGTAACGCAAATTAAAGTTCAGACAAAAGAATCAGCTTATCGTGTTCAATCAGAAGTATTTAAAGCGATGGCTGAAGCAGGTATATCGGTAGATTTTATTAATATATCTCCGACCGGTGTTGTCTATACAGTTCCAGATACTTTAACAACTAAAGCAATAGAGATATTAGAAATGTTAGGATTTCATCCTGAGGTAACCAAAGGATGTGCCAAAGTATCTGCAGTAGGAGCTGGAATGAGTGGTGTTCCAGGTGTTGCATCTAAAATCGTGCAGGCATTAACCGATTCTGGTGTGCAAATTCTGCAGTCTGCAGATAGTCATACCACGATTTGGGTATTAGTGCATAATGATGATTTAATTACTGCAGTGAATGCATTGCATGATGTTTTTGGACTTAGTATTACCGAGGAACTACTGGAAAGTTAAGTGAATAAAACGAAGCAAATAACAGCTGGGCGATAGTCAGAAAATATCTGGATCGTTCAGCTGTTTTTAAATATTGACGATTTAATACCGTTCGGAATATAGTAACAACTGACATCTGGCTTTGATTGAAATGAAAGACGGCGACTCCTGCAGGAAAAGCACGAGCTGAAGATCCACTTGAAAAGCGTTCTTCTTTTCAAGTTAGCTGAAGCTCTGCCTGCGGAAAGCGGCCGTCTGTAATGTAAATCAAAATAGCTGACATTCGATTTATACACGAAATGCCTCACTTATAAAATGGATCAAATAAACGCAAGTAGAAGAGATCTTACTCATGATTGGGAAATTCCAAAGCCAATCGGTGAAGTGATCTTTTCGAATGAAAAATACAAACGAAGCTTTCATTTATATAAAAATGGGGAAGTATCAGTGGAAACATATTTTATATACACCGAATTTGAGTTCGAAAAGGATTAAAACATGTTAAACTTTATTCGAATCAAATGAAATTTCGTCTTTATATTCATAAGTAAAATTACATGAAGTATGTTTTACATGTTTGTGCTCATACTAAGAATAAGTAGTAGGAAAGGGGATTTTTAGTATGAGTTTTCAAATGAACGATGATGATAACAAACCAGAAAAGGAACAAGGTAATAATTCTTCTTCGTTGGTAGAAAAAATCCAACAATTAGGACAATCAAATGTTCCACAAGCTCCGGATTCGAATATTCATGTTTTATCTATTATTGGTCAAGTAGAAGGACATGTGCAGCTCCCACCTCAAAATAAAACAACAAAATATGAACATCTATTACCACAATTAATTGCAATTGAGCAAAACCCTAAAATAGAAGGGCTAGTTATATTGCTAAATACAGTTGGCGGTGATGTTGAGGCTGGCTTGGCACTTGCTGAAATGATATCTTCCTTATCTAAACCTACAGTGTCTATTGTACTTGGTGGTGGCCATTCTATCGGTGTTCCTATAGCGGTTGCTACTGATCATTCGTTTATCGTTCCAACAGCAACGATGACCATTCACCCTATACGTTTAACGGGTCTAGTGATTGGAGTACCACAGACATTTGAATACTTAGATAAAATGCAAGAAAGAGTGATTGACTTCGTCGTGCATCATTCTAATATAAAAGAAGAAAAATTTAAGGAACTAATGTTTGCGCAGGGTAATTTGACACGTGACATTGGTACTAATGTAGTTGGTGCGGATGCAGTAGAATTCGGTTTAATCAATGATGTCGGTGGCGTTAAGGAAGCAATGATTAAGTTAAATGAGTTCATTGGTCCGAAACAAAAACCCGGAGATGATAAATCATGATCTTGTACACTCCATTAAGTTATCATGATGTATTTCCAGCAGATCCAAGTTCCTATCAAAATGTAGACGCTATACTATATCAAGGAAAGACTGTTTATGCTACGCGTCAAGAAAACGGTAAGTATCAAATAGACCAATTATTATCGTCAGACCCAAATGATTACCTAAATGATGATTTTTTACCTGGAAGAATTATTAGCTGATACCGATTTTTCCCAAATCTATGCTATAATGGAAGTAGAAAAACCCTTGCCGCTTTTGTGGGGCAAGGGTTTGCTATTCGCAAAAGTAATGGATGTTGGGGTGAGAAAATGGCCGCGAAAAAGAGAAAGAAAAAAAGAAAAAATTCAAAGCAAGTAAAACGATTAAAAATAGAGTTAGTTGGCCTACTTCTTATATTTCTTGCTATATTTGGTAGCGGAGCAGCAGCGCTAAGTGATGGTGCTATACCAGGATGGTTGGAGAATTTATTTCAATTCTTCTTCGGTATATGGTATTTTATTGCATCTGTATTTCTGCTTGTAACTGGATTTTACTTATTAGTAAAACGAAAATTACCAGATTTTCTACACCGAAGAATGATTGGATTTTACATTCTATTAGCGGGTGTACTGATGTTGACGCATATACAAGTATTGGAGAGTTTACTAGTAACAACAGAAAATACGTCCATTATCGGGATGAGCTGGACGCTATTTTTTGATTATGTAAATGGAACTGGTACTTTAGTACAAACTGGTGGAGGAATGATTGGGGCAATCCTTTTTACTTTTTCACACTATATGTTCTCCATTACAGGATCTAAAATTGTTGTTGTATTTTGTTTATTAATTGGTGCTATTTTCCTTACTAATTTATCTATTGGAGAAGTCGCTTCTAAGCTATTTGCGAGGGTAAAAGCTGTTAGCAATATAGCTATAGAAAAATGGACCCAATATCAAACCGAAAGAAGAGAAAGAAAACAACAAGCATATATGGATGATGAAAGCAGACAAGCTGTAAATGAATCAGAAGATAATATGGTGACAGAGATTGAAGTGTCAGAAAGAGAAGAGCCATTTATCAATGATTTTACAGATGTGGCTTATCAAAATAATGCAACACAAGCAACAGAGAATAAATCACCAGCTAAACAAGCGCAAAGTATAAAAAGTGATCAAGAAGGGCAATCTGATCACTCAGCTGAGGATAGTAAAGATGAAGCAATGCCAATGACAGCAAGGGAGAATCATGATTATGAACTTCCTATGCCAGATTTATTAGCAGATCCATCTTATAACTCACAACAGCAAGAAAAATCGCAAATCCAAGCTACAGTACGTAAATTGGAAAAAACATTTACAAGTTTTGGTGTAAAGGCAAAAATAACGAAGGTGCATGTTGGCCCAGCTGTTACGAAATATGAGGTATATCCTGAAGCAGGGGTGAAAGTTAGTAAGATTGTTAATCTTCATGATGATATAGCACTTGCCTTAGCTGCAAAAGATATACGTATTGAAGCACCAATTCCAGGGAAATCTGCAGTTGGAATAGAAGTTCCAAATAAAGAAATCGCGATGGTTTCTTTACGTGAAGTGTTAGATAAAACATGGTCTAATAAAACTTCTAAACTCCTTTATGCACTTGGTAGAGACATATCTGGTGAAGCTGTTGTTGGTGAATTGAATAAAATGCCACACCTCTTAATTGCTGGTGCAACAGGAAGCGGGAAAAGTGTGTGTGTAAATGGGATAATTACAAGTATTTTAATGCGTGCAAAACCTCATGAAGTTAAAATGATGATGATTGATCCTAAAAAAGTAGAACTAAATGTTTATAATGGTATTCCACACTTGTTAGCACCAGTTGTAACTGATCCTAAGAAAGCATCAAGAGCATTAAAAAAAGTTGTTGCTGAAATGGAAAGACGATACGACTTATTCTCTGAAACGGGAACAAGAAATATTGAAGGATATAATGAATATATTCGAAAGCAAAATCTAGCATCTGAAGATCAGCAGCCACACTTACCTTATATTGTTGTTCTTGTGGATGAGTTGGCAGATTTAATGATGGTAGCGTCAAATGATGTGGAAGATTCTATTACGAGATTGGCGCAAATGGCTCGTGCAGCAGGAATTCACTTAATTATTGCTACACAACGTCCATCGGTAGATGTTATCACTGGTGTCATTAAAGCAAACATACCGTCACGCATTGCATTTAGTGTATCCTCTGCGACAGATTCACGCACGATCCTTGATTCTGGAGGAGCTGAAAAATTATTAGGTAGAGGCGATATGTTATTTATGCCCGTAGGCTCTTCGAAACCAACACGTGTTCAAGGTGCGTTTTTATCTGATGAAGAGGTAGAACGTATTGTAGACCATTGTGTAGAACAACAAAAAGCAACTTATCAAGAAGAAATGATTCCCGAAGAAACAAATGAAGTGGTAGAAGATGTAGATGATGATCTTTTTGAGGATGCGGTTCAACTTATTTCAGAAATGCAAAGTGCAAGTGTCTCGATGTTACAGCGTCGATTCCGGATTGGATATACTAGAGCTGCGAGACTGATTGATGCAATGGAAGATCGAGGAATAGTAGGTCCATATGAAGGGAGTAAACCAAGGTCCGTCTTGGTGCCAAAACCTACAGAAGAACAAACAACCTCTTCGTAAAAGCTTTAATATAATCCTTATTCTAGTAATCTCATGAATAAGGATTATATTTTTGATTGCGAAAATAACTGACAATGAATTTGCTTTGTCGAGGAAAAAGTGATCAAGAAATATTGCGTATTTTGGTCAATTATCATATAAAGTAGAATGAACAAACCCATTGGATGAAGTTTTACACTATCATATATGTTAGGGATTTATTTCTTTAGAGAAGAGTGGTAATATAAACTCTAGCATATAAGAAAACGATGCCATATTGGCAGCTGTGGAGGTGAATATATGTCTATTCGTGCGGATGCAAGGCATTTATATTTGCAAGTAATCGATGAAATTCGGAAAGAAATTGATAACGGCGTTTATCTTGAGAATGAGAAACTCCCATCTGAATATGAATTATCAAAACATTTAGGTGTTTCACGGGCTACATTGAGGGAAGCACTTCGAATTCTAGAAGAAGATAATGTAGTGACAAGAAGACATGGTGTAGGAACTTTTGTAAATCCAAAGCCCATTTTCTCATCTGGAATTGAAGAACTTACCAGTGTTACGCAGATGATTGAACAATCTGGGAAATCGGCAGGGTCGCAATATTTATCTGCTGAAGTTGTCCAAGCAACGGATGAAGATCGCTCAAAATTCAACAATCCCTCTCTATCATCGTTATCTAAAATTGAACGTGTTCGTACGGCTGATAGTGTTCCCGTAGTATTTTGTATTGATAAGATTCCCACTGAATTGATTCCAATCGAGGTATTACGTGAAGAGGCGTCTATATTTAATGTATTTGAATCCTATACAAAGAAACGTGTTGCATATGCGGTTACATATATTGAACCAGTAAGTTACCATGATCGAATTTATAATATATTAAATTATGCTTCTGACCAACCGTTACTCTTATTAAAACAAGTGCATTATACAAGCGATGACGAGCCTGTACTGTACTCATCTAATTATTTTCGAGCAGATACATTTAGTTTTTATGTCTTACGAAAACGTGTTTAATGAATGGAGGTAATTTTCGTGTATTTATGCGAAGATTACCTCTTTTTCAGTGCAGTTCGGTGTCCGTTTTCCAGCAACTAGCTAAAGTACTTATTTCATGATTACTTGTGCTTTCCTCCTCTTCAGCCAACAATATTTCCAAGTGGTTTTCCTCTCACGACAGCAATATTATTTTCCTGTATAATGGATGACAGTTGGAAAAATAGTGCAGAATAGGAAGTATGAAAATTTTTTAAATTGGAGGGTATCCATGAAGGCACAAGTTAATCAAAAAACCGTCGATGGCATGAAGTTTCATTTAGTTCCAAATAAAAAACATAAAACAATCTCTTTTGTTGCAAAATTTCGTGCGCCGTTAGAACGTGCTACAATCACAAAACGCGCTTTGCTTCCATATGTATTAAAACAAGGGACTGCATCTTACCCAAATAGAATAGAATTACAGAAAGAATTGGATGAATTATATGGTGCAACTCTAGCTATTACCGGTGGAAAAAAAGGAGAAAATCATATTCTGACGATTCGGCTAGATGTAGCAAATGAAAAATTTATTCCGGATGCATCTTCTGTCATGAGACGTGCTGCAATGCTATTTGAAGAAGTGATTTTTCAATTAAATGGAGAAGATTCGTTTAAAGATGAAATTTTTGAACGTGAGAAAAAGACATTACTACAGAAGATACATGCATTAAAAGACGATAAAATGAATTATGCAAACACTCGATTAATAGATGAAATGTGTAATGGTGAGCCTTATTCCTTACACGTACAAGGATATGAAGATGATTTGATTTCTTTGAAAAATGAAGATTTATTTGCTTATGCTAAATCAATTATCAAAGAAGACGTAATGGATGTTTTTGTAACAGGTGATTTTCAAACCAAAGACATGATGGATTTAATGGAAGAGCTCTTATCTGGAAAAACAGAACAATTGAATGAGGAAGTAGCGCCAATAAATTCAGAATCAACGGCTAGCAATTCTCCGAAAGAGATTGTGGAAGAAGAAGCTGTTCAGCAAGCAAAGTTGCATATTGGCTATCGAACAAATATCTTATATGAAGATCCAAGGTATGCAGCTTTACAAGTGTTTAATGGTTTGTTTGGAGCATTTCCAAGTTCTAAATTATTCATTAATGTACGGGAAAAGAATAGTTTAGCGTATTATGCTTCATCGCGATTGGAAAGTCATAAAGGTCTTATGATCGTGATGAGTGGTATCGCTCCTCAAGATTATAAAAAAGCTCGAGATATTATTCGAGAACAAGTAGAGGAAATGAAAAACGGTTCCTTTAACGATGAAGAACTTGAAGAAACGAAACAATTAATTATTAATCAACTTTTAGAAACAATGGATCATCCACAAGGTTTAGTGGAACTTTTGTATCAACAAGAAGTTGGCGGGAAGAGTCTTCCGCCAGAACAATTAATCAAAGATATTAAATCTGTTACAAAACAACAAGTGATAGAAGTTGCTAAAGAAATTGAGGAAGATACAATATTTTTACTAACAAGTAAGGGTGGTGAGAAGAGTGAATAAAGAAGTATTTCAAGAATTAGGTGAGACGCTTTATACGAAACAATTACCTAATGGATTAAATGTATATTTATTACCGAAATCAGAGATGTCGAAAACATATGGTATTTTCTCTACCAAGTATGGTTCTATTGATCAAACGTTTATCCCCCTCGGTGAAAATGAAAAAATATCTGTCCCTGAAGGAATTGCTCACTTTTTAGAGCACAAGCTATTCGAAAAAGAAGACAGAGATGTTTTTGCTGATTTTAGTAAACAAGGTGCTTCACCAAATGCTTTTACTTCATTTACACAAACAGCATACTTATTTTCTGCGACTAGTCAAATTGAAAAAAATGTCCTTACTCTCATTGACTTTGTTCAGGATCCGTATTTTTCTGAAGAATCCGTGGAGAAGGAAAAAGGGATTATCGCTCAAGAAATAAAAATGTACGATGATCAACCGGATTGGCAATCCTTCATGGGGACAATCAAAGCAATGTTTCACGATCATCCAGTGAATATAGATATTGCTGGTACGGTAGAGTCTATTTCCTCTATTACCAAGGATGATTTGTATACTTGTTATCAAACATTTTACCATCCAGAAAATATGAGTTTAGTCGTTGCAGGTAATTTTAACCCACAGTCAATGATGGATTTAATAACGGATAATCAATCTAAGAAGGATTTCAAAAAAATGGATGAAATTCAACGATTTCTTCCAAATGAATTGGATCATGTAGCAGAAAAAAATAAAAAAATTACAATGCCGGTGTCGATTCCAAAATGTACCGTTGGGATTAAAGAACCGACAAATAATGTAAAAGGAAACGAAATTCTCCGAAGGGATTTAATGGTTGGAATGTTTTTAAGCCACTTTTTCTCTACTGGAGGACCATTCTACCAGGAATTATATGGGGATGGATTAATTGATGACTCCTTTTATTTCGAGTCAAATTTGGATGCGACTTTCGGTTATTCTCTGATAGGTACTAATACAGATCAACCAGAACAATTTAGTCAACGAGTTAAAGATTTATTACTTTCAACAAAGGATATAAAAATGGATGAAGAAACATTTAAAAGAATGAAGAAAAAGAAAATAGGTCAGTTATTACGTTCGATGAACTCGCTGGAGTTTACTGCAAATAAATTTATTTCTTATCTCCATTTGGGAGTGAATTTATTTGAAGTCGTTCCATTTATACAACAATTAACGGTGGATGATGCAAATAAATTTTTAAGTGAGTGGATTAAGGAAGAACGATTAGCAACTTGTACTATTTCTGCAGAATAAGGTGAGAATATGAGGGGAAATGTACTAGTTATTGGTGCAAGTGGAGAAATCGGTATTGCTATTGCTCGTAAACTTGCTAAAGAAGGATATTCGTTATTATTACATTACCATCAAAATGTTGAACCTATACTACAATTACAGCTTGAATTGGATGAAGATGCTATTCTAGGTTTTTATCAGGCTGATTTAAGCACAAGTAATGGGATACATCATTTAATACATCAATTGGATTTTGATATTGATGGTATTGTGTTTGCTGGTGGAAATGCACATTTTGATTTATTTCAAGATAGCTTAGAGGAAGAAATGGATGACATGTTACAACTGCATATAAAAGCTCCTTGGATGATTACGAAGCATGTATTACCAAATATGATTCGAAAAAATAAAGGCCATATTGTGTTTATCACTTCTATCTGGGGAGACCGCGGTGCAAGTAACGAAGTGATGTACTCTTCCGTAAAAGGTGCTCAAAACAGTTTTGTACGGGCTTTAGCTAAGGAGGTATCCCTAAGTGGTATCTCGGTAAATGGAGTCAGTCCTGGTTTTATACAGACGAAGATGAATGCACATTTATCAGCGGAAGAAGTTCATTCCATTATTGATGAAATACCTCTTAACCGTGCTGGTTTACCTGAAGAAGTGGCAAATACGGTACACTTTTTGATGAGTGATCAATCTAGCTACATTCGTGGTGAAATTATAGAAGTTAATGGAGCATGGTAAAAATATACTTTTTTATGAATATTTTCGGTTGAAACCTCAAATAATAAGTTTGATTCTACGAATATGAGGAGGAAATCGAAATGTCTGTTTTAGATAATTTTGACTCATGGAAAGGTTTTTTAGCTGATCGACTTGAACAAGCTCAAGCTAATGGAGTAGATCAGAAAACAATTTCTGGATTAGCAGCTGAAGTAGGAGATTATCTTGCACAAAGCGTTAATGCTCAAAATCCGGAAGAAGAAGTATTAAAGGAATTGTGGAATGCAGCTTCTGAAGAAGAACAGCAAGCACTTGCAAATACAATGATCAAACTTGTTCAGAAAAAATAATTATGATGAATAATTAGAGGAAAAGTTGTATAGTTGTAACTGTACAACTTTTTCTTTTTATTAAAGATGAATCGCAATTTTATAATAATATATCCTTCTTTGTAATCTGAATTTTCTTTTTATATTTATTACAGTAGTGCGGAGTTATCTTGGTTAATTTCGACAGGATTTTTATGAAATTTCATCTAGTTGTTTTGAAAAATAGTAAAAAATGTTATATTCTAATAGAAAATTTTACATAAATTCGTTATGATAATACATAGTACAGAATATAGCTATAATATAAAGGGGTTCATTATGGAAAAAGTAGAGTGGTATTTAGAATATGAAAACCTTAAAAATCGTCCAGGGTTACTTGGAGAAATAGCTTCTTTGCTTGGAATGCTTTCCATTAATATAATTACAATCAATGGTGTAGAAAATTCACGAAGAGGTATGCTGTTGTTGTCGAAATATGATGAAAATATTATGAGATTAAAGTCTATACTAAGTACGATGGGTGCAATTAAAGTTCATAAAATTAGAAAACCTAAACTCCGCGATAAAATGGCAGTTCGTCATGGAAAATACATTCATACGGATAGCGATGATCGAAAGACGATTCGATTTGTCAGAGAAGAGCTAGGTTTACTTGTTGATTTTATGGCTGAGTTATATAAAGTTGAAGGTCATAAACTGATTGGAATACGAGGTATGCCACGTGTAGGAAAGACGGAATCAATTGTTGCAGCTAGTGTTAGTGCTAATAAACGTTGGTTATTTGTTTCAAGTACGATGATTAAACAAACTGTTCGCAAAAGTTTAATTGAAGGTGAATACAATCCTGATAATATTTATATTATAGATGGAGTAGTCTCAAAAAGGAAGGCTAATGAACAACATTGGCAATTAATTCGTGAAATAATGCAACTTCCAACTATTAAAGTAGTTGAGCATCCGGACATATTCGTGCAATCTACGGAATATAGTATGGATGATTTTGATTATATCATCGAATTACGCACGGATGAAAATGAAGAGATTACATATGAAACAGTAGAAAAGCAAGATTTTCATCAGCAGGACGGGTTTTCTATGTTTTAATATTTTTTGACTATGGAAGGTGTTTTATATGGATGTTGGTGCGAAATTAAAAGAAGCACGTTTATCTAGCGGAATTTCACTAGATAGTTTACAGGAAACAACAAAGATTCAGAAAAGATATTTAGTAGCAATTGAAGAAGGAAATCTTCATATTTTGCCTGGTAAGTTTTATGCAAGAGCTTTTATAAAAGAATACGCAACTGCTGTTGGATTGGATCCGAATGAACTTCTCGAAGAACATAGAGAGGAGTTGCCTAGTACGGAAGAGGAGAATGTTCAATATACACGAATTCAGCGCACTAGAAGAGAAAATAATAGTAATGATAAAGGTTCACGCATTTCTTCCGTTATTCCTTCAATTATTGTCGTTCTATTAGTAATAGGTATAATTATTGTTGCGTGGTTGTTTATTCGTGCTAATTCTTCCTCGGATGCTACAGATTCATCTGAAGAGCCGCAAGAAAACAATGTAATTATTGAAGAAGGAACTAATGATTCTGAAAATAATACAGATGAATCAGCTGGAGATGAAGAAGAGAACAATGAAGAAAATGATGGTACTTCTGAAGGAAGTGAAGACAATGAATCTGAAGAGGATTCATCGGAAGATTTATCTGTTGAGGTAATTGAAGAAGGAACTGGGAGTTCCCCTAATTCAGTTATTGGTGTAAGCAATTACGGTGATGAACTTACTGTTTCTGTTGATGTTACAGCAGATGATATGGAGTCATGGTTAGGGGTAACAAGCGGAAATGGTGAATCACTTTATAACAGTATCTTTAATGCAGAGGCAGCTCCTCAAGAGTGGGATGCTACAGATTATGAATCAATTTCATTTAATGTAGGTAATACACCAGCTGTAGTCATTTCTATTAATGGTACTGAAATTGAATATCCAGTAGACACTTCTACTGCACATCAAAAAATAGAAATCCAATTTAATTAAACTTTGACCCTCCTATTTTTTGTGGGAGGGTTATATTTATTACTCAAAAGACGGAGGCAGACAGAATGAATTTACCAAATAAGTTAACATTTTCCAGAATATTAATGATCCCGATTTTTATTTTATTATTATCCATTCCTTTTCCTTGGGGAGCTTGGGATATCGGTAATAGTGAATTACCAGTCGCTCATTTTCTAGCCGCATTGATCTTTATTATTGCAGCTGCTACTGATTGGGTTGATGGTTATTATGCTAGAAAGTATCAATTAGTTACAAATTTAGGAAAGTTTATGGACCCGCTTGCAGATAAGTTACTAGTATCTGCTGCATTAATACTATTAGTGGAAATGGAAATTGCCCCAGCTTGGATAGTCATCATTATTATAAGCAGAGAATTAGCTGTTACAGGTTTAAGACTAGTAGCTGCAGGAGAAGGAATCGTACTTGCAGCAGGAAGTATGGGCAAATTAAAAACTGCAACTCAAATGATTTCTATTGCGGTATTATTACTACATAATTTTCCGTTTTCCTATATTGATTTTCCATTCGGTATAATCATGCTATATATAGCATTAATTTTCACAATTATTTCTGGAGTGGATTATTTTATTAAAAACTGGCATGTGATGAGGGATTCAAAATAATGAAAAATTATCAAGCTGAAATAGTAGCGGTTGGTACGGAATTGTTATTAGGCCAAATTGCGAATACAAATGCACAATGGTTATCCGAAAAATTAGCAACATATGGAATTAATATGTACAATCACACAGTAGTAGGCGATAATTTAGAACGTGTTGAGCAGGCTTTTCAGCTTGCTCAATCACGTTCTAATATTATCATTGTGACAGGTGGTCTTGGACCGACTGCGGACGATCTTACTCGTGAAGGTTTTCAACAGATGACAGGATTACCGCTGGTTGAAGATAAGGAAAGCATGGAAAAAATAGAGGGATTTTTTCAAAATCGTGGACGAACAATGACCCCGAATAACAGAAAACAGGCACGTGTATTTGAAGGTTCTACAGTACTGAACAATAAAGCAGGTATGGCACCTGGAATGTATGTTCATTATCAATCTTGTCATTGGTTCTTTTTACCGGGAGTACCTCGTGAAATGAAACATATTTCGCAAGAGGAACTCTTTCCATTTTTAGAAAAAGTAACCGGGAAACAACGAATTATACAATCCGTCGTACTAAAATTTATTGGTATTGGTGAATCAACATTAGAACATACATTATCAGACTTAATTGAAAAGCAAACAAATCCAACGATTGCGCCACTTGCACAAGATCAAGCCGTTGTTATTCGTCTAACAGCAAGAGGTGAAACAAAACAAGAAGCGGAAGCGATGTTAGAACAAACTAAAAAGCTTATTTTAGCAAGAGTTGGAGAGCATTACTTTGGTGAGAATGAGGAGTCAATAGAGGATATTGTTGTGCAACAACTCCAAGATTTAGGTTATTCAATAAGCGCAGCAGAGAGTATTACAGGAGGAATGTTTTCTCAAAGACTGGTGTCTGTAACTGGAGCATCGAATGTATTTGCGGGGAGTTTTATAACATACCAGTCTCGTATAAAGGAAGAGGTATTAGAAGTTCCGAGTGAAATCATACATTCACAAGGTGTGGTTAGCCGTGCATGTTCAGATGCAATGGCATCAAATGTTACGAGAAAAATACAAACAAATTTAGGTATTTCATTTACAGGAATAGCTGGACCGGATGAACAAGAAGGGAAACCAGTCGGAACAGTCTATATTTCAATCGCTGATGGTGATGAAGTGGTTGTCTCAAAACAATTTAACTTTACTGGAAATAGAAATCATATACGGGATAGAGCTTGTTTAAAAGGATTTGAACTAATATATCAATATTTAAAAAGTAAAAGCTAGGAGTCTTAATACAAGGATTTTTCTATTTATAAAACTATTTTTATAGTATTTTTCTAAATTTGACTATAAGTAGATTGTTAAAAAATAAGAACATCCATTCGTTTTTTTCTTGTTAAATAGATAAAAACATTGTATGATAGATACAGATATGTGAAGGAGGTAGTTTCTTTGAGTGATAGAAAACAAGCATTAGATATGGCTTTAAGACAAATAGAGAAGCAATTTGGTAAAGGTTCCATTATGAAAATGGGGGAGAATGAAATCCCGAAAATCGCTACTATCCCAAGTGGATCATTAGCATTAGATGTTGCCTTAGGTATAGGCGGGTATCCTCGTGGTCGTGTAGTTGAAATATATGGTCCAGAGTCCTCAGGTAAAACAACCGTAGCACTTCACGCAATTGCGGAAGCACAAAAGCAAGGAGGACAAGCTGCGTTTATCGATGCAGAGCATGCGCTTGACCCAGTATATGCGAAAGCTTTAGGTGTAAATATTGATGAATTACTGTTATCTCAACCAGATACAGGTGAACAAGCATTAGAAATTGCAGAGGCCCTTGTTCGAAGCGGTGCTGTAGATATTATCGTAGTTGACTCTGTAGCTGCGCTTGTGCCAAAAGCTGAAATTGAAGGTGAAATGGGAGATTCTCATGTTGGGCTACAAGCACGTTTAATGTCACAAGCATTACGTAAATTATCTGGTGCAATAAATAAGTCGAAAACAACGGCAATATTTATTAACCAAATCCGTGAAAAAGTCGGAGTTATGTTCGGAAATCCAGAGACAACTCCTGGTGGACGAGCATTAAAATTCTATTCCTCTGTACGTTTAGAAGTAAGAAGAGCGGAAACATTAAAGCTAGGTAATGATGCAGTCGGAAATAAAGCGCGAATTAAAGTTGTAAAAAATAAAGTTGCTCCACCGTTTAAACAAGCTGAAGTAGATATTATGTATGGAAAAGGTATTTCTAAAGAAGGTGAAGTATTAGATATTGGTTCCGATCTAGATATTGTTATGAAAAGTGGTGCATGGTATTCCTATAACAATGATCGTCTAGGACAGGGCAGAGAAAATGCGAAACAATATCTAAAAGAACATGAAGAAGTATTAACAGAAATCCATCAGTCTATTCGTCAGCATTATGAATTAGACAAGGTGGATGAAGATAAGACGGAAGAAGAAGCTTCTCAAGAGAGTCTTGATTTAAAATAGTCTAGCTTGTACAAAACTCTAAGGTCAAAAGCAATATGACCTTAGGGTTTTTTTATTTTAGTCGATCTCAATATTCAGAAGAGCTCGCCAACATGGATATTATTTCCGGGGATTCCTTGACATTCAACCAATTGAGAATTAATATTAGAAGTGTATAATTTTATAATTTCCATTATGAAATTAATATTTGATGCATTTAGAAAATGTTACATGCCGACACATATGAAATGTATAATTTTATAGGCAATAGGAGGTGAAATCATGGACATCGTTATCGTCGTCATCTCCATTTTGCTTGCTCTGATCGTCGGTATTGTTGTTGGTTATCTGGTACGCAGATCTATTGCAGAAGCAAAGATCTCTAGTGCGGAGAGACTTGCAAAGCAAATTGTCGAAGAAGCACACAGAAATGCAGATGCCGCCAAGAAAGAAGCGCTTCTTGAAGCAAAAGATGAAACTCATAAATTCCGTCAACAAGCGGAAGATGAAATAAGAGAGCGCCGCATGGAAGCTCAGAAGCAAGAAAATCGTCTGATGCAAAAAGAAGAGAATCTGGACCGAAAAAGTGAAACCTTAGACAAACGTGAGTCGAGTTTAGAGAGTAAAGAACAATCTCTAACCGAACAACAACAACAAATTGAAGAAATGAAAAGCAAAGTGGAAGCTATGAAAGACGAGCAGCAAGCTGAGCTTGAGCGCATTTCAGGATATACATCTGAACAGGCGAAACAGATTATTTTAGAGCGTATCGAAAAAGAGGTACAGCATGAATCAGCAGTGTTGATTAAAGAGTCTGAAACACGTGCAAAAGAGGAAGCTGATAAAAAAGCCAAAAACATTTTATCCCTTGCCTTACAGCGTTGTGCTGCAGACCATGTTGCTGAGACAACGGTTTCTGTTGTTAATTTGCCGAATGATGAAATGAAAGGTCGTATCATTGGTCGTGAAGGTAGAAACATAAGAACTCTAGAAACCTTAACTGGAATTGATTTAATTATAGATGACACTCCAGAAGCAGTTATACTCTCTGGTTTCGATCCAATTCGACGTGAAATTGCACGTATGGCATTAGAAAAGCTCGTGCAAGATGGAAGAATACACCCTGCACGTATCGAAGAAATGGTTGAGAAATCTAGACGCGAAGTAGACGAATATATTCGAGAAGTAGGCGAGGAAACTACTTTCGAAGTTGGAGTTCACGGATTACATCCGGATCTAGTGAAAATCTTAGGTCGTCTAAAATATCGTACAAGCTATGGTCAGAACGGACTGAAACACTCGGCAGAAGTTGCTTACTTGTCAGGACTGTTAGCGGCTGAACTTGGAGAAGATGTGACACTAGCTAGAAGAGCTGGTCTACTGCATGATATCGGGAAAGCTATCGACCATGAAGTAGAAGGAAGTCATGTTGAAATAGGTAAAGAGCTAGCGATGAAGTATAAAGAACACGAAGTCGTGATTAATTCAATTGCTTCCCACCATGGAGATGAAGAAGCAACATCTATTATTGCAGTATTGGTTGCTGCTGCGGACGCATTATCTGCAGCGAGACCTGGTGCTAGAAGTGAAACGCTGGAAAATTACATTAAACGACTAGAGAAACTAGAAGAAATCTCAGAATCCTTTGATGGCGTTGAAAAATCATTTGCTATTCAAGCGGGTAGAGAAATTCGTATCATGGTTAGACCTGATGAAATAGATGATATTGAATCTATAAGCATCGCACGTGATATCCGCAAGCGAATTGAAGGCGAACTTGACTATCCTGGACATATAAAAGTTACTGTAATAAGGGAAACAAGAGCAGTTGAATACGCGAAATAAGTACAGTGGCTGATATATTATACGTCGCTGTAAGAAAAAATCCGGTTATCTAATTGATAACCGGATTTTTTAGCATTATCGGTTTGACTATGTATCTCTTATTGCTTATGATGGATCAGCTTATTGCGTACATATAGCTTCTTTTATATTGAATAATACTACTCGCTTATGATCAACTAGTTTTTGACAATCGCTGTTAGGTGTGAAAAACTAAATATATATAATGTAGATAGGATGATTTTTAGAATGAAAATTTTATTTATAGGTGATGTTGTTGGATCACCTGGTAGAGATATGTTATTTGAGTATCTACCTAAACTAAAAGATAAATATAAGCCTCACATGACAATTATAAATGGGGAGAACGCAGCAGCCGGTAAGGGAATTACAGAAAAGATTTACAAACAATTTCTTGAGGCTGGTGCTCAGGTTATCACGATGGGAAATCATACGTGGGATAAGAAAGAAATCTTTGAGTTCATCGATAGTGCTCATAATATGATTCGTCCAGCAAATTTCCCGGATAATAATCCTGGTAAAGGAATTATTTACTCTAATTTTAACGGTAAAGAAATAGCGGTAATTAATTTACAGGGAAGAACGTTTCTACCGCCTGTAGATGATCCATTCCGTAAAGCCGATGAACTTATTGATGAAGCGAAGTTGCGAACAAATATTATTTTCGTTGATTTTCATGGAGAAGCAACGAGTGAAAAACAAGCAATGGCTTGGTATTTAGATGGTAGAGTATCAGCAGTTGTAGGGACACATACGCATACACAAACTGCCGATGAACGAATATTACCAGATGGTACAGCATATATATCTGATGTGGGGATGACAGGCCCGTACGATGGTATATTAGGTGTAGAAAGAGAAACGATAATGAAACGATTCTTAACATCTCTTCCTGTACGTTTTGAAATTGATAAAACGGGAAGAACACAATTAAATGGAGTAATTATTACCATCGATGATACATCGGGCCGAGCGAAAAACATCGAGCGGATTATGATTAACGAGGACCATCCATTCTTCTCGTAATAATGATTTGTTGCTCCTAAAGGGAATATGCTAACATCTCCAAGAATATAGTAGCAGTATAATTACAATAGTGCATGAGGAGGTACTAGTAATGGAAGTTTTAAAAGTTTCAGCTAAATCGAACCCAAATTCAGTAGCAGGAGCCTTGGCAAATGTACTAAGAGAACGTGGTACAGCAGAAATACAAGCTATAGGTGCCGGGGCACTAAATCAATCAGTTAAAGCAGTAGCAATCGCGCGTGGTTTTGTTGCTCCTAGTGGTGTCGATTTAATTTGTATTCCCGCATTTACGGACATCTTAATTGACAACGAAGAACGGACAGCGATTAAACTAATCGTTGAACCTCGATAACATCGGAAAAACCTTCCTTATAAGGAAGGTTTTTGTTTGTGTATAGGCTTACAATATTGTACTATTTGGAAAGAAGCTTTATACTATAGTATTGTACATATGTAACTATGATTCGAATGAAGAAAGGGGATACCTGATGAACGAACAGCAACGCAAACAGCAGTCCCAGATTCGTACAGAACAAGCAAATGTAGATAGAATTAAAAATACGTCAAGTGAAGATATGATTGCTAAGTATTTCCAACAAGAGTATGAGCCGCAATCGCCTGATATAAAACAAGCTAGAAAGCGTAAAAGAGAAGATGTTCAATTTCATTATGACTTCTCAATCCCAGAGGATATGGAGAAAATCGGGCACGGGAAGAAATTTTTAATTCGTACTTACGGTTGTCAAATGAACGAGCATGATACCGAAGTAATGGCAGGAATTCTATCTGAGATGGGATATGAATCGACTACTGTTACAGAAGAAGCTGATATAATTCTGTTAAACACTTGTGCAATCCGTGAAAATGCAGAAAATAAAGTGTTTGGTGAGATTGGTCATTTAAAACCTTTGAAATTAGAAAATCCAGATCTCATCATTGGGGTTTGTGGTTGTATGTCACAGGAAGAATCAGTAGTAGATCGAATATTACAGAAACATCAACATATCGATTTGATTTTTGGAACACATAATATTCATCGCCTACCACACCTTGTGAAAGAAGCATTGTTTGGAAAAGAAATGATTGTAGAGGTATGGTCTAAAGAAGGCGATATTATTGAAAATTTACCAAAAGCTCGTAAAGGCAAAATTAAAGCTTGGGTCAATATTATGTATGGATGTGATAAATTCTGTACGTACTGTATAGTTCCAATGACCCGCGGGAAAGAAAGAAGTCGTCGACCTAAAGACATTATTCAAGAAGTCCGTCATTTAGTTGCTCAAGGTTACCAAGAAGTAACTCTCCTCGGCCAAAATGTAAATGCCTACGGGAAAGATTTTGAAGATATCGAATATGGCCTAGGGGACTTAATGAATGATATTCATAAAATTGATATCCCGCGTGTTCGATTTACAACATCACATCCTAGAGACTTTGATGATCGATTAATTGAAGTATTAGCTCAGGGAGGCAACTTACTAGATCATATACACTTGCCTGTTCAGTCAGGAAGTAGTGAAATCTTGAAAAAGATGAATCGTAAATATACAAGAGAAGAATATTTAGAGTTGGTTCGAAAAATACGTATTGCAATGCCAAATGCAACGTTAACTACGGATATTATTGTAGGATTCCCGAATGAAACGGAAGAACAATTTGAAGAAACCATGACCTTAGTAGAAGAGGTTGGGTTTGAAGCTGCATATACATTTATATACTCCCCTCGTGAAGGCACACCTGCTGCTCGAAAAAAAGATGATGTGCCTGAGGAAGTAAAAAAACAACGTTTATACCGCTTAAACGAACTAGTTAACAAACAATCTGCGGCATCCATGAAAGATTATGCTGGAAAGAAAGTAAAAGTACTCGTTGAAGGTGAAAGTAAGAAGGATCCTGAAGTATTAGCTGGTTATACTGAAAAAAATAAACTTGTTAATTTCAAGGGACCAAAATCATCAATTGGTAAAATTGTAGAAGTAGAAATAACAGAAACCAAAACATGGTCTTTAAACGGCGTGATGGTTGAAAATACAGTTGAGGTGAACTAGTATGACAGAATATACTCGTAAAGAAGTGTTGGATGAAGCAAAGAAGTTAGCTAATATGTTAGCAAGCACAGAAGAAATTGATCGTTTTAAACAAGTAGAAGCAAAGCTTAACGAAAATAAAAAAGTTCAATCACTCATCCAAAAGATTAAAACATTGCAAAAACAAGCAGTTAATTTTCAAGCATATGAGAAAAGAGAAGCTTTAAAACGTGTAGAAGAGGAAATCGATCGTTTACAAGCTGAAATCGATGATATACCAGTTGTTCAAGAATTTAAGGAAACACAAATTGTCGTTAATGATGTATTGCAGTTAGTGTCAAAAACAATCGCTCGTGAAGTAACGAATGAAGTGATTGAATCTACTGGCGGAGATATTTTAGCAGGAGAGACAGGTTCTAAAGCAAAAAACAAGTCAGGGTGTTCGCATTAAACAGCGTATTCTCTAGAAACCGCACTGTTTTGATAAAGAAATAAAATGATAATCTCTCTTTGGCTAGAAGAGCTTGGGATAGAACAAAATTAAATTCAAAAGAAATTAAATAACGTAACATTGGAATTGTGCATAGGCTTTAAGAGGATGCCTAAGTGTTTTGCTCAAAAAACGCAACAACGATGCTACAGGGTACTGAACATAATTCCAAACATGCTGATTTTTCTTTTGTGTAAATTTTGTTACCCAAGCTTTTTGTATGTCTATATAAATAATTTATAGTGACAATCTTCATATTCATTGTCGTTCGAAAAGATATTCTAATCATTAAAACTCCTTCTTTTTTTCATTATCACGAAATGCTATGCACTTTAGGTATTTGTCTTGCATAAAATGACTATGAAAAAAGAGGAGGTAAAAGTAATCATGACTTTTCTTGATAAAGAATATAGAGAAATCATAACAAAAGCAGTTTGTGGTAAAGGTAGAAAGTTTACCAAAGAATCCCATACCATCTCCCCATCACATCGACCAACTAGTATATTAGGATGCTGGGTCATTAATCATTTATATCATGCAACTAAAAAATCTGAGGATAGTGTAGTTGTAACTGGAAGCTATGATATTAATGTATGGTATTCGTATAACGACAATACGAAAACCGAAGTGGTTACAGAGAGAGTAGAATATAAGGATACAATTCCATTATCGGTGAAGGATGATAATTGTATTAATGATGAGTATGATGTGATTGCAAAAGTACTGCAGCAACCAAATTGCCTTGAATGCAAAATCAGCGGAAAAGGAAGTAATATTACTGTTGAGATTGAACGTGAATTCGTAGTTCAAGTTATTGGGGATACTAGGCTGTTTGTAAAGGTTAGTCCGAAATTGGATCATGATGATGACGATGAAGAAAGTGTTTGGGATCATAATATGACGGATGATGAAGCAGAAAAAGTAAAACCAGACTTTTTTAATCATCGCCATAAGGATTAATCCGAAGACGAGGGTAGAAATTACTCTCGTTTTCTTTTTTCGACAGAATTGGACAAGTATAGGGGCAATTTATGCTATAATGGATGGAAAAAGATACGGTAAGTTGGAGGATTTAACATGGCAAAGCTCACGCCGATGATGGAACAATACATACAAATAAAGAACGAATATAAAGATGCTTTTCTTTTTTATAGACTAGGTGATTTCTATGAACTATTCTATGAGGATGCTACACGTGCAGCACAAGAATTAGAGATTACCTTAACAAAGAGAGCAGGTGGCAAAGGGGACCCTATTCCAATGTGTGGAGTGCCTTATCATTCTGCTGAAAATTATATAAAGACACTTATCGATAGAGGATATAAGGTAGCGATATGTGAACAGGTGGAAGACCCTAAAACAGCTAAGGGAGTTGTTAAAAGGGAAGTAGTTCAAATGATAACACCTGGAACGGTTATGGAAAGTACCATGTTAACTGATGGAGAAAATAACTATATTGGTAGTCTATCTCATTTTCAAGATGGTTCTTATGTCATCGTATATAACGATTTATCTACTGGTGAGAATCGTTTAGCATTTATTAATGATGGATGGGATGCTGTCATTCATGAATTTTATAATCAACCAATCAAGGAGATTGTTATCTCAAGCAATCTTCCAGAAGAACTGCAAATTCAATTAAAAGAACGTTTGAATGTCACCTTGTCTTATCAAGATGAAGTTACCTTTAATGCAGAGTTTCGTGAATTAAGTGAGAACCTAAATGACGAGAGATTGATGAAAGCATTTAGTAGATTATTGAACTATATCCAAACGACACAAAAAAGATCATTACATCATTTGCAAAAAGCAGAAGTGATCGAATTAAAAAAGTATATGAGTCTTGATATGTACTCCAAAAGAAATCTTGAATTAACGGAGACGATCATGAAAAAATCAAAACATGGCAGTCTTCTGTGGGTACTCGATAAAACTGTAACAGCAATGGGAGCAAGGACTTTGAAAAAGTGGTTAGAGCGGCCGTTGTTAAGTAAGCAGAAGATAAATGAACGATTAGAAGTGGTACAAGGTTTTTATGATGGTTTTATGGAGAGAGAGAGTCTTCGTGATTTATTAAAATCCGTATATGATCTGGAACGGCTTTCAGGACGTATTGCATTTGGCAATGTGAATGCCAGGGATTTAATCCAATTAAAACAGTCATTATCACGGATTCCGGCAATACAAGAAACTTTAAGACAATTCGATCAGCCAGAAATTACAAGATTGGCAGAAATGCTCATTTATCCTGAACAGATGGTAGAATCTCTAGAAAAGAGTATTGTAGACGAACCTCCAATTTCTATAAAAGAAGGCTCATTGATCAAGGAAGGATACCATGATCAATTAGATACGTACAGAGATGCTTCTAGAAATGGGAAGAAATGGATAGCCCAATTAGAACATCAAGAACGCGAAGAGACGGGTATACGTTCTTTAAAGGTCGGCTACAATCGGGTGTTTGGCTATTATATAGAAATAACGAAGCCGAATCTTCATTTGTTACCTGAAGGACGTTATGAACGAAGACAAACATTAACGAATGCTGAACGCTTTGTAAATGAAGAACTGAAAGAAAAAGAGAAACTTATTTTAGAAGCGGAAGAAAAAAGTGTGGAACTTGAATATGATTTATTTATTCAAATAAGAGATCAGATTAAAGAAGAAATTCCTTTAATTCAACAATTAGCTCATATTATTAGCCAAATGGATGTTTTGCAAAGTTTTGCTACGGTAAGTGAATCGAATAATTATGTTCGCCCGGACTTTAACGACGAACAGTTACAAGTCACTAAAGGGAGACATCCAGTAGTTGAACAAGTAATGAAGGATGGAACATTTGTCCCAAATGATGTTGTCTTTGACAAAAGTCAAAATATGCTCTTGATTACAGGACCAAATATGTCTGGTAAAAGTACGTATATGCGCCAAGTCGCATTAACTTCAATTATGGGACAAATTGGTTGCTTTATCCCAGCAGAACAAGCTACGCTATGTGTATTCGATCAAATATTTACTAGAATTGGGGCTGCGGATGATTTAGTATCGGGTCAAAGTACCTTTATGGTAGAAATGTTAGAAGCTAGACATGCAATCTCTAATGCTACTGATCGAAGTTTAATATTATTAGATGAAATTGGAAGAGGAACAAGCACGTATGATGGTATGGCACTAGCTCAAGCGATTGTAGAATATATTCATCATAACATAGCCGCAAAAACATTGTTCTCTACACATTATCATGAGTTAACAGCTTTAGAAGATTCTCTTCATCATTTAAAAAATATTCATGTACGTGCGGAAGAACATGAGGGTAATGTTGTATTTCTTCATCAAATAAAAGAAGGTGCAGCTGATCAAAGTTATGGTATTCACGTAGCTAAATTGGCGGATTTGCCTAATGAACTTATTGAACGTGCTTCGGTAATCTTAGAAGAACTAGAAGATGATTCAAATAAAAAGCCTACTCCGACAAAAGATAAATTAGAGTCAGGTCAGCTCTCTTTCTTTATAGAAGAGTCAAATAAGAAAAAGGCAGAAATGCCTAAACAAGAGAAAACTCATAACAATCAAGAACAGTCTGTTATTGAAGATTTAAAGAATGTTAATGTTCTGGATTTAACACCGTTAGAAGCAATGAATGAATTGTATCGCCTACAAAAAGGATTAAAGCAATATTAGAGAGGGTGATATCATGCCAATTATTCAAATGCCAGATGCACTCGCAAATAAAATCGCAGCTGGTGAAGTAGTGGAAAGGCCAGCTTCAGTGGTTAAAGAGCTATTAGAAAACAGTATAGATGCAGGTGCAACATGGATAAGAGTAGAAATAAAAGAAGCAGGACTGGAAGAAATTCGTATTACAGATAATGGCGCTGGAATGGAAGAGGATGATGTAGAAAGAGCTTTTCTGCGACATGCAACGAGTAAAATTAAGAATGAATCCGATTTGTTCCATGTAAAAACACTTGGTTTTCGCGGAGAGGCTTTAGCAAGTATTGCGTCTGTCAGTAAATTATCGGCCCAAACCTCCCAAGGAGATCAAGCAGGTACTCTCTTGCAGTTAGAGGGTGGAAGTGTTAAACATCGTGGGAAAAGCGATGCAAGGCAAGGGACAGATATTACAGTCAGTGAATTATTCTATAACACACCTGCACGATTAAAATATATGAAGAGCCTGCATACAGAATTAGGTCATATTTCTGATGTTTTAAATAGAATGGCATTAGCACATCCTGAGGTTCGGATAGAAGCTTTGCATAATGACAAAGGACTTATTAAAACAAATGGGAACGGAGATATTCTTCAGGTAATTTCGCAAGTGTACGGGATGAGTGTGGCAAAACAAATGCTGCCAGTTGATGTTAAAACGCTCGATTATAGAGTGCACGGTTATATCGCTAAACCAGAAGTGACAAGGGCTTCTCGTAATTATATGTCAACCATTATTAACGGACGTTTTATACGAAATATCGGATTAAATAAAGCAATATTACAAGGCTACCATACATTATTGCCTATTGGACGATCGCCGATTGTCGTACTCAATATCGAGATGGATCCGATTCTTGTGGATGTGAATGTACACCCTGCCAAACTAGAAGTTCGATTCAGTAAGGATAAAGAGCTTTTTACATCCATTGAAAGTATGATTCGAGATCGGTTTAGAGAGATTACACTTATTCCTAAGGTAGAGAAACAACCGGTGCAGAGGCAAAAATCAGAACAATCCTCTTTTCGATTTGATTCAAATAATCGTGAAAAACAACCCATTAACTCTGATTTTTCCCAGGATTCGCGCTCTATCATACGTGATCAAACAGAAAAATTTGATCTGCCTGAAACTCGAGATAAAATGATCAATCGTGAAATAGAGCAACACGCCAATTTAGTTGATAACGATGAATCAGAGGTAACTGAAAAAGTATCGGTGGATATGTCAACATCTTCATTTGAAGCAGCACATGCTCCAAATCGAGAAGAGCAAACGAATACCATTGATAAACGTGTTCCGATGATGTATCCAATTGGACAATTGCAAGGAACTTATATTCTTGCTCAAAATGAAAATGGGTTATTTATGGTTGATCAGCATGCAGCTCAGGAACGTGTGAAATACGAATTCTTTCGTAATAAATTAGGGAAACCGATGAACGAATCTCAGGAATTATTGATACCAATGACATTTGATTTCGCTAAGCAAGAATCATTGTTCATTGAAAATCATAAAGAAGATCTCGAACAAGTTGGATTATTTTTTGAGGCTTTTGGCAATCAAACGTATGTCATCCGTTCGCATCCTACCTGGTTCCCAAAAGGATTTGAGGAGGAAGTTATCCGTGAGATGGTGGATCAAGTGATGAATGAATCCAAAATAAGCGTAGAGGGTATTCGAGAAGAAGCAGCTATTCTGATGTCTTGTAAACGCTCGATAAAAGCGAATCATTATTTAACTTCGGATGAGATGTACCAACTTCTTGAAGATTTAAGAAATACAACGGATCCTTTTACTTGCCCACACGGAAGGCCGATTATCGTTCATTTTTCGACGTATGAATTGGAGAAGATGTTTAAACGTGTAATGTAGCAGTATAAACTTACTCTTTTATGTCAAACCTAGGAACATTAAATTAATACATAGGTTAACATTTGGAGTGAGTGACATGGAAAATCAACGGTTAATTAATTTTTTGAATCAATTACTTTCGAATTACTTCGTGTTATATGTAAAATTACATCGTTACCATTGGTTTGTAAAAGGTGTTCATTTCTTCACTTTGCACGATAAATTTGAAGAAATGTATGAACAAATTACTGTTCAATTGGATGAAATTGCAGAACGTATTTTAATGATCGGTGGAAAACCTTTAGCAACAATGGCAAAATATATTAAAGAGTCTACAATAGAAGAAGCAGCTGCAGATGATGAAGAAGCGGAGATTATTCAGCAATTAGTAAAGAATATCACTCAGTTAATCAGTGAAATCCAAGAAGAAGGATATGCACTTACAGAGGAGTTTCATGATCATCCTACAGAAGATTTGTTGACAAGTCTACATGCTGATTTAGATAAAAAGAAATGGATGTTAGAATCCTATCAAAAGTGATGGGACATTTAGGGGAATGTATATGAAAGAAACTGTTATATCGATAGTCGGACCAACTGCAGTAGGAAAGTCACTACTAGGAATAGAAATGGCCAAGCGTTTTAATGGAGAAGTCATTAGTGGTGACTCTACTCAAGTATATAAAGGCATGGATATTGGCACTGCAAAAGTTACAAAAGAGGAAATGGATGGAATCATGCATCATATGATTGATATAATTTCTCCAGATGAATCCTTTTCAGTTGCTGATTTTCAATTACACGCGAAGAAATGTATTGATGACGTGTTAGGTAGAGGCAAACTTCCTATATTGGTTGGAGGTAGTGGGTTATATATACAAGCTGTTTTATATAATTATAACTTTTCAGAGCAACGTCGTGATGAGTCATTCACGAAAAAACTAGAAGAGATTATTGAAGAAGAAGGACCTAACCAATTATATACGAGACTAAAAGAAGTCGATCCTGTACAAGCTGCAAAAGTTCATCCGAATAATCATCGTAGACTCATTCGTGCCCTTGAGGTTTATGAAACTACTGGAATGACTATGACAGAGTACCAACAGCAGCAACAGCTTGAATCACCCTATCACCTAATCTTAATTGGTTTAGATATGGATAGGGATGTATTATATGATCGAATAAATCAACGCGTGGATCATATGATTGATACTGGTTTAATAGAGGAAGTCAGGGATTTAATAGACCGAGGGTATGAAAACTGTCAATCTATGCATGCAATTGGGTATAAAGAAATTATCCAGCATATTTCTGGTAATCAACCGATGGAATACGCAATCGATGCTTTAAAGCAGCATTCTAGAAAATATGCAAAGCGACAGCTTACTTGGTTTCGAAATAAAATGAATGTTCAATGGTACAAGATGGAACCGTCAATAATCGATGAAAAAATTGAATTTATTTTGAATGATTTAGCAGGAATTTTAGAAGAAAAATCGAATTAATTATTATAGATAGAAAAGAGGAGGAACTTTCCCATGGCTCAATCCGTTAATATTCAAGATCAGTACTTAAATCAGCTAAGAAAGAATCATATTTCCGTTACTGTATTTTTAACAAATGGATTTCAATTACGAGGCTTAGTAAAAGCATTTGATAATTTTACAGTTTTATTAGAAACGGATGGAAAACAGCAGCTTATCTTTAAGCATGCTATATCCACGTTCTCACCGGTTAAAAATGTTTCACTCGATAAAGAATAATGAAAAAGCCAGCAGCGATAAAGTGAACTGACCTAGTAATATGAGACAAGAAAAAGCACCTATGCTGCCTTTTCCCTGAATTGAACAGGGGAGAGGCAGTTTAATTTTGAAAACGGTCGTATATAATTGTAATAATACATGTACGATTCCACTTTTTCTAGTACAATAGAATTTGTAAGACGCATCTTTTGATGTGTGTAGAATTCTTCTGACTTTATGGTGGAGTGGAAGGATTCAATGACGGCATTATCAAAGCAATTGCCTTTGCGGGACATGCTTGTGATAATGCCTTTTTCTTCTGCTAAACCTTGAAAAGCATACGATGTGTATTGTGATCCCTGATCACTGTGAAGAATCAGTCCTTTCGTTTCACGTCCATTACATGCTGTTTTCAATGTATCTAATACGAGTTCTACCCCTTGGGTATGGCTAACTTGATAAGCAACAATCTCGTTATTATACAAATCCATAATCGTTGATAGATACATTATTGATTCTCCAAAAGGCAAGTAGGTAATGTCGGTAACCCACTTTTGGTTTGGGCTTTCTGCCTTGAAATTCTGTTCCAATAAGTTAGGTACAACACATTTACTTTCGCCTGCGATCTTTGATTTTCTTTTTGGTTTGACGCGACATTGAATCTTATACTTTTGCATGATTCGTTGAACCGTATTTCGATTCACAAGAATATGATGATCCCCTTTCAACATCTTCTTAACCATTCGATGGCCAACACGGTATTTTAAAGATTGACAAATATCGATAATAAGTTGTTCTAGCTCTGTTGGTTCCCAGGATTTTTGAACCCAACGATAATAGGTAGCTCTTGGTACCCCTATACACTCACAAATCAGTTTTACAGGGTATTGCTTCTTTAACGAATTAACAAGTTGAATTACTATTTCCGGCTCCAACTCCTTTCGATTTCCCGGTACTTTTATAAAATTTGATTTTTAATTTCCAAATGGTTGACTTGCCTTTTTAATTGATCTATTTCACTTAATCCTTCAGGACCTTTACCAAAAGAATATTGTTTACCAATAGGTTGTGACAATCGATGTTCTTCCCCGTCCCGATACCACTTCATCCATACTTTGATTTGAGTTACGTTACGAATCCCCAGTTCATTCATAATCTGTTTATTGGTGTACTTTTTTGACAACTTCATTTCAATTACCTTACGTTTTATTTCTTCAGAATAGACATTTTTCCTTTCCCCCATGAGAAAAGCACCTCCTATAAGTCGTTATTATTATATACGACTCCGGGGGTGCTTTTTCCTCTGTCTCATTTAATTAGGTCTCTTCAAAAGCTGCTGGCTTTTTCATTTTGAATAATAAGCGAAGTCCTTGCTTATTATTAGTTTTATATTGTATCAAATAGAAATGCCAACCTTGATAAAGTTATGTCTCTATTAGTTTATTCTTTACCGTTTGATTCGTTTTATTTGCATTCTTCACAAAGTGTCCAGATCCTAACCAAGCAGAAAGTGCGAATATTAAATAGATTGCTTGCGTGGCAAAAGCTCCTTGTAAGAATACTTGTAATCCCATACCTAATCCTAGTGAAGGCACAACGATTAAAAATGTTCGAAAGATCCTCTCAAACCCTTTATCCGCAGGAAGGGGCCAAAGGCGCGAGTAAAATATCCCTAAGGCAACACCCAATCCAGTAACAACAAATAGTTGCAATAGTATAATCGGCGCAGGGAATGGCCAATCCATGATATAATGTCCAACCAAGTAAAATATCTCTAAAAACAATGTAATCCCAATTACTTTACGAAATGCTAACAGGTTCATCCATGGGTGTAGAAGAAAGAGAACTACCACTAATGCTCCTAATAATATTGTCCATACCATCATTTTTCCTCCTTCCTATAAATAATTAGTATTACTTATCCTCTTTTGTAGCAGCTATTTCTTCTTCGTCTATTTCAGGAGCACGAACATTTTCTATTAACTGTTGAATTTCAATAGGAGGAGCTTGTGTATTTCTAGAGACAATAAAACCGACTGTAAAGTTCAATAACATTCCAATTACACCTACGCCCTGAGCATTAATTCCAAAGAAATTCTCAATGATTGGCCCATCGGTTCCAAATATAGATTCAGATAAGATCAAACCAATAGTGATTAATGTAAACGTTAATCCGGTTAGGATACCTGCAATTGCACCTTCTTTATTCATTCGTTTATCAAATATACCCGTAAGTATTACTGGGAATAAGCTTGCTGCACCTAATCCGAAGGCAAGTGCTACAACTTCCCCTGCAAAACCCGGTGGTCGAATTCCTACATAGGCAGCAATTAATAATGCAACAAATAAGGTAATTCTACCTACTCGAAGACGCTGCTTCTCTGATGCTTCCTGATTAAATATTCGGTAGTAAATATCATGTGAAACAGCACTAGTCATTGTTATAAGTAGGCCTGAAGCTGTTGAAAGGGCAGCTGCCAGTCCTCCTGCAGCAACTAATGCAATAACAAAAGGTGCTAGATTTGCAACCTCTGGAGTGGATAATACGATAATGTCACCATCAATGACTACTTCATTATCTGGTCCACTCGTAAAATTAATCATACCGTCATCATCCAAATCATTGAACTGTAATAGTCCGGTAGTTTCCCATTTATTAACCCATTCAATGTTTTGTACTTCTTCAAGTGGTTCGTCTGCAATCGTACTTATTAGATTATATTTGGCAAATGCACCAACTGCAGGGGCAGTTAGATAAAGTAAAGCGATGAATGCAATTGCCCAAACCGCAGACCATCTTGCAGATCGCACACTCTTAACTGTATAGAAACGTACAATAACATGGGGGAGTCCAGCAGTTCCAGCCATTAATGCTAGTGTAATCATAAATACATTGAGTAAGGATAAGTTAGTAAAAGGCTCCATATATTCATTCATACCCAAATCAACCTGGATTTGACCTAATCTCTCCACAATGTCACTTCCAATTAACGAGATTTGTGGAATTGGATTACCAGTCAATTGGAAAGAAATTGCGATAGCAGGGATTAAAAAAGCAATGATGATGACAAAGTATTGTACTGCTTGTGTCCAGGTGACACCTTTCATTCCTCCTAATAAAGAGAAGAACCCAACGATAGCCATTCCAATGAGCACACCTACAATAATATCCACTTGCAAATAGCGACTAAATACAATTCCAACTCCACGCATTTGTCCAGATATATACGTCAAAGAAATAAATATCGTCGCAATCGCAGCAACTGCACGGGCACTGTTAGAGTAAAAACGATCCCCAATAAAATCAGGTACAGTAAATTTACCGAACTTGCGTAGATATGGAGCCAAAAGTAGGGCTAGTAATACGTAGCCGCCGGTCCATCCCATCAAATAAATTGTTCCATCGTATCCTAGAAAGGCTACTAAACCAGCCATGGAGATAAATGATGCAGCTGACATCCAGTCTGCTGCAATTGCTGCGCCATTAGCTACGGTTGGAACATTTTGTCCAGCGACATAAAAACTTGAAGTATCACGTACACGAGACCACCATCCGATAGCCGTATAAATAATAAATGTGATAAGGACTAATCCAATAGTAATTGCTTCTACACTCAAATTAAAAACCCCCTTTATTTCTGTGATTGTTTCTCATTTTTCAGTGAGTCTAAGTATTCTTTATCTAATCGATCCATTCGAATGGCGTATATCAAAATTAATAATATAAAAACTAAAATGGCTCCTTGCTGAGAAATCCAAAAGGAAAGTGATACCCCAAAGAAAGGTACATTACTTAAAGGATCTGCAAGTAAGACGCCGCCACCAAAACCAACAATGGCCCAGACAGAAAGCAGAATGGTAATGAGTTTTACATTTTTCTTCCAGTATTTCTGTTGTTTATCATCTAATGTTTGGTAATTTTGCTTATTCTCCAATATTAATCCCTCCTTGATATATGATAAGCGTTAAATAGCCTCCTCTCCAATGTAAGTAAACGCTTACATTATTCAAATAAAAATATACTGAATATTCAGCTATGAATTCAGTATATTGTAAATGATTCTATTTATTTTAAATTTAAACCTAAAATGTAGGATATGAGGGTTAAGTTGTAGTATAGCGTTTTAAATTGTATTAATGGTGTACACCTTGTAATGCATCAAATAACCCTTTAGCAGCAGTTCTGCTAACCGGTATTGTTGATTCAGCTAGGTCTTTAATTACTAAATTATAGGCGCCATTAAACCATGGAGTAATTTCTTTGATACAATCCATATTTACTAAGTAACTTCGATGTGGGCGATAAAAGGGAAAACCAGAAAGCTTTTCTTCTAATTCTTTAAGATTCATTTTGGTTTCAATTACTTCATTTGATATAAAATGTATTTTTACAGTGCGCCCTTCACGAGCAGCGAATCCAATTTGATTAGGGTCAATGACCATCATCTTTTCATCGAGATTCACCACTAATTTATCGACTTTTGGCTTCCTTACCTTTTTAGTAGATAAAGTCTTTCGAATTCGATTCATTGCAATTTTGAATCTTTCTTCGCTAAATGGTTTTAATAAATAATCAGTTGCTTGTATTTCAAACGCTTGTACACCGTAAGATTCATAAGCTGTAGTGAAAATAATAATTATATCTTTATCTTCAAACTCGTTTCGTATTTTTTTAGCAACCTCAATTCCATTTATTCCAGGCATATGGATATCGAGAAAAATGACATTGGGATTGTATTCTTGATATAAGTTAAGTAATTGATCTCCATTTTCTGCACTAGGGCATAATATAATATCATTTTCTTGTTGCAAAAGATACATAAGCTCCTCTCTTGCTAATCGTTCATCTTCTGCAATCATGATATGAATTTTCAATATATACACCTCCTCAATTTTATTGCATGATCACATGATTTTCTTACAGTTACGATATGGTAGTATAAATTGGACCATGCTTCCTTTGTCTGTATTTTGAATATGAAGTTGACTATCTTCTCCTAATAAACTTATTAAGCGTTGGTTTATATTATACAGTGCAATTCCATTCCCTTTATTTTCATTTTGATGTAATGGTTTTTTCCCCAGTATTGGAAGTAACTTTTCTTCAAAACCTTGCCCATTATCCAATAATACAATCGAGACATTATTATCTGTCTTCGTTATATTGATGGTAAGTATCCCTTTAGATGTAGACAGAGATAAACCATGCTGAATGCTATTTTCGACAAGAGGTTGTAGGGTGGCTGGTGGAATTTCGATATCTAACAAATAATCGTCTACATGAATAGAAGTCGATATTTGATCCGGAAATCGAGCTTGAACGATTTCTAAATATGCTTGCAAATGTTCCAGTTCTTTATGAAGCGGAACAAGGGATTCACTTGCAATCTTTAAATTTGCTCTCATAAACTGACTTAATTGTACGAGAATGTGTCTTGCTTTTTCTGCATCTACCCGTAATAGGCTATGAATTAAATGAAATGTATTGAACAGAAAATGAGGGTTTATTTGGGCTTGTAAGTTACGCATTTTAGCTTCCTTTAGTAATTTCTTCATTTTTTCTGCTTCAAGTCCGCTTATTTGATTGGAAATAATTGTTCCTAAACCTTTTGCTAACGTTATTTCGACTGCTGTTATTTGTTGTGAATGTCGGTAATATAGATTAATTAAACCGATTACTTCGCCTGATCGGTATATAGGTACCATGATGGCTGTCTTTAGCTTACAATTTTCTACACCACATTGGATATCACTTTGATGATAAGCAATCTGTATTCTCCCATCTTTAACTGCTTTTTTAGAAAGTCGCATTTTTAATGGCTCACCAGGTTGATGATGATCATCTCCTAATCCGACGTGGCTTAATACTGTTGTTCGGTTTGTAATCGATATAGCAGCAATATCTAATTCTTTAAAAAGTAACTTAGCCATCTTACGAGCATTCATTGTACCTGGTTCTTCACTTAGCAAAGGAAGTGCCTTCTCGGCAATTGTTAAAGCGCGATTAGTCTCTAAAGCAGCCTCTTGTTCTGTTTCATTTAAGGCTAAACGTATCATCATCGTAAAAATAGTCAGTGCAATCGAGTTAGTAACTACTAAGGGAATACCGATTGTATTTACAATTTGCACACCAATTTGTTGGTCAGGCAGCATAATAAGTAATAATCCCATATGTAAAACAGGGGGGAATATCCCGATAAAGAGTGCTTTATTGGGGGACATTACTCGATCATCTGAAAAGAATTGACCAGCCCATCCAGTTAATAAGCCAGCTAAAGGATTAATCAAACTATTTGCAACCCATCCTCCGCCACCTAAAAAAATGATATATAAGCCGGCAACCATTCCTGTGCCTAATCCTAAAAATGGTCCGCCAAGTAGTCCGGCAATCATCACAACAACGATACTAAACCCTATTAAGACTTCATTTTCTGCAACATTTATAATCCAAGCTTGCATGATTAACTCATTACCTATCATAACAACTCCAACATGTGCTCCAATAATACTTATTAATCCAAATATAAGAGAATGATAGATAACTGTTTTTAACGTAATATCTTTATCTAGCAATGAACGAAATCGAGGTATTCTCGTTAAGATAAAAGCCATTAATAATAACAAACCAATACGTTGGAATAAGACTATCGTTAGTTCTATCAAGATTTATTCACTCCAATCCTGGTGTGAATCCTTATTAACATTTCTTGATAATTTCCACGATCACCATTTGAGTCTAGAAAAGAACCAACAATACAAGCTAAAAATCCAATTGGTATCGCAACAATTCCAGGGTTATTAAGGCGAATTAAATTAGCTCCCTCAGGACCGAAGAGAAATAATGCTCCAGAAATAATCAACCCAGAAAATAATCCAACATAGGCTCCGATTTTTGTGAAACGCTTCCAATAAAAGGTGAAAATTAATAAAGGAAATATCGTAGAAGCAGCAAGCGAAAAAGTTAAAGATACTAAATATGCGACGTTTGTAGTTTCCAAGCTAATTGAAAGTCCTATAGAAATAACCCCGATAATTACTGCTGTTGATCGAGCGACGAGTAATTTTTTCTTTTCACTGGCATCTTGTTTATTCAAATAATGGACGTAAATATCATGTGCAAAAGAAGAAGTGGCTGCAAAAATAAGTCCCGTAACAACTGCAATAATGGTTGCAAATGCAATTGCCATAACAAAAGCTACAAGAAAATCTCCGCCTAACACATCTGCTAATAAGAACACAGTTAAATTTCCTGTTGAATCCGACTGTGTCAATGCGTCCCAACTAACAAGACTAATGGCACCAATTCCTAAAATTAATGTCATTAAGTAAAAACAGCCTATTAACCAAGTCGCCGAAATTGCTGAGAGACGAGCATTTTTAGCATTTCTTACGGTAAGAAAACGTATTAAAATATGGGGAAGACCAGAAGTGCCCAAAATTAAAGTTAACGCAAGAGAAAACATTTCAATATTGTTATGTAGTAAATTACCAGGTGAGAAAAAATCCTCACCAAGTGGACTATTAACGGATGCTTGATTTATTAAAAATGAGATATCCCAATTAATCCATGATAATAAAATAAACAATAACATCAATGTACCCGACATTAGGAGCACCGTTTTTATAATTTGTACCCATGAGGTTGCAACCATACCCCCAAACACAACATAAATAGTCATGAGAATACCAATAATCCAAACCGAAGAAATATAATCTACTCCTAATAACAATCGTATTAATAAACCAGAAGCTACTAATTGTGGAATTAAATATAAGATCGAAATGATAATCCCAGTAGTTGCCACAAACAACCGCATATTTCTTCCTGAAAATCGTGAAGCTACTACATCGCCAACGGAATATGTACCCAAGTTATGTACGGGCTCAGCAATTAGTAGAAGTAAAATAATGTAGGAAACAAGGAAGCCAGTTGCATATAAAAAACCATCAAATCCGTAGTAGGCGATCAATCCAATAATACCTAAAAAGGAAGCAGAACTTATATAATCTCCAGCAATAGCTAGTCCATTTTGAAATCCTGTTAAACTACCACTAGCAATATAAAATTGTTCTGTAGTTTTACTTCGCTCTGCTGCCCAATGCGTCATGATTAATGTGCCTGCAACAATAGCTAAAAAGAAAATGAAATAAGTGAGATTCATTATAAGGCTCCTTTAAAGGATATTGAATTTAGCTTTATGTCTATTTATTCATCCTTCTCCAATAAAGCCAACCAATGATCCAAGTAAGTGGGAAAAAGGAAAAAATAAAGATCCAAACGAACGAAATATACAAATCTATAAGTGAAATAATAAGTGGCACAGATAGAAATATAGCAAGGAAAATAATTGCAACAATAATATGAAATCGTTGTCTTTTCTGTTGCAATTGTACATCATTTTTTAATCGGCTAATATTAGAATGCGATTCGGTATTTCTTCCCATTCGATAACACCGCTTTCCACTTTTATAGTACTCTAATAGTAGGTGATATGAAATAAGTATAAGTTAATGCATTAATTTTAGTCAATATTTAAAAAATTTAAACGATGTTAAAAAATAATAGGATAAAGGAGAGATGTGTAGGAAGAAGATTAAACAAAAAAGAAAGAATGGACCAACCAAAAGTAGAATCACGTACAACAGTAGCGAAACAAATAAATAGTCCTTTACAATTAGTCGATAGAGAATTTTTCTCTATTGTTAGGTTAAAGAAATTGAGTGAGATAACTGAGGAAATTGTGATAAGGAATTTTTTAAAATTCACAGGACATTTTATAGGGATGTATTTTATTTCCTTAATATAACAATTAGTTTTCACAGAGATTAAATTCTGAGTTTTCGAGTTTACACTAGTGGACATTAGGTAAGAGTTGTAATAATATAAGAAAAAAATGAAAAAACAAATAATAATATTCAATTTTTTAAAGGTGGTTTTAAAATGAATATTCTAGAAAACAAAAAAGCAGTATTAAAAATTTGGTTTTTCATGATAGCCCTTACAGTCATCATTGGTTTTGTCCATTTTGTAATTAGTCCAATCAACATTAATTACCTTATGGTTCTTGGTTTCCTGAATTTTTCTATCAGCACATTAGTGATGATAGTATATATGAAAGACAACAAACAAAAATCTTAGAAAGGTGGTATGCATGAGAAAGCTATTTACTGTATTTGTGATAGCAGTAGTTATTGTAGGTTTAAACTTTAGTGCACTCGGAAGTGTTAGTGCAGATAATTGCCAAGGGGTATCCAAAGAGGTGACAGATAAGTCCGAAGTAGTTCAAGTGAAGTATATTTATCTTAACTCTTGTGATGCCACGGAAGCAGCGGTGCATGTATCTCAACAGTCATCAAATAATACGTTTATGAGTGGGTTAATTAGTATGATCCCAGGATTTCAACCTATTGGATTAATCGGATTACTTTCTGCTAAACTTATGGCGGATAGAGGCAATTTAATTTCGATTGCCAATTCTGAAGGAACTGGTGTGAAAATGAAGTTTGAACGAGATCTTGGCCACAAAGACACTTCTCATTTATGGTTATTTGATGGGATAGTGTCACAGTAAAATAGCATTCTAGTAATCTCATACACCATGAATTTTAGCTTCGAAGAATGAAAAAAGGAGCTAAGTACACTGTTAGCTCCTTTTGGTGAATTTTGGTTCTTAGAAATCTTGAGTTATTGATAGATTAAAATATTTTATTTCAAAGTTTTATCCACTAATAACCTATGCGTCTTTTGATAATCTTCTAATTGCAATCTCTGTTTTACTGTCAATCCTCACCTCTGGCACGCATGTTATATTCTTTCAACATCTTTACCTTGACTTCCAATCTTAAATAGATATCAGGATATGGGATAATTGCTTTTCCTGATTATTTTAAAGAAGATTTGCTTGAATTGTGCTATCAGACTTACTTTAGGAATTTAAATATGTAACGATTCTGTTTCATTTTGAATCCACTTAAGAATAATGGCTCTATAATATTTGTTGGGGTAAAAGAAAAATAAAAAACACGCAATCTCCTATTTTTGTTATCATTGTTTAAACCACTAAACAAACCAAAAAGGAGATGCGTGCAATTGAATTCTAACATAACATTACCTGGGTTGGAAGAAGGAAATATATTAGATACAGAAGTACGAGAAGGTATTTATTACATTAGGTGGGAGTTGGAGAAAACCTCTCATCGTTGTCCACAGTGTGGAGAGTGGACAAACAAGGTACATGATTATCGTACGCAGAAAGTCCGTCATCCTAGCATATTCGGAAGGCAAACGATTATTTTTTACCGAAAGAGAAGATATAAATGCTTTTTCTGCGGAAAGCGATTCTTTGAAAGAAACCCTTTAGTCAAACGTTATAAAAGACAATCCATTGAGTTTAATCAAGTATTGTCATTAGAGCTTGTTCATGGAAAAAGCTTTCGAGACTTGGCGACACGTTTTCATACATCGCCAACTACCATTATGCGTCGATTTGATGAGATTACTGCATCGAAGATGAAGGAAACACAAGCATTGCCTAAAGTGATAGCGATTGATGAGTATAAAGGGGATGCAGGGAACGAGAAGTATCAAACGGTTATAGCTGATCCGATTAATAGAAAACCTTTAGAGATTTTAAAAGATCGTAAAAAAGATACATTAGTGGATTATCTAAGAATGCATGGTGAGAAGGTAGAATTTGTAGTCATGGACATGAGTCCATCCTTTAAAGCAGCTGTTGATAAGGCATTAGGGCACCCCATTGTTATCGCCGATCGTTTTCATTTTACACGATATATATATTGGGCTTTAGAAAGAGTGAGAATTCGTGTACAGAGAGAGTTTCATGATTATGATCGGAAGAAGTGTAAACGTATGCGACATGTGTTTTATAAAAAGCAATCGAAGTTAACGAAAAAGCAACAATGGTATTTAGATCGCTATTTACACATGTCACCAGATTTAAAACGCGCCCATGAGTTAAAAGAAGCGTATAATGTCTGGTTTCAACTAGCCAAGGCCAACGGCCCTAATGCTTTAAAAAATACTAAAAAGTATCTCTATCAGTTTTATGAACTTGTGCAAAATGCAGGGCTGCCGGAATTCCTAAAAGCAAAAGAAACCTTTCACAATTGGCAAAAAGAAATTATGAATAGTTTTGCCTTTGATTTACATAATGGTTATATCGAAGGAATCAACAATCAAACAAAGGTTATAAAACGAAATGCATTTGGATTTAAGCGATTCGATCGCTTTCGAGCAAGAATACTATTACATCATCAATATAAAAAGAAAGTGGTTTAATATAAATAGGAGTGAGCTAATTGCTCACCCCAACATTTGACTTAGAACCAGAATAATTGCTTTTACAGGGTGTTGATTTCCTATTATTTTTCAATTTGATTTCTGTCGCTCTTGATGCCTCTTTGCCAAATAATCCCTCTATCAAAATAAAACTCTTCGTTTAGTTACATTTCTCAATAAATTTCTTTTGAAAATTATGATATGCTAATAAAAACCGATTCATTATTAAATACATTAATACATAATAAATGCTGGGCATTTGTCACCCCTTTTGGGCGTTTGCGTATACTGTTAAAGAGTAAGGGGTGATGATTGGTTGGCACAGGTTCAAGGGTATAAAAACGGAAGAATAAATATCATCTTACAAGATCAAAAGATGATGGAACAACCAAAAGCAGAATCACGTACAACAGTAGCGAAACGAATGAACAGTCCTTTACAATTAGTCGACAGAGAATTTTCCTCTTTTGTTGGGCTAAAGGACTTAAAAACATCAATTAAAGAAATTTATGCGAGTATACTCATTAATGAGAAACGTAAAGAATCAGGGTTAAAAGATTCAAAACAAGTGCTTCATATGTTGTTTAAAGGGAATCCTGGTACGGGAAAGACAACGGTAGCTCGTAAGCTTGCAAAAATTTATTATGAAATGAATATCTTATCCAAAGGTCACTTTATTGAAGCGGAACGTGCAGATTTAGTAGGAGAGTATATTGGCCAGACAGCACAAAAGACACGAGCAATTATTCAGCGTGCTATGGGCGGAGTATTATTTATTGATGAGGCGTACTCACTTTCCCGTGGTGGAGAGAAGGACTTTGGAAAAGAAGCAATTGATACACTTGTCAAACATATGGAGGATCAGCATCAAGATTTAGTGCTTATTTTAGCTGGATATCCATATGAGATGGAGCGGTTTCTGACTTTTAATCCTGGATTAGAATCACGATTTCCATTTATATTAGAGTTTGATGACTATGATGTCGAAGAACTGATGGAAATTGCAAAACGCATGGTAGATGAGCGAGAATACAAATTTACTAGAGAAGCAGAATGGAAGCTCAGAAATCATTTAGCAAGAAAAGTTCGCGCCAGTAGTGTTAATTTTTCGAATGCTCGCTATGTCCGTAATGTGATTGAACGTGCGATACGCCTTCATGCAGTCCGCTTATTATCGGAGGATAATTACAGTTCAAACGACTTAATGTTATTAACTGGAGAAGATATGTTGTTAGATATAGAATAAGGGTATACTAATAACAGTGAAAAACACAAGAAAGAGGTTCATATATGACGCAAGAGAAAGTATTAGTAATTGCCGTAAATCAAACAAAACAAGACGATACTCGATTCCAATCTTCACTACATGAACTTGTCTCGTTATGTAAAACAGCTGGTGGTACGGTCGAAGAGGTAATCACTCAAAAGCGCGACCGTATTCACCCTGCTACGTATATGGGGGAAGGAAAGTTACAAGAAATTCGTGAAATTGTAGAGGATAAAGATATTGACATTGTTGTTGCCAATAATGAATTAGCTGCGGGTCAAATTCGAAACTTATCAGATGAGTTTGGTGTTCGAGTGCTTGATCGTAGTCAGTTAATTCTTGATATATTTGCAATGCGTGCACAAACCAAGGAAGGGAAACTCCAAGTAGAACTAGCGCAATTGGAGTATTTGCTTCCTCGTTTGCATGGACAAGGTACACAATTATCTCGACTTGGTGCAGGTATAGGAACAAGAGGGCCAGGTGAAACCAAGCTAGAGACTGATCGCCGTCACATTGAACGAAGAATTTATGATATAAAACGTCGCCTGCAGCTCGTGGTAAAACAACGTAGTCAATATAGGCAACGTAGGAAAGCAAATGATGTATTTCAAATCGCAATTGTTGGTTATACCAATGCTGGAAAATCAACACTTTTTAATCGATTAACCAAGAGCAGTTCATTAGAAGAAGATCAATTATTTGCTACACTCGATCCGTTAACAAGAAGAGTAAAGTTACCATCGGATATGATCTGTTTGATTACAGATACCGTTGGATTTATTCAGGATTTACCTACAGCGTTAATTGCAGCATTTAAATCCACCTTAGAAGAGGTTGCTGAGGCAGACTTCTTATTACATGTGGTTGATGCATCAGATTCTGATTTGAATCAACAGCAAAAGACAGTGCAAAAATTATTGGAAGAACTTAATGCAAATCATATTCCGATGCTTACGGTTTATAATAAAAAAGATTTAATACAAGGGGAAGATTTTATTGCGAATCAATTTCCGAATGTATTAGTTAGTGCATATGATGAAAATGATCTTCAACATATGATGTTACAAGTTGAATCTATTTTAAAAGAAGAATGGAATTTTTATACTACTCACGTACATCCAGAAAAAGGAGATTTACTTTATCGGCTAAAAACAGAGACATTAATAACAAACAGAGAATTTAATGAGGACAAGGAAGAATATGTTGTACAAGGTTTTGTAAGACACAATCATCCTTTAAATCGTTTGGTAGAGGGGAAATAGTCATCATGATGGAATCACTTATAGAACAAGCAGAACAAGATTGTTCATTACAGCAAAAAGATATACAAAAAAATGTAGAAATTAACCAAAAGCGTGTGCTTAATGCATTTCGTCATCATCGCATCAGTGATAGCCATCTCCAAGGAACGACAGGGTATGGATACGATGATATTGGAAGAGATTCTTTAGAAGCGGTTTATGCGGAAGTTTTTGGGGGAGAAGACGCGCTCGTTCGACCTCAATTAGTCTCTGGAACACATGCTATTACGACTGCTTTATTTGGTGTACTTCGTCCAGGGGATGAGCTAGTTTATATTACTGGCAAGCCATACGACACAATGGAAGAAGTAATAGGGAAGCCTGGAAAACAAGAAGGGTCGTTACATGACTTTAATATCGGGTATCGTGAAATTCCTTTACTTGCTGATGGTTCGGTGAATTACAAGCAAGTGAAAGAAAGTTGGACAAGCAATACGAAGGTAATTGCTATTCAACGTTCGAAAGGATACGATGAACGACCGTCTTATACTGTAGACCAAATTAGTGAAATGATTCAATTTGTAAAAGGAATTGATCCGTCTGTTATCGTATTTGTTGATAATTGCTATGGAGAATTTACGGAAACAAAGGAACCACTCCATGTAGGAGCAGACTTAATGGCGGGGTCACTCATTAAGAATCCTGGTGGGGGCTTGGTCCGCGCAGGTGGATATATTGCTGGAAATAAAGAGTTAATTCACCTTTGCGCTAATCGTTTAACTGCACCAGGGCTTGGTAAAGAAACCGGAGCGTCATTAGGGATGTTACAAGAGATGTACCAGGGGTTTTTCCTGGCTCCGCATACGGTTGGAGAAGCGTTAAAAGGAGCGATTTTAACTGCTAGATTTTTAGAGTTAGCAGGATTTAATACTTCTCCGTCGTATTTAGAAAAGAGAACCGATTTAATTCAAACAGTTATATTTGACGAAGCAGATCAAATGATTGCTTTCTGTCAATCTATACAAGAAAATTCTCCGATCAACTCTTATGTAAAGCCATATCCAAGTGATATGCCAGGATATGAAGATCAAGTCATCATGGCTGCCGGGACATTTATTCAGGGGTCCAGTATCGAGCTTTCTGCTGACGGCCCAATTCGTGCACCTTATACTGCTTATGTGCAAGGCGGATTAACTTATACTCATGTTAAAATTGCGCTATTAGAAGCGGTGAAATCCTTAAAAGATAAGGGTTTAGTTTCTTGAAATTAGGGAAAAAGTAAAGGGACAGACAATTTCATGTTAGAAATACTAACATTTGTTTGACATATAAGCTGACGTTGAATATAATAGGATTATAAATGAAAAGGGGGTCATCTTTTGAATGATAAAGATCGGCGTTCCATGCCCTTATTCTCTATTGGTATTGTTATCAAACTCACAGAATTGACAGCACGCCAAATACGATACTATGAAGAGAATGAATTAATTGCACCCGAACGAACCAAGGGAAACCAACGTTTGTTTTCATTCAATGATGTTGACCGTTTACTTGAAATAAAAGATTTACTCGATAAAGGCTTAAATATGGCAGGAATTAAATTGCTGTTAGTTGAAGGTAGAAAAACGGAAGAAACATCTAAAAAAAATGACAGCAACATATCTGACAGGGAACTTCGAACTATTCTAAGGAATGAATTGAATGAAGCTGGAAGAATGGGGAAAACAAGTATACGTCAAGGAGAATTAGCTCGTTTCTTTACGAGCCAACATCAGTAGTAAATTAGAAAAATGATTGTTACGAAATGTAGCGTAGTAAGATTTTTTCTGATCATAAAAATCTAATTTAATTTATAGGAGGAGAACGAATGGGTAAGTCATTTACGAAAGACGAAGTTATCAAGCAAATTAAAGAGGAAAACGTTAAGTTTATTCGATTACAATTTACGGATATGCTAGGAACAATTAAAAACGTGGAGATTCCATACAGCCAGCTAGATAAGGCTCTAGATAATAAAATGACGTTTGACGGGTCTAGTATTGAAGGTTTTGTACGTATAGAAGAATCTGATATGTTGTTATATCCAGATTTGGATACTTTTGTAGTATTTCCTTGGACTTCTGAAAAAGGTAAAGTAGCACGTTTTATTTGTGATATTTATAATCCAGATGGTACTCCGTTTGAAGGTTGCCCACGTTATAACTTGAAGCGTAACCTTAAAAAGATGGAAGAGTTAGGGTTTGATGCATTCAATATTGGTACAGAACCAGAGTTCTTCTTATTTAAATTAGACGAAAAAGGTGAACCAACTCTTGAACTAAATGACCATGGTGGTTATTTTGATCTTGCACCAACGGACTTGGGTGAAAACTGCCGTCGTGATATCGTACTTGAATTAGAAGAAATGGGCTTTGAAATTGAAGCTTCTCACCACGAAGTTGCTCCAGGTCAGCATGAAATTGACTTTAAATATTCGGACGCTGTAAAACACGCCGATGACATCCAAACTTTTAAACTAGTAGTTAAAACTATTGCTAGAAAGCATAATCTGCACGCTACTTTCATGCCGAAACCATTATTCGGTGTAAACGGGTCTGGTATGCACGTGAATATGTCCCTATTCAACGGGAAAGAAAATGCATTCTACGACACAAGTGGTGAGCTAGAGTTGAGCAATACTGCTTATCAGTTTATTGCTGGTATCATTAAGCACGCTACAAACTTTACAGCAGTTACTAACCCTACTGTAAACTCTTATAAGCGTCTAGTACCAGGTTATGAAGCACCTTGTTATGTTGCTTGGTCTGGTTCTAACCGTAGTCCGTTAATTCGTATTCCAAGCTCTCGTGGTCTAAGTACACGTATTGAAGTGCGTAGTGTAGATCCGGCTGCTAACCCATACATGGCTCTATCAGTACTACTTGCATCAGGATTAGATGGTATTGAACAAGGTTTAGAAGCTCCAGAATCTGTAGATCGCAACATCTATGTTATGGATAAAGCTGAGCGTGAAGCTAATGGTGTTCAAGATCTTCCGGCAACATTGAAAGATGCGATGGAAAACTTGAAAAAAGATAAGATTCTTGTTGATTCTCTTGGTGAACACCTATTCGAACACTTTATTGAAGCAAAAGAAATTGAATGGGATATGTTCCGTACAACTGTACACCCTTGGGAACGTGAACAATATTTATCAAATTACTAATCTTGATAAAAAAGTGTATTACACAGGTTGGGTAATTCCGAGTTAGTAGATTCTTTCTACCCGACAATTATTATTACATTTTGAAGATACTGGCAAAGTACTTATCGTGCTTGTCAGTATCTTTTTTGTATTTTATGAAATGTACTTATAAAATGCATCTAATCCAATAAGTAAATATTTGTGTATCTGAACAATATTAAATCAATCAGAATATAATTAAAAAACTTGGGTTTAATTTTTATTTGTTAAATTATTCGAATTTAAAATTAAATTTATTTTATCAATAAGTTATTAAGATATAGGAAATAAGCCGTTTTAATGGAAAGCAGTTCTCGAAATCAATGTAGTTATTTATTTCTAATTATCAAACTTTTTTAAATTTACTGTTGACTTTGTTATTTTTTAGCGGTAAAATGCATACAATTCACATTGTATTACTATGAATTATATTCATAAGAGAAGACGCGATTAAACCGAATTCAATCTGCATGTATTATAACGTCTAGGAGGGATGTTAAATGGGTGGCTATTCAGTTACCTATAGTAATTTTGTTAAGGATCCATATAAAGACTGGTTTCCTGACGATGAGACGAATGGTGCTTCAAAAATATTGCAATGGGCTTATGAAGTATATGGAACGGATATCGTATATGCTTGCAGCTTTGGAGCGGAAGGAATGGTGCTGATCGATCTCATTTCGAAGACACAAAAGAATGCTGATATTGTCTTTCTTGATACTGATCTTCATTTTCAGGAAACATATGACCTGATAGAAGATATAAAAGTGAAATACCCAACACTCAACATTCATATCAAGAAGCCTGATTTAACGTTGGAAGAGCAGGCAGCCGAACATGGTTCAGCTTTATGGAAGCGTCAGCCAGACCAATGCTGTTATATTCGTAAAATTAAGCCATTAGAGGATGCATTAAGTGGTGCACCAGCATGGATATCTGGTCTACGGAGAGAACAGTCCGTATCAAGAAGCAAAACAGATTTTATAAACAAAGATGAACGGTTTAAATCTATCAAAGTTTGTCCCTTAATTCATTGGACGTGGGACGATGTATGGGAGTATATCAAAGACAATAACTTACCGTACAATGAATTACATGATAATGGATATCCGAGTATTGGGTGTATTCCTTGTACTTCCCAAGTGAGTGATTCCTCTGATTCACGTGCAGGAAGATGGGCGGGTACCCAAAAGACGGAATGTGGTCTCCATACTTCCGATTAATTACTGGAAAGTTCTTTATTTTTAAGAAGATGCCTTTTTTATAAAATCCGAGTAAATTGATATGTAAACTTATGAAATTAAAAATTACTTGATGTATCTATAACGTGAGGTGGAATATATTGCTGTTACAAGAAACAAACAGTCCGTTTAATAAAGAACAGTCTGACTATCTTAATAAGTTACTACCGACGTTAACGGAGAGTCAGCGTATTTGGCTAAGTGGTTACCTGTCAGCTAAACAGTTAGCTGACAGTGATACCAAAGCCCAACAATCAACCAATCCGATTTTAGCCCATGAACAGTCATTAAAGCCAGTCAATGAAACAAAGTTAAGGGATGTAACCATTCTTTATGGTTCAGAGACTGGAAATGGAGAGACAATTGCAAAGGACTTGGGAGAAAAAGTAGAATCAAGAGATTTTAAAGTCACTATTTCCTCTATGGATAACTTTAAAGCGAAGGATCTTAAGAAAGTGCAGGATATTTTCATCATTACAGCAACGCATGGTGAAGGTGATCCTCCTGAGAATGCAATATCTTTTCATGAATTTCTCCATGGTAGAAAAGCACCGAAACTGAAAGATGTTAGGTTCTCTGTTCTCTCACTTGGTGATCAGTCGTATGAATTCTTTTGCCAGACTGGAAAGGAGTTTGATAATCGTTTAGAAGAGTTAGGAGGGGATAGGCTCTATCCGAGAGTAGATTGTGATGTGGATTTTGATGACCTGGCAGCTGAATGGATAGACGGCGTACTTCATGAATTATCTAAAGCAAAATCCGCGCATGATCCAGAGTTATCCGAGACCTCTACAGAAATTGATACGGAAGGTCCAGTCTATTCAAGAACGAATCCATTCCACGCGGAAGTGTTGGAGAATTTGAATCTTAATGGTGAAGGATCCAATAAAGAGACGTATCATATGGAGTTATCTATTGAGGATGCAAATTTTGAATTTGAGATAGGGGACAGTCTCGGTATTTATCCTAAAAATAATCCTGATATGGTGGAGCAGCTTATCACTGGGTTGAATTTCGAACCTGAAGGAAGTGTATCGATTAACAAACAAGGAGAAAGACGATCGTTACGAGAAGCATTGTTGACCAATTTTGAAATATCTAGAATCACAAAACCTTTATTGGAAAAAGCTGCACAGTATTTCAATAATAATAATCTAAAGGATCTTGTAACGCCGGAAAAAGTCGAAGAACAAAAAGCCTATATCCAAGGCAGGGATGTCATCGATTTAATTACGGATTATCCGCCAGTGGATATGACACCAGAAGAATTTATTCAGATTCTAAGGAAAATGCCGGCAAGATTGTATTCTATTTCAAGCAGTTTTAGAGCAAATCCGGATGAAGTACATATCACTGTCGCAAAAGCCATTTATACAGGTAACAGGCAAGAACAGGCTGGTGTTTGCTCTGGACAATGTGCGGAAAGGGTAACCCCTGGAGATCTATTGCCGATATACATCCATCGTAATCCGAATTTTAAGTTTCCAAATGATGTTGATACACCTGTAATCATGATTGGACCTGGCACAGGAGTGGCACCCTACAGATCCCTGCTAGAGGAACGTGAAGAAATAGGAGCAAATGGCAGAACTTGGCTATTTTATGGGGATCAGCATTTTGCCACTGACTTTCTCTATCAAGTAGAATGGCAAAACTGGCTGAAAAAAGGAGTACTGACCAAGATGGATGTGGCCTTCTCGCGAGACAGTGCGGATAAAGTGTATGTGCAACATCGAATGTTGGAGCATAGCAAGGAACTTTTTCAATGGTTGCAAGATGGAGCAAATATCTATGTATGTGGAGATGAAAAGTATATGGCAAATGATGTTCACCAAATGCTTTCAACAATTATTCAAAAGGAAGGAAGATACAGTTTTGAGGAAGCAGAAGCATATTTGACTGATATGCGAAAACAGAAACGATACCAACGAGACGTGTATTGAAATAAGTATACGAAAAAGGAGTTGAAAGAGTGACGAAATCTAATATTTCTAAAGATAACGGTCCATTGGATGAAGTGGAGGGTATTAAGGAGAGAAGTAACTTTTTGCGGGGCACCATTGCAGAGGGATTGGAAGACCGAATTACCGGAGCGATTTCAGATGAAGATAATAAACTTTTAAAGTTTCACGGGAGCTATCAACAGGATGATAGGGATTTACGTGATGAAAGACGTCGTAAAAAACTAGAACCGGCATACCAGTTTATGATTCGTGTGCGTACTCCAGGAGGTGTCACGACGCCTGAACAGTGGCTGGTGATGGATGACTTAGCTCATAAATATGCAAATGGATCAATGCGGTTAACCACCAGACAAACATTTCAACTACATGGCATTGTGAAATGGGATTTGAAGAAGACCATGCAGGGTATGAATCAGGCATTGATGACCACAATTGCAGCATGTGGGGATATAAATAGGAATGTCATGTGTAATGTTAATCCAGAACAGTCAGATGTACATGCAGAGGTATATGAGTGGTCGAAGAAAGTTAGTGATCACTTGTTACCGGAGACCAATGCTTATCATGAAATTTGGTTGGAAGACAAGAAGATTGTAGATAGCCGTGAAGAAAGTGAACCAATCTATGGATCGACCTACCTTCCTAGGAAATTCAAGATTGGTATTGCGGTTCCTCCATCGAATGATATCGACATTTATTCTCAAGATTTGGGCTTTATAGCAATCGTGGAGGAAGGGAAATTGTTGGGCTTTAATGTTGCTGTTGGCGGGGGTATGGGAATGACCCATGGTGATACAAATACCTATCCACAGATATCTCGGGTAATCGGGTTTTGTGTGCCTGAGAAGGTCACCGAAGTTGCTGAAAAAGTAGTAACGATTCAAAGGGATTTTGGAAACCGTTCGAACAGAAAAAATGCTCGTTTTAAATATACGATTGATAGCAGAGGAATAGATTGGTTTATAGATGAATTGAACGAAAGGTTAGGTTGGGAGCTAGAAGGCAAACGACACTATGAATTTGATTCTAATGGCGACAGTTATGGATGGATAGAAGGAAAAGATTATTGGCATCTAACCTTATTTATTCAGAATGGCCGAATAAAAGATGTTGAGGATTATCCGTTAATGACGGGGTTACGAGAAATTGCAAAGGTGCATACAGGCGACTTCCGTCTGACTCCGAATCAAAATCTTATAATCGCAAATGTATCCAGTGATAACAAGAAACAAATCAATGATCTGGTAGAAAAATTTAATCTTACTGAAGGAAAGACATATTCCGGGCTTAGGAGAAATTCAATGGCATGTGTTGCATTCCCAACATGTGGGCTTGCCATGGCGGAATCAGAAAGGTACTTGCCGGAGCTTTTGGATAAAATCGAGGTCATACTTGACGAATCAGGTCTTCGTGAGGAAGAAATAGTCATCCGTATGTCAGGTTGTCCAAATGGTTGTTCACGTCCTGCATTGGCCGAAATCGCCTTTATTGGAAAAGCTCCTGGAAAATACAATATGTATTTGGGCGGGAGCTTTAATGGAAGTCGGCTTAACAAACTTTACAAGGAAAATATAGGCGAAGAGGAGATTCTGAACACATTGCGCCCTATATTTATAGACTTTGCTAAGGATAAACAGAAAGATGAACACTTTGGTGATTTTGTGATTCGTGCTGGATACGTGGAAGAAGTTAAATCTGGTTTGGATTTTCATTCTAGCAAGGAAGACGTACGTAGTTGATAACGACTCTGGAAGGGAAGTGAAAGAATGGGGAAGGTTTATTTAGTTGGAGCCGGTCCTGGTGACCCGGAACTGATTACGCTCAAAGGCTTAAAAGCAATTCAGCAATCTGACATTATCTTATATGACAGACTAGTGAATGAGGAGTTATTAGGCTACGCTTCTAAGAATGCCGAGTTGATATATTGTGGTAAGAGTCCAGAACACCATTCACTTACGCAGGACAATATAAACAAATTACTCTGCGCATATGCGAAGGAGGATAAAATTGTCACGAGACTAAAAGGCGGTGATCCGTTTATCTTTGGGAGAGGTGGGGAAGAAGCGATGGTTCTAAGAGAAAATGGATTGATTTTTGAAATCATTCCTGGAATTACTTCTGGTTCCGCTGCTCCTACCTATGCTGGTATACCTTTAACCCATCGGGACTACAGTTCTTCCGTATCTTTTGTATCTGGGGTTAGTAAAACTGGTGAGGAGCATGAAAGATATTGGGAACATCTTGCGAAAAGTTCAGATACTCTTTGCATTTATATGGGAGTGAAAAGCTTACCAGAGATTTGTGAACGATTAATCCGCTATGGCCGTCATTCCACAACACCAATTGCAGTTATTCATTGGGGAACGACTGAAATGCAACAAACCGTCACAGGGACATTGGAAGATATCACCCATGTTACAGAAAAGTTAAAAAATCCTTCCATGATTATTATCGGTGAAGTAGTGCGACTTAGGGATGAGATTCAATGGTTTAATGAGGAAACGATAGAACACTTTAATCCAGAAGTGGTTATTGGATAGTTGGGAGGTGCAGTTGTGCAAGGGGTGCTTTATGTCAGTCACGGTAGTCGTATACCTGAAGCAACAGCAGATGCAATTGCTTTTATTAATCAAGTGAAAAAACAGATTGGTATTCCATTGCAGGAAACTTGTTTTCTGGAAATTTCCGAACCAGATGTCGGGCAGGGCATCAATAAGCTCTTAAAAAAAGGAGCGACGAAGATTGCTATTGTACCTGTCCTCCTATTACGTGCCGGGCATTACTATCAGGATATTCCAGAAGAAGTCGAACGAATTAAAGTTGAATTTCCTTCTATACAATTTACCTATGGGGAACCACTTGGCGTACAAACCCGTTTGACGAATGTTTTGGCAGAGCGGGTGGGAGAAACAAATATTAAGGTCCGTAAAGGTTCAAAAATCCTGCTTGTTGGCCGGGGAAGCCGTAGCCCCCAAACGAAAAAAGATATTGAGCAAATTGCATCGAATTTGCAGATGAAAATGAACGTGCATGTCGATGTCTGTTATTTGGCTGCGTGCAGTCCTTCGTTTGAACAAGGATTAAGGTCCTCATTGGAAGAGGAAGGTTACTCACGTGTTTTTGTCCTACCATATTTATGGTTTACAGGGGTATTGTTTCAATCTATGGAAAGTGAAATCAACAATATGGAGAAGAAGGAAAAGAATTTTATTCTCTGTCGTCAATTGTCTGATCATCCAATTATGGTCGAAGCATTGAAAGAACGAGTTTTAGAAGCAATTCATTCAAATACAAACTTATAGAGGGGAGGTTAGATAATGGCTTTCACTCCACTGATGATTGATTTAAGTGACAGGCATGTCGTAATAGTCGGCGGAGGAAAAGTAGCTCTTCGCAGAGCAAAAACACTTTTGGAAAACAATGCTGTTGTAACGGTGATAAGTCCGAAAGCAGTGGAAGCTATTGTATACCTATGGCAAGAAGGACAATTACTTTGGAAAGAGAAAGTTATTGAAGCCACGGATCTTAAAGATGCTTTTCTTATTATTGTCGCTACGAATAATCCTATCGTTAATCAACATGTAATCAACTGGGCACCAAAAGAGTCACTGATCAATGCTGCAGCAGAAGTGGAAAAAGGAAATGTTGCTTTTCCAACTTATTTTAGAAGAGGACATCTCTCTGTTAGTGTATCGACGAATGGAGCAAGCCCGCAATTCGCGGTCAAAATGAAAGAAGAGCTTGAACGTTTATATCCTGAAGACTACGGAGATTATATCCATTTTTTATCTGAATGCCGACAGCTTATTAAGAAATCTCTATTAGATAAATTTCAGCAGAAGTTGCTATTGAAAGAGCTTTTGTCGGAGGAATATTTAGACAAAGATAGGCAGAGAAGGTTTATTGAATGGTTCAAGAAAAATGATAGAAAGAGTGAATCAGATTGATGGAGAAGGAAGCTAAAAGAATTGGCATCGCAGCGAGCCGAAGATCAGATGAAATCGCAGCGCTTGTTAAAAAGATTGGTGGAACTCCTATAGTATTTTCCATTCAAGGAGAACAGATTTTAAATAATGAAACGAGTGAACATGATGTCTTTGAACTGATTGACAACGCTTTTGACTTTGTTGTGTTGACTACCGGTATAGGAGCTTCAACATTGGAAGAAGCTTCATTGCGTGTCAGTCGTTTCCCTGAATTTATCTCGAAGCTCAGTAGTATTCCGTTGGCTATACGTGGTAGTAAAACGGAGAAATGGCTGAAGCGTCATTCCCTGGATGCGAAGGTTGTTTCAACAGATGGAACGATGCAAAATCTACTATATTCCTTGCAATCAGTAATAGGAGGGAATTCCAAGACAGTTTTTTTGCAGACATATAATGAGGACGATATTGTATTAAAAGAAAAACTTGAAAATCTAGGCTGTAATGTATATATGTCAAAGCCATATCGTTACAGAAATCCAGATAAAGAAACGATAGCTAAATTGGAGTCAAATATAGTCGAGCAAAATCTCGAAGCCGTAATTTTCACGAGTAAAACCCAGGTCAAAAACTTATTTCAAATGGCGTCTGATACAGCGTTATTGACAGAAGCCTTTAATAAACATGTAACGGCTGTAGCAGTTGGAAAAGTAACCGCCAATCAGCTGAATCAATATGGTGTTAGCCGAGTGGTTCAACCTGCAAATCAAAAGATGGGTGCTATGGTAATCGAACTTAGGGATTATCTTTTAAAAAATACTAATTAATAAAATGATGGAGGTTTTGCATTTGAGTTCTGTAGAAATGAAAGAACAGGAGAATATTCTGCCTCATGGTGGTGAGCTCATCGATAGGGAATTAACAGGAGATCGAAAAGAGTCATACCTACATAAATCAAAATCGTTGCTCGCTTTAAAATTAGACGCATGGAGTTTGTCGGATTTAGAACTTATTGCTAATGGTGGTTTTAGCCCGTTAACCGGATTCATGGGGGAGGAAGATTATCAAAGCGTCATTGAAAATGTTTGTTTAAAAGATGGAACAGTTTGGAGCATTCCTATTACATTGGCAGTAAATAAAGAGCAAGCAGATTCCTATGATATTGGTACATCGATTGCTCTGTTTGGAGAGGACGATATTTTATATGGTGTGCTTGAGTTGGAAGAAAAGTATACCTATGAGAAGGAAAAAGAAGCAAGTCTTGTCTATGGCACTACTGATGCTGCGCATCCTGGTGTTAAAAAACTGTACGAAAAAGGAGATGTGTATTTAGCTGGACCGATTTTCATGTTGAATCGACCAAGTCACGACAATTTCGAAAAGTTTTATTATGATCCGAAAGAAACAAGGAAAATGTTTGCTGAACTAGGATGGAAAACAATTGTTGGCTTCCAAACACGGAACCCGGTTCATCGTGCCCATGAATACATTCAGAAAAGTGCTTTAGAATCTGTGGATGGATTGTTATTGAATCCATTGGTGGGTGAAACAAAATCAGATGACATTTCTGCGGAAATACGTATGGAAAGCTATCAGGTTATTCTTAAAAATTATTATCCCGAGAACCGAGCAAGACTTGTTATTTATCCAGCGGCAATGCGATATGCCGGACCAAAGGAAGCAATTCTCCATGCGATTGTCCGAAAAAACTATGGATGCACACACTTTATAGTTGGTCGAGATCATGCTGGTGTAGGGGATTACTACGGCACTTATGAAGCGCAAGATTTGATATCCCAGTATGAAGAAAAACTTGGTATACAGATATTTAAATTTGAACATGCATTTTTTTGTACCAAATGCGAGAATATGGGCACTGAAAAAACGTGTCCACACGGAAAAGAGTTCCACGTTCATTTAAGTGGTACCAAGGTCCGTGAGAAGCTTCGCAACGGTGAGCAGCTACCCAAAGAATTTTCCAGACCAGAGGTTGCCTCTGTACTGATGAAAGGATTGAGCAAGAACAATACAAATTAAAGGGTGTTTCCCGTGTCAGCAGAAATGATATTCGTACTCCTTATGGTTATTGCCATGTTGGGAGCATTGCTTTTTGAAGTGGCAAGTCCATCGATTGTTGTGTTCACGGTACTTACTGTTTTCCTGATAACGGGCATTCTTAATCCCTCTGAAGCTCTAAGCGGCTTTTCCAATGAAGGGATGATTACTGTTGGTCTCCTATTTGTTGTGGCAGGAGCAGTAAAGAAAAGTGGGATACTTGAAGATATTATGAAATCATGGATGGCAGGAAGCCATAGAATGATAGATTCTGTGGCACGCTTTTTCATTCCTGTATCACTTCTATCAGGATTTCTCAATAATACACCTATTGTCGTAACATTTATGCCGATCGTTAAAGGCTGGTGTGAAGAAAGGGGTATTGCACCTTCGAAGTTTTTGATCCCCCTTTCTTACGTGACAATACTAGGTGGAACCATTACTGTTCTTGGAACGTCTACCAATTTGGTAGTTCACGGAATGCTAATCGATTATGGTTATGGTGGTTTTACTTTATTTCAGCTGGCAATTGTCGGTATACCGATTACTATAGTTGGTCTTATCTATATTTTTACGATTGGTTCCAAACTTCTTCCGGAGAATAAAGGCCTTCAACAACAAATTGATGAGGATCCACGTGAATATTTGGCAGAACTGATTGTGGATCAGTCTTTCCCATACGCCAATCAAAGTATAAAAAATGCTGGATTACGAAATTTGAAGGGATTATATTTAATTGAAATTATTAGAGATAAAGAACGGATTTCTCCTGTCAGACCAACTACAATAATCCAGACAGCTGACCGATTAATTTTTACTGGATTGATCGAGACGCTTAGAGATGTCCAAATGACAAAAGGTTTAACATTACGAACAGGGACAGATTTGGAACTTAGAGAACTGAAAAATGGTAATTCCGAGATTGTAGAAGTTGTTATAGCACATCAGTCTTCGTTGCAATCAAAAACGATCAAACAATTAAAGTTTCGCTCGAAATTTGAGGCAGGTGTGATAGCTGTTCACCGAGAAAGTGAGCGAATCGCAAGCAAAATTGGAGACATTGTTCTAAAACCAGGAGATACGTTATTACTTCTAGCTGACAAAGATTTTGTTAGAAAGTATAAACATTCGAAAGACTTCTATATCTTAACTTCTCCGGATACTACTGAAACGTTAAGGATAGACCCTATTAAAGGTTGGTTCACTATTATCCTGTTTTTTGGGATGATAGCACTTGTAACGTTAGGTGTATTCACCATGTTTAAAGCGATGACGATGGCAGTTGTTTTATTACTACTGTTCAAGGTAATAAAACCGGGGGAAGCAAAGAAATATATACATTTCGACGTATTACTTTTGATTGCAAGCTCATTCGGTATCGGTTTGGCCATTACTAAAACAGGGTTAGCTGAATATATTGCAAAAGGCATATTGATGTTGGGAAAGCCAGCTGGTTTGGTAATTCTCTTACTATTGATTTATATTTTGACTAATATTTTCACAGAAATAATTACGAATAGCGCGGCAGCAGTATTGATGTTTCCTGTTGGAATGGAAATGGCAAGGAATCTTCATGTTGAACCAATGGGGTTTGCAGTAATAATCGCCATCGCTGCTTCTGCCAGTTTCATCACTCCAATTGGCTATCAAACAAATATGATTGTATATGGTCCAGGGGGTTACAAGTTTATAGATTATGTAAAAATAGGGACACCATTAAGTCTGATAGTGATGGTATTGACTGTTAGCATTGTCAGTTACTGGTGGTATTAGGAGGGGAAAACATGAATAAATCTACGAATATCGTATGGCAAAAAACCAGTGTAAAGAAAGCAGATAGACAACATTTGAATAACCATAAAAGTGCTGTATTGTGGTTTACTGGATTATCGGGGTCTGGTAAATCAACCTTATCTTCAGCATTGGAAAAAGAATTGTTTTCGCTTGAGACACACACCTATCATCTTGATGGGGATAATGTTCGACATGGGTTGAATAAGAATCTTGGATTTAGTCCAGAAGATCGGGAAGAGAATATTCGTCGTATAGGAGAAGTTTCCAAACTGATGGTTGATGCGGGCTTAATTACACTGACAGCATTTATCTCCCCTTACCAAGAAGACAGGGATCATGTGAGAGCAACTCTTGCGCAAGATGAATTCATTGAGATTTACGTGAAGTGCAGTCTGGATATGTGTGAAGCAAGAGATCCAAAGGGCTTGTACAAAAAAGCTCGATTGGGAGAAATTAATAATTTCACTGGAATTGATGCGCCGTATGAAGAACCACTTCATCCGGAAATTGTAATCGATACGGAAAACCAATCAATAGAGGAATCCGTTCAAACCATCATTCATTATTTAAAAGATAAGCAATATATCTAAGTCATGCGTTGACAATCGAGTTAGACGATCTACATTAATAAGAAACATTAAACCTTTATATGAAATATCATCATAACTATACAAAATTATTTACTCCATACTAATATTGTATGATTAAGAACTGCTTCTAAAATAACTTCGTATATCCTGGTGAACCTCCTAATAATCGGGGGTTCACCAATTTATTCTTCATAAATAAAGAGTCTAATCCATTTTCTTTTTTCTATCTTTTTTCTATGGTTTTGCAAAAGTAGTAAATAATCTATTTAAAAAATATTATAGATAAAGTAGAATCGTAGATGCTTTTGATTTTAATTCCACTTATTATATATATAGTAATCGATGTAAGCCATGAAAGGTTATTATATTAGAATTATCTGTGTATTTAAAAGTGGATTGACATTATTATTATTCAAGAGTAAATTCAATATTAAAACCAAATATGACGCCTTTTTAGTCGCTGAAACTGTTGCTTTAGTATTGTGCAGTGCGGGGGACCCATTTTTGGCAA